>CAYRMW010000027.1:0-18607 GCA_964425595.1 uncultured Lachnospiraceae bacterium
TTATAAAATGGGCATTACAGCGGTGTTTTGTTTTTTTCAACTGTCAAAGACGGGACTGTACCAAAAAGCGGAGAGAAAAGCAATAGATTTCCTAATATTCAATGCTTTCACGGGCGCCAACGCCTTTTTCATAAGGATGCCTGACAGCCCGCATTTCCGTAATATAATCCGCCGTGTCCAGGAGTTCCGGCCACGGGTCGCGGCCGGTCAGGACGACCTCCAGACCCTCCGGCCTGTCTTTAAGAAAACCGTTGACCAGCGCCCGATTCACCAGGCCCGTGTTGCACGCAGCAAGAATCTCATCCAGGATCAAAAGATCCGCGTCCTTCGCCAGTTCGCAGGACTCCAGAAACTGCGCCGTATAATAGCGCCCTGCCTCTTCTCTTTCCTCTCTGCTCATCTGAAAAGTAAACCCGAAGGTCTTCCGGCACGGCATCAGCCGGATCCCCGGGATCTTACGCAGGACAGCAACCTCGCCGGAATCTTCCGTCTTCAGGAAACGGACGATCAGCACCTGCCGCCCTCTTCCCGCCGCCCGTACCGCCAGCCCCACCGCCGCCGTGGTCTTTCCTTTTCCGTCGCCGCAGTAGAGGTGGATTTTTCCCGATCCTTCTTTTGTCATCTCGTCGCCTCTCCCATATACTCCTTCACAAAGCGTGATAGTTCCTGCTTCTTGTGGTAGCGCTCCTTCACGGAATAAATATGAAGTCTGTCCTTAGCTCTGGTCATGGCCACGTAAAACATCCGCCGCTCTTCCTCGATGTCCGCGTCCAGATAGGCCTTGTTGTGCGGCGTCACGCCCTCGTTGGCATCCAGGATAAAGACCACCCGGAATTCCAGCCCCTTGGCGCTGTGCATCGTCATCAGAGAAACGCCCTGCCGCTTCTGATTCCGCTCCGCCGCCTGCTCCTTCAGCTGCTCCCGGTAGCGTTCAATGTGCCGGAACCATTCTTCCGCCGTACGAAACTGCGCTGCACTTTCCTGAACCTGGTCGGCGATCTCATCCAGTTCTTCCGGCTTCATCCTGCGGAAGGCGGCATATTCTTTCAGATATTCGTTATAGCCAACGGCCTTGCGGATATAATTCACCGCGGCCGCCGGCGCGAGTCCCCGTATTGCCATCAGGTGGAGTTCCAGATCTTCGATCCGTTCCACCATCCATCCCTTATCCTGATAAAAAGACTTCACCTGCTCCCAGCTGACCATCTCCCCTTCCAGGGCATCCCGGCTGATGTAGCGCTTTGGCCGGTTGATGATCGTCAGGATCCTCCCGCGCTCCGTATGCCCCCTGGCCGCCAGAATGTAATCGAGGATATTCCGGGCGATCCAGTGATCATACAGGTTGGGGAGAGAATCCTTAAGACAAAAGGGGATATTGTATTCCATCAGCTTTCCCACCAGAAGCCTTGGTCCGAGATTTGTCCGAAAAAGGACGGCCATGTCCTCCCACTTCAGTCCTGCCCGCGCGTAATCGCGAAGCTCCCGGCAAATCGTTTCCGCCTCCTGCGCACCGCCGGCAAATGTTCTGGTTACTACCGGTCTTCCGGGCCTGCGAACCGTCCGAATCGCCTTGGGAAAGCGTGTCCGGTTGTGTACGATCAGCCTTCCCGCCGCCTCCACGATCTGCGGAGTCGACCGGTAATTAATATCCAAAAGCACCCGCTCGCTTTGAGGATAGTCTTTCGGGAATCCCAGCATCAGTTCCGGCTTCGCGCCCCGGAACCGGTAAATCGACTGATCGTCATCGCCTACGATAAACAGATTATTCTCCGGCAGCGCCATCATCCGCACGACTTCATACTGGATCCTGTTGATATCCTGAAATTCATCGATCAGGATATAGCGATACTTTTTCTGCCACGCGGCCAGGATATCCTTCCTCTCGCGAAACAGCCGGTAACACATGACCAGCATATCGTCAAAATCCAGAAGCCCGCGGCGGCCCATCTCTCGCTGGTAGCTCTCGTACAACTGCTTAAAGATCTCCTCGGAACAATTTTTCGCATAATAATGCTCCAGAGAGAGCATCTCTCCCTTAACCATGCTGATCTCACTTAAGATGGAACGGATAAACTCCCCCTCATCCTCCACATCCAGGGACAGCCTTCCCATCTCCTCCCGGATAAACTGCATCTGCTGTTCTTCCCGGGCAATATTGCTCCCGTCATATCGGTATGCCAGCTTTAAGATCCGGAAAAACACAGAGTGGAAGGTGCCAAAACTGACCCTTCCACCGTTTTGTTCCATCTCACAAGCCAGATACCGTTCCTCCATTTCCCGGGCGGCAGCCCGGGTGAAGGTGATCACCAGGATATTGGACGGACTCACCCCCTGGTTTTCTACCAGATGACGGACACGCCCCACGATCACGGTCGTCTTTCCTGATCCTGGTCCAGCTAAGACCATCATGGGTCCCTTTCCGTGGCGCACCGCTCTGGACTGCGCTTCATTGAATGGCATCTGCACTCCTTGCCGCAGCGAAAGCCGGCATCGCCCGCCCCCGCGCCTGTATTATGAAAGTTTACTGATCCCTGCCCGGATGCGCGCCAGCGACTCTTCCTTCCCCAGCACTTCCATGATCTCCGTAGCTCCCGCCGGCGTCATCTGCCGTCCGGACACCGCCGTGCGGATCGGCCACATCACGAATCCGGTCTTATACTCTTTTTCCCTGACGTACTCCATCAGCCTCGCGTAAAGCCCGTCGTTGGAATAATCGGTCTGCTCCTCCAGGATGGGGAGAACATCCTGCAGCACCTGGAGAGCGGTCTGCGCCGTACATTTCATCTTTTTATGCGTATACATGGAGACGTCGTGTTCGGGCATGGCCTCAAAGAAATCGATGTGTCCGGCAATATCCGGAAAAATTTCGATCCTGGTCTTGACCATGCCGGCAATCTTGCGCAGATCCAGATCCTTATGGATCACCGACCGGATGTAGGGAAGAGCCATTTGGTAAAACTTCTCGAAATCCATGGCCTTCATGTATTCGCCGTTCATCCACTTTAGCTTTGTCATGTCAAACACTGCCGGGGATTTGCTCATCCGGTGATAGTCAAATTCTCTCACCATCTCCTCTAACGAGAAGATTTCCCGGTTTCCTTCCGGAGACCAGCCCAACAGCGCCACATAATTCACCACCGCTTCAGTCAGAAATCCCTGCTCGATCAGATCTTCGTAGGAAGAATGGCCGCTGCGCTTGCTCAGCTTCTGGTGTTCTTCGTTGGTGATCAGCGGACAGTGCACGTATACCGGTACTTCCCACCCGAACGCCTGATAGAGACGGTTATACTTGGGCGCGGAGGAAAGGTATTCATTCCCGCGAACGACATGCGTAATGCCCATCAGATGATCATCCACCACGTTGGCAAAATTGTATGTGGGATATCCATCGGATTTGATCAGCACCATGTCGTCCAGCTCAGCGTTATCCACCGTAATGTCGCCATAAATCTCGTCATGGAAGGTCGTCGTCCCTTCGGTCGGATTGTTCTGGCGGATCACATAGGGGATGCCCGCCTTCAGGTTCGCTTCGATCTCCGCCCTGGAAAGGTGAAGGCAGTGCTTGTCATACGACATGATGGTCTCGCCATCCTCTTCGTGCCGAAGGGTTTCCAAACGCTCCGGCGTACAGAAACAGTAATACGCCTCCCCCTTTTCTACCAGTTTTTTCGCGTACTTTAAATAGATACCGGCCTTCTGCCGCTCGCTCTGCACATAAGGCCCGCAGCCGCCGTCCTTATCCGGGCCTTCGTCATGGACCAGTCCGGTCTCCTGCAACGTCCGGTAGATGATCTGCGTCGCACCCTCCACATAACGTTCCTGATCGGTATCCTCTATTCGAAGAAGGAAATCGCCGCCGTCATGCTTCGCGATCAGGTATGCGTACAATGCCGTACGCAAATTTCCCACATGCATCCGCCCTGTGGGACTGGGCGCATATCTGGTTCTAACCTTCATGATACTCTCTCCTGATTTTTCATTTTCTCATCCCGCCGCCGTGACCGTCCACGGCAGTGGTTTCCGCCCTCATCTTACCGCGACAGCACCCAGTCCATGGTCACCACCCAGGTCAGACGGTTCTGTTCCCAGATGGCACTGTACTCGGAAAGTGGCATGGGGCAGGACACCGTTCCGGTCTCCAGGGTAACGCTTGGCACCGGGTTGCTGCTTAACTGGATCCAGTCCTTGTATCCGCCGCCGCCGGAAGAAGCAAGCAGGGTATAGCCGCCGGTCGTCTCGGACATCAGCGTCGCCAGTTCCGAGGACGCCTCCTGCACCTTATTGCCTGCGATATCCCAGTAGATCACATCGCCCATGGAGTGATAATTGATCACAGCCTTCCAGTTGTAGCTTGTGTTGTTATAAAGGTTCATCAGCGCCTGCGTCTCCGGTTCCGTGCCCGGCGCCGCCCCCTTGTATCCGGAATACGATGCGAACTCCGTGGAAGAGATCTCGTCCCAGAGCGCGTCAAAATTCAGGTTCAGATCCACGCCTTCCGCATTGGCTTTCCACTTGGAAAAATATTCTTCCGTCTCATCGGTGGTGCGGCCCGCTGCCGTGTCCATCACATAGCAGGTACTGAGAATTTCTTTTAATGACTCCGAACGGATCATGTCAAGCCCGAACTGGCTGATCGTTACGCCATCCGGATTCGTCATCGGCACGAAATGCACGGCCACCTGACTGAACAGGGAAGACAGCGAATTGCCATCATAGGAACCCGTATCATAATTCGCCAAAGCCATTTCCATCTGCTGCATCAGAAGGAGCGGGTTTAAATACTCCCGCCCATGAATGCCGCCCTGGATCAGGATATGACTCGACGCGTTGACATCGCCGACGATGCAGTCATAGATCTCCCTTCCGTCCAGGGAAGTCCCGATGACATTGACCTGCAGCTTGCTTCCATATTTCGTTTTTAAGGCACTGATATCCTGCACCATCTGCTCATAGGAATACTTCTCCACCGGCGTCACAATCGAATCCGTCACGTCGTAAATCTGCACGTCGATTGTCGAGCTGCTCTCTTCCTCGCTGTCCTCGACCTCCGTGACCTGCTGATCAATGTAACCAGGCCCAAGCGAATAATCGATGCCGGACGTGCCCGACGTGGTGTCTGAAGATGTACTTGTCGATTCCGACTCGCTGTCCGTGCGGATCACGCGGGTAGCCGTGCCGGTCCCCGTCGTCTCGCCGGATGAACTCGCCTCTTCTGTACTCGGCGCAGAAGATGACGAACTCTCCGTATCGCTCAGACTATCCGGAAAAGCCGGAACAATGACCGCCGTCTCCATGGTATCGCCTCCCTTGTCCGCCTCTTCCGCCCAGACAGCAAAAGAAGGGGTCAGTGCCATGACTGCTGCCCCGGCCAGTACCGCTAAACGCCGGCAGAAAGCTCTATCCGCAGAAAAAGCGTTGCTTCGATTATCCTTTCTCATAAAACAGTATCCTCCTGCTGTAAAAATTCTTATGTCGGGATACCAGACGCGTCATGAGCTGATCCGGCATCATCATGAGCAGACTGTTCCTGCCACATGTCATGCCTCCGATTATAGCATACTTTATCTGGTGCAAATGTTTACAACTTTCTTACAAAACAGAGCAAGCCGCAGCGGCTTCCCCGCTGCAGCTCGTCGACTGTTTATCACGTTACTCGCCGTCCCTTCGTCCGCCATGATGCTTCGGCACACCCCTGGCGGCCAGATCACCCGGCTTCATACTCAGGTTAATACGGCCCATCTTATCCACTTCGATCACCTTGACCGTAACCTCATCGCCGATGTTGACCACGTCTTCCACCTTCGCTACCCGCCGGTCGGAAAGCTTGGAGATGTGGATCATGCCGTCTTTATTCGGCGACAGCTGAACGAAGGCGCCGAACGCCATGATGCGGACCACAGTGCCCTTCAGGATCATGCCCGGCTCGATCTCCATAACAATACTCTCGATGATCTGGATCGCCTTCCTGATCATCTCCGCATCGGTTCCGCACACTGCCACGGTCCCATCATCATCAATATCGATCTTAACTCCCGTCTCCTCGATGATCTTGTTGATCACTTTGCCCTGCTTGCCGACCACATCGCCGATCTTTGTCGGATCGATGCTGATAGACTCAATCTTCGGCGCATACTTGCTGATCTCCGCCCTGGGTTTGTCGATCACCGGCGCCATGATCTGGTCCATGATGTACATCCTGGCTTCCCGTGTTCTGGCGATTGCTTCCTCCACGATGGGGCGGGTCAGCCCATGGATCTTGATGTCCATCTGGATGGCCGTGATCCCTTTGTGCGTTCCGGCCACTTTAAAGTCCATATCCCCGAAGAAATCCTCCAAGCCCTGGATATCGGTCAGCACCAGATAATCATCATCCGTATCGCCGGTCACCAGACCGCAGGAGATACCGGCTACCATATCCCTGATCGGCACGCCCGCGGCCATCAGCGACAGCGAAGAGGCGCACACCGAAGCCTGAGAAGTGGAGCCGTTGGACTCCATGGTCTCCGACACCGTACGGATCGCGTAAGGGAACTCCTCCACCGGAGGAAGCACCGGAATGAGCGCGCGCTCTGCCAGCGCGCCATGGCCGATCTCACGCCGGCCCGGGCCGCGGCTGGCCCTGGCTTCACCGACCGAATAGCCCGGAAAATTATAGTGATGCATGTACCGTTTTTCGGTAATAAATTCATTTAATCCGTCAACCTTCTGTACCTCAGACATCGGTGCCAGCGTACAGATATTCATAATCTGCGTCTGGCCTCTGGTAAACATGCCCGAGCCGTGGACCCTGGGGAGGATGTCGATCTCCGCCGCCAGAGGACGGATCTCCGTGATCTGACGCCCATCCGGTCTCTTGTGGTCCTTCAGGATCATCTTCCGGACCGTCTTCTTCTCATACTGGTAGATCGCGTCGCCTAACATAGCCAGCGCTTCCTCGTCTTCCGCGAAAGCCTCCGTCAGCCGCTCCGTGATCCGGGCAATGTTCTCTTCCCGCTTCTGCTTCTCATCAGTGAACACAGCCTCTTCCATCTCTTCCGGCGGGACAAGCTCCCTGATCCGGGCAAACAGTTCCTCCGGCACCGCGTAGGACGCGTAAGCGTGCTTCTCTTTCCCGCACTCGGCAATAATCTGATCAAAGAATCGGATCAGCGTCTGATTGACCTCATGAGCTATATAGATCGCCTCGATCATGACATCCTCGGGAACCTCGTTGGCTCCGGCCTCGATCATGATCACCTTTTCTCTGGTGGAAGCCACGGTCAGGGCCAGATCCGACACCTGCTTCTGGGCGTTGGTCGGATTAATGATAAACTCGCCGTCGATCAGGCCGACCTGGGTCGCCGTGCAGGGACCGTCAAAGGGGATATCGGAAATGCAGGTAGCCAGAGAAGCACCCAGCATCGCCAGAAGTTCCGGCGACGCGTCCTGATCCACGCACAGCACCAGATTATCCAGGAGGACATCATTGCGGTAGTCCTTCGGAAAAAGCGGCCGCATCGGCCGGTCGATCACGCGGCAGGTCAGGACCGCGTTCTCCGCAGCCTTTCCCTCCCTCTTGTTAAATCCTCCGGGGATCTTTCCCACCGAATACATCTTCTCCTCGTATTCTACGGACAGCGGGAAGAAATCAATCCCGTCTCTCGGCTTCTCCGATGCAGTGGCGGTAGACAGCACTACCGTATCGCCATAACGCATCAGCGCGGCGCCGTTGGCCTGTGCTGCCACTCTGCCGATATCCACAGTCAGCGTCCTGCCAGCCAGCTCCAAACTGTAACTCTTGTACTCTTTTGCCATCACTTGTCTCCCTTTCTTTTTCCTGCCTTCAGGAAGCGCCGAAACTACTGAACTGTCCGCAGCCATGCTGCGCCCACTTCAGCGGTCTCGGAAACCTTTCCCTCCAGCAATCCGACAAGACGCGTCACCGGCGCGTCTTGTCGGATACTTCGTAACATAATAGGGTGGAGAAAACCCCACCCTACGTTCACTCTGCAAGCCCGCCGCAAACCGGGCGACGTCCATTCCGGGATGCC
This sequence comes from uncultured Lachnospiraceae bacterium, assembly GCA_964425595.1. Classification (GTDB taxonomy): domain Bacteria; phylum Bacillota; class Clostridia; order Lachnospirales; family Lachnospiraceae; genus Caccovicinus. The sequence continues at coordinate 8,031 of CAYRMW010000027.1, forward strand.
CTGTGCGCCGCCGCACTTTCATGGGATGGAGGCGCGTCGCCAGCCGGCACATATCCGCTTACTTTCTGATGCCTAACTTCTCAATCAATGCACGATAACCTTCCAGATCCGTCTTCTTCAGGTAATTTAACAAACCGCGTCTCTGGCCTACCATCATCAGCAGACCGCGTCTGGAATGATGATCCTTCTGGTTGTTCTTCAAATGCTCAGTCAACTCGGCAATCCTCGCTGTCAGGATAGCGATCTGCACCTCCGGTGACCCGGTATCGCCCGGCTTCCTGCCATACTCAGCAATGATCGCTGCTTTCTTTTCCTTGGAAATCATGGTCAATCCTCCTCAAATTTACTCTGTAGATCCTTACCTGAAACTAAGCTGCGGCTGGAGCAGCCTGCAACCGGGTCCCGGCGTCAATTCATACCCGATTACTATAGCATAACACCATTCTCTTGTCAATTTATTTTTCGCCGGCGCGCCGCCAAAGGCACACACCGCAAAAGACACTCCGGCGCCCCCATACAGCGCCGGAGCTTTTGGAGCAGGCTGAACAGCTCTCCGACCCGTCCACCATACCACAGGCGCGCTTCCCGTACAATCCTCGCTGCCGTTTCGTTCCCTTCCGGCGCCTTTCCGTCAAACCGGAGGGCAGCTCCTTAAGTCCGGGTGATTTCCGCGCCCGTCCGGCCGCAGATCTGCCGGAGCACATCCCCGCGGCGCCGGACACTGACCGGAAGACGGACACCGTTTGCCAGGATGATCTCCCGCCCTTCCATTCTCCGGATGTGCCCCACGTTGACCAGGCAATCCCTGCTTATCCGCACAAAACGATCCTTCGGGAGCCTCTCTTCTTCCCTTTTCATACTGGTGGTGATCCGGTAGCTGCCGTCGGCAGTGTATACACTGACCGCCTTGTTTCGCGACCGGATATAACAGATCTCCTCCTCGGCCAGCGCAACGGAAGTCCGCCCGAAATGCCAGATATACTTTTCTTTCCGTCTGGCCATCTCCCGCCAGCCCTGTCGGATGAGGCGGAAGAACGCGTCCCAGCTTGCTCTCTGCTGTGGCACTTCCTGCATGATGATGACATCGTATTGCCGCTTATCCAGGCTTTCCCAAAATTCCGTTTCCGTTCTCCGTCCGTCAACCTCCAGAGGCTCCAGATCCTCACGGCACATGCGGAATCCCGTTTCCACATGCCGCATCCATCGCTCGTCGCCGCTGAACAACAAAACTCTCATTTCTCTTCTCTCCTCCCTTATCTGCGTGCCCCGATCCCTTACGCATTCCCTCTGCGCGGCATCAGGATGACACGAAGCGATCATACACCATTTACGGAAAAAAGAGAACTCTCGCCGCCGTTTTCGCCCTGCCCAAGATCGGGCAATCCCCGGGTTCCCGGGTATGTCGCAAAAACCGGACAGCTCACCCAATCAGCAGCGGAACGAAAAGCTGGACCAGCAGCATATATCCGGCCGTTCCGCCGACGATGCTCAACAGGATGTTATGCTTCCGATGGTGCAGCCATCCCACCAGGATGACCGCAGCCAACTCCGGGATCCCGAAAGGGCTGGTCCCTGTATCCACCTCTTTCAGGCAATATACGACCAGGAGCCCCATCGTCGCATAGGGCAGGCTCCGGCTCAGATATTCCATAAACGGCGGCATCGCTTTCCCGCCCGGGAAGAGCAGGAAAGGCAGAAAACGAGTGAGCATGGTACCCGCCACCATCGCTGCCGCGATCAGCACGGCATTGATCATCTGTTCAACCATGTTATACCGCCTCCTTTCCCTGATCCAACCGGTACAGCCCGGCAGCCGCGGCCAGGATCAGCGCCATGGCCGGAATAATAAAGGAATCCGCGCCAAACATCTTCAGACAGAGCAGCGAAGCACCCACCCCGGCCAGCGCCGGCCGGTGATCCCGGCTGCTCTCCCACTGTTCCACAAAAATGACCACAAACAAAGCCGTCAGCGCGAAATCCATACCGGAAGTGTCAAACGGGATCAGACCGCCCAAAACCACACCCAACAGGGAACCGGCGATCCAGTAAAGATGATCCAGAAAGGTGATCCAGAAATACGCCATCCTCCGGTCCGTTCCTTTTGGCGGCTCATCCCCGCAGACGACGGAAAAGGTTTCATCCGTCAATCCGAAGATCAGGTAGGGCTTTATCCTGCCCATGTCCCGGTACCGGTTCAGCGCGGATATCCCATAAAAAATATGACGCGCATTGACCATCAGCGTCATCAATAAAGCGTACAGCGGATGCACCGCCGATACCAGAAGGCGGATCCCCAAATACTGCAGGCTTCCCGCAAAAACCAGGGTACTCAGCACCGCCGTCCACCAGAAGCCAAATCCGTTAACCTTCATCAGGATCCCATACGCCGTCCCCAACACCAGATATCCCACCATCACCGGCACCGTCCTGGGAAACGCCCAGGCCAGGGCCCTTTTCTTTTCCGTGTTCATTCAGGTCTTCCCCTCCCATACTCTTATCCTGCCATTCACGCCGTCCGGCGGCGCCCTCTGCCGTCTGCCGCTCGTATCATCCCGCGCGCAGGGTTGCGCATTCCGGGACAACGCGATATGATGATGGCAGGCTTGCGGGCGGACAGCACGATTACACCATAACCGCCATCCCATGCGGCAGACGGCGCCGCCCAGAACAGCCACATCCCATTTTACTCACGAAAGGAACCCCTGTCAATGAATCCGAACATATACGCAAACTGTGTCCTCTGTCCCCGCATGTGCCGCGCTGACCGCCGGTTCCGACCCGGGCGCTGCGGCTGCCGTAGACAGTTGAAAGCCGCCCGAGCCGCCCTCCACCACTGGGAGGAGCCGTCGATCAGCGGAACGAAGGGAAGCGGAACCGTATTTTTTACCGGATGCACGCTCGGCTGCTGTTTCTGCCAAAACTACCCGATCAGCCACGAGGGGTATGGCGAGGAGCTGACCGCCCGGGATCTGGCCCGGATCTTTCTCCGCCTTCAGGATCAGGGCGCCCATAACCTGAATCTGGTCACGCCTACGCAGTTCCTCCCGGATGTCCTGGCAGCGCTCGACCTGGCCCGACCGCATCTCTCCATCCCCGTCGTCTACAACTGCGGCGGCTACGAACGTCCGGAGATCATCCGCCTGCTGAAAGGCTATGTCGATATCTTCCTGCCGGATCTGAAATACATGAGCGCCGAATTGTCGGCACGCTACTCCGACGCCGCGGATTACTTTGCCTGGGCAAGTGCCGCCATACCGGAAATGATCGCCCAGACCGGTCCGCCCGTGTTCGATCCCCATACCGGACTGATGCAAAGCGGCGTAATCATCCGCCACCTGCTTCTGCCAGGCGCCAAAGAAGATTCCCTGCGACTTCTTCGCTGGATGCGCCGTACGCTGCCTCATGGCGCCTTTCAGCTGAGCCTGCTAAGCCAGTATACCCCGCTCTTTCACGCAGACCGGTATCCGGAGATCAACCGTCGGATCACTACCTACGAGTATGATAAAGTCGTTGATGAAGCCATCGCGCTTGGGCTCACTGCCGGATATATGCAAAAAAGGAGCAGCGCCAAAGCCGAGTATACGCCGCCCTTTGATCTGGAAGGTCTTCCCTCTCGGACAAGTTCTTAAAAGGCTCCCGCAGCTGATATCGCGGAAATTTCCGGGCATGAAGAAGGCGGATACCGAATTCTCTCTTTTCGACATCCGCCTCTAAGCTATCTCGTCCATTGGACTATAACCTCTCTATTCTGTTTTCTGGTTTCTGGTTTTTCGTTCTTCAGCGTCTGATGAATCGCCCCATCGCTTCTCCCTCATCCGCCTCTCGTCTCGTAATGCATCTGTGTTCGTGCATCCATCTGTTCTTCTATATTCAATTATGTCGCATTTTCTGAATCTTCCGGCTCTGGCAGTGATTTTTCCTTTTCCTACTTCCCTGTCGCTATGAGGAATATCCGTCGTTCTAATAATACTTTCTCGTCATATCACTAAACCGATGCTTTCATTCTCTTGCATAGTCAAACAAAATCCTAAAATATAGCTTCCATCCACACTTCCGTATGTACTTACGCTATCGGAACCTTCCGTCTCAGAAAACGGTTTGTCCTATTGCCCCAATCATAATCATTAAGACTACAACGGGACGAAACTTATGTCTTCGGTGGTCCGTACCTCCTTTGCTTAGATTTTTCTTTTCTTTCTCTCTCTCATTGGGAAGATCCTTTCCCTCTCACTTTTCTCTCTCCTTCTGTTGTCTTTATTATACTTAACCGCCCCTGTTTTGTCAACACTTTTCTTCTATTTTCTCTATGTTTTTTGTTATTTTCCTTTTTGTGTGCGCTTTTTCAATTTTATGCGGTCGATCTGTTGTCGTTGTGCGACTTATGCAGGGGCGTAGTCCGCGGCTTAATAGTTCGCCAGGTTCTCGGCGTCATCAATCAGGATGTACGCCTGGCCGGAGATGTTCTCGAGGATAGTCACCATGGCCTCTTCCGGGATGGCGATGCAGCCGCCTGTACCGGGGCCGTCCATGCAATGCAGGAAAATAGCCGAGCCCTTATAGGGCGTCTGTTCTTTATTGTACCCTACGGCAACGCAGTAATTATACGCCTTGCCGCCGTATGTGCTCAACTGTTCGGAGGCTTCGGTGTCAAAGACCTCGCCCGTCTCGCGGATATCGACCATCTGATTATAGTATTGCGAAGTGCTGTCGCCTACCCAGTAATACCCGTCGTCCACCTGGAGGTAAGGAACGCTGAAGGTTCCCGGGTCCGGCATCGTACCGAAAGCTTCATCCAGCGTATAGAGTCCCCGCGGTGTTTTCTCATCGCCTTCGGCCTCTTTTCCAATCCCGTTTCGCCCCACGTAAGCGCCGGTGTCGGTCACCTTCGTCCACGTGCTTTCCGTGCTGCCGGTGGAAGAAGAGCCATCATCCTGCGTTTCCGCCGACGAATTCTTTACATAAAACGCCGCCCGCGCCGCAGTTCCATGGCCTTCAATGACCATCAGGCACCCGGCATCCTCCGGGATCGTAGTAAACTGCGAGACATCATATACATCCTGGATCCACACCCCGGTGTCGTCTACGTAGTAGCCATCGGGTGTTACCGTGTTTGTCAGCATGGTCCCATCTTCCTCGTAATACCGGTAATCGCCATTCTCGTCCTGAACCCAGGAACCGGCGTATGCCGTCAACGGGGCCGCAGCCCAAAACGCCGCCCCGATCAGCGCAGCAAAGGCAGCCGCCCTGCCGGTTCCCGCACGACGCCTGCCCTTTTTGCTGCCGTATCCCCCTGTCCTTTCCGCTCCTGCCCCGGCCGTCCTGCCGGAAGCGGTCTTATCGCCTGTGTATTTCATCGTTTCGATTCATCCTTTCTCCGTTTTGCCTGCCGCCGGTGCCTGCGCCCGGCCTCTTCTGTCAGATTTATCCTATCTTACCACAGAAAAACAGGCTTTTCAACGAAGAAAATCCGTCAAAATCCTTACGGCGCTCCTCCGGAATCCGGGGCGCTCCGCCCCCTAATGGCGGTGCATTAAAAACTGATCCATCGGATAATTCTTCAGATTTTCCAGGATCTTGCGCCCATCGGCCTGCCCGATCAGGGCATCCCGGTCTTTCTTTGCTTCCATCTCGGCCTTATGCTTGCTGGGGCCTCCCACGCAGCCGCCCACGCAGACCATCCCTTCGATGAAGTCTTCCGGGAGCCGCCCTACCTTCAATAAAAGCAGGGCCTTTTTGCACTCGGCGCCGCCGCTGCAGCGCGCCACCTTCGGCTGGATCTCCTCGCTCATCTCCTTAAAGCATTGGAGCACCGCATTGGTCACGCCGCCGCCGTTGCCGAAGCGTTTCCCGAACACCGAGCTCTCCTGATAATCGTAGTCTTCGGGTTCTAACTCGACACCTCTGGCGCGCATCATGGCCCGCACCTCACCGAAGGTCAGGACATAATCGGCATTGTCTTTGATGTTTAAGTCAAGGGCCTCGCTCTTTTTGGCAATGCATGGCCCGATAAACACGGTAATTACCTTCGGATCCTGCGATTTCAGCATGCGGGATATCGCGCACATGGGCGATACGGTGGTGGACATATTCTCCACCAGCGCAGGAAAGTGTTTCCGGATCATGTTGACAAACGCCGGGCAGCAGGAGGTCGTCATCTTTTTTCCCTGTTTATAGGCTTCTGCCCACTCCTGCGCTTCATAGGCCGCCGTCATATCGCCGCCCAAACCCACCTCTACCATGTCGTCAAACCCGATCTTTTTCAGCGCGGTCTTCCAGCTTCCCATGGTGATCTTCCCGCCGAACTGCCCTTCCGTAGCCGGAGCGACCATGGCCACCACGCGTTTTCCTGCCTTGAGCAGCTTAATAATGTCCACCACAAAGGTCCTGGTGCCGATGGCACCGAACGGGCAGCTGTGGATGCAGGCGCCACACTGGATGCATTTTTCTTCATCGATCACGCAGATGCCGTACTCATCATAGGTGATGGCATCGACCGGACAGACTTTTTTGCAGGGCCTCTCCAGATGGGCGATCGCACTGTACGGACAGGCCTGCGCACATTTGCCGCATTCCCTGCATTTATTCGGATCGATGTACGCGCGATCGGCTCCCATGGAGATCGCGCCGAACGGGCAGGAATTCTGGCACGCCTTTCCCATACACTTGCGGCAGTTGTCCGTGACTAGGTAAGAAGCGATCGGACATTCCTCACAGGCCGCATTGATCACCTGGACCACGTTACTCGTTTCCCGATCCGTGGGACATTTTCCCTCTGCAAGGCGAACCCTCTGCCTGATGATCTCACGTTCCTTATAGATGCAACAGCGATAGCTGGCCTGCGGCCCGGGGATCATTTTGCAGGGAATCTCGTCCTTGGTAGCCTCCAAATCCCCTTCCCAGGCTCTTTTTGCCACCTCGTACAGCACCTCATGCTTGATGCGCAGAACTGTCGCGTCATTCGTTACCATGTTTTTCCTCCTCTAAGCCATGATCTTATGCGCTTTGCGCCGGCCGAACGCACCGGCACTGCCGCCCTAGTAATAAGTCACTTCTACCCGTTTTCCCATCTCCTGGATCGTGGATTTCAGCTGCTCCACCAGATTCTGGCGGATCCCCAGGTCAAAGGGGATTCCCGGATTCTGGTACGCGCTGTTGATCGCCCGGCCTACATACATGTGAACCTCAGTGCAGTCTTCGATGATGGTCCTGGCCACCATGGATGCGCCGTTTGGCTTATCCAGCTCCATGAAAAAATCCTCCGATACCGTTTCGTTCTTCACATACCGCCGCAGCAGCTGCAGCACCCGGTTCAGCGTCAGTACGCCCTCCGTGACCAGGTCGACCCCATCCATGTAAGCAATGGGCGGGATCTCCGGATCCACGTAGTCCATGGATACGTTCAGCTCCTTATGCAGGACGCGGGAGACGATTGTGGCGCTGGTTCCGCCGCAGACAATCGTCCTGGCGGCCGGATCGCTCATAAAATCCTGGACCATGCGCGCGTCATCCTGCGGGTCGCTGGCCGGGCCGGTCATCAGATGCACCGGCTTGCTGTCGATAATGCGCATCACCGCCACCGTCGTATCGTCGCCCGGCCGGTACTGGTAGAGCTCATCGCAGGCCTGGCTTATGGCCGCAGCCAAACGCATCGCCGACACGGTGATGGCGTACTGGCGCACCGCGTAGTCGGCAATGTCTTCCCACAGCCAGCCAAAATTCAGCAGATCGCCTACGCCGGCATGGATGGTCCCGTCGCTCATCAGGATGAACGCGTCGCCCTTTTGCGTCCGGAAACGGTATTCATTGATCTTCTTGCCCTCGACCTCACGGATATTCCGGGGAATGGGGACCAGCTTGCCATCCCGAATAAAAATACAGCCCGGATTATCAAACTCCACCAGATAGGCCTCGCCGTTGTGATAGACCTGGAGGATGCTGAACGTAGAATACGCCACCTGCCGGACCTGACATACCGGAAGCGTCTGCACGATGGTATCCACGCACTCTTCCAGCGTGGCGCCGTTTAAAAACATCGTCCCAAGGATCTTTGCGGTCAGCGTCGCCAGGATATTGGCCTTCACGCCGCTTCCCATGCCGTCTGCCAGGATCATGATATCCGCATCCCCGGTCTGAAGGATCTCCACCTTGTCCCCGCAGAGGATCTCTGTAAATTTATTCAGGCTCTTGTAAGCAACATCGACCCTAATTCCCATCATCTGACCTCGCTTTCACTTCCGTCTTCCAGCAGCGTCTCGCAAAGTTTGGTCAGGGTGGTCTTCGTCTCCGCCGTCGTCTCACCCAGCAGTCCGGCGATCTCCTGCGCTACCATCATCTGTTTGTGGATGACTCTCTGGGCCAGGTCGATCGTCTCCAGCTTCTTTTCATAATCCTGCCGGGACTGTTCTTCTTCCCGGGTAATGTCGATCAGAGTCGCCAGGACCACGTCCTCTTTTTCTACATAGACGATATTCTGCAGGGTCGCCAGGTTATGATAATCGGTGTACACGACCTTTTTCCCGTGGATATTATTCCGCGTCTCCATGACCCAGCGGAAATCCGTCGTGTCGATAAACTCATCCAGGTACATCTGCAGGGCTTCCTGCCTGGTCTTTCCGAAAAACTTTTCCCCAACGGCAGAATATTCCTTAATCTTCATCTCCCGGTCCACGATAAGCACCAGGTTCGGCGAGGTCTCCATGACCAGATTCGCCAGAGATTCTGCCTTTTCGTGCATATACGGGATACACATATTCAGCTCCGCCTTACCCTGGAATACGGCAATGGCTTTTTCCCGGCAGGTCGCGTACCCGCAGGCTCCGCAGTTTAATTCATCCTCCGGGCGGCTCTTGCCGGTCTTATGCAGGATCTGGCGGATCTCCTCTTCGTTCGGCATCCGGTCCATGGGCGCCCGGTCCATGAATGTTTTCCGAAAATCCAGCCCCTCTGCCGCCCGCTCAAGCGCGCCCTCGTCCGCCGGCTGTCTGGAAATGGATTCTTCCAGATCGAGCTTGATCTTAAACCGGGAGATAAAGGCTTCATCCTCCACCGTAGGGCCTTTCACGCAGCCGCCGGTGCACATGTTGATCTCAATAAAACAGCCTGTGATCTCGCCGCGCAGCATACTTTCGCACAGATCGATGCAGTTTTTCGTGCCATGGACATAAAATTTCCGATAAGAGTCCACCTTCTTTTCCGTGGCCAGCACAGAGTTGACTACCCCGTTAGTGACCGGATAAAGGCGGTTTACCTTCGGATCCATCTGGATAAACGGCGTATCCTCGCAGGACTCGATATCGATCTGCGCCTCCCGGAGCCAGCGGTTGATATCATTGAAATTCAGGACCGCGTCAATATAGCCTTCGTGGCGGGGATCCGCCGCTTCTTTCTTCTTGGCGATGCACGGCCCCAGGAAAACGATCTTTGCGTCCGGTCCGTATTCTCTGCGCAGCATCATCCCATGCGCGGTCATCGGAGAAACGACCGGCGCCATGTAGGGGATCAGCTTCGGGTAGTAGATCTCGATCAGGTCGTTTACGCCGGGACAGCAGGTAGTCAGGATATTTTCCATCTTCCCCTCTTCCAGAAGCCTCACGTACTCCGCCGTCACCACAGCGGCGCCCTCCGCGGTTTCTCTTACATCGCAAAACCCAAGCTTTCGCAGCGCGGTATTGACCTGGCCGATCGAGCGATGCTTTAATAGGCCCATATAGGAAGGCGCAATGGAGACCACCACGGTTTCTCCGCGTCTGATCATGGCCTGCACCTTCTCCAGATCGCTCACCAGTGTTTTAGCTGACTGCGGACAGACATGAAGGCAATGACCGCAGAGCACGCAGCGGTCCGGCATGATTTCGGCCTGCTCGTCCCGGATCATGATGGCCTTCACATCACAGTTCCGGACGCATTTATAACAGTGTTTGCACTTGGTCGCTTTAAAATCAATAATCCGTTTCATGCCCTATGCTCTCCCCACGATCTCCTTCTGGAAAAATGCCTCGGCCGTTTCCGGCGACACCGAATACCGCTCGCCGTCTACGGTGATACAGACGCCATTGACGCAGTTGCCCATGCAGAACGCGCCGTTCAGATCGACTTTATCCTCCAGATGATTCTTTGCCACCAGCTGCTGGAGCGTCTGGATGATCTCCCGCGAACCTTTCAGATGACATGCGCTTCCGATACAGATCTTTACTTTCATGAACATTCCCCTCCGAAATAATGTAATTTTTCGCCATGCAAAATGGATGGTTTCCCCCCTGTTGTCACTGTTATTATTGCATATTGTCAACTTATTATCAATAAGATTTTCCTCTTTCGCCGCCTGCCTCCATCCGGCAGAATATTCCCGGAATGATGATTGAAAAAACCGCGGGATCGGCGTATAATTTAGGCTGTGTAATCAAGCCGACCCGGACAAAAACGGCCGGCAGGAAGGGAGAATTATGATGAAAAAAACATTATCGTACCTGCTAGCAGGCGCAATGGCTGCCATGCTGCTAAGCGGATGCGGCGCGTCTGCATCCGCCGTGGAAACCACGGAAGAAACCGCCGCAAAGGAAACGGCCGCAGAAGAAACC
>CAYRMW010000027.1:18707-32388 GCA_964425595.1 uncultured Lachnospiraceae bacterium
GAAACCGAAAGCACCGCGGAAGAAACCGATGTGGACGAAACTGACGAGGAAGATGCGGGCGAAACCGGATCGGCTGCCGTACGGGTGGGGTCGCTGACCGGTCCCACGTCCATCGGCCTGGTGTATCTGATGGAAATGGCGGAAGAAGGAACCGCTTCCCATGATTATGAGTTTACGATGGTGACCGCCGCCGATGAACTGCTTCCCCAGGTCATTAACGGCAGCCTGGACATCGCCCTGGTGCCCGCCAACGTAGCAGCCAACCTTTACCAGAAAACGGAGGGGCAGGTTTCTGTCATCGACATCAACACGCTTGGCGTCCTGTACGCGGTCTCTTCGGATGATTCCATCCAGAGCATGGCCGACCTGGCCGGCAAAACCGTTTACATCACCGGAAAGGGCACTACCCCCGACTATGTGTTCCATTATCTGCTGAGCGCAAACGGCATGTCCGACACGGACCTGACGCTGGAGTTTAAGTCCGAATCCACCGAAGTGGCCGCCCTGCTAAAGGAAGATCCCGAAGCCGTCGGCATCCTGCCGCAGCCGTTTGTGACAGTAGCCTGCACGCAGAACGAGAGCCTGAATATCGTCCTGGATCTGACGCAGGAATGGGACGATCTGCAAAACGGATCCGGGAGCCAGCTGGTGACCGGCGTCACCATCGTGCGGAACGCATTCCTTGAGGAAAATCCGGAAGCGGTTGATGATTTTCTTGCCGAACACGCGGAGTCGGCCGCTTATGTCAATGAACACCCGGCGGAGGCAGCCGCACTGGTGGTAAAAACCGGCATCATCGAACAGGCATCGATTGCCGAGAGCGCCATTCCCTACTGCAACATTACCTGCATTACCGGCAGCGACATGAAGGCCGCTCTTGAAGGCTATCTGCAGGTCCTTTATGACCAGGATCCTTCATCGATCGGCGGCGGCATGCCCGGCGATGATTTCTATTATGGCGGGTAATGCGATGAAGAAGCGGCCTGCCGCTTCGCGGCTGCGCACCTGCGGGATCATCCTGTTCTGGCTGATCCTCTGGCAGGTGTGCGCCTGCCTCATCCACAACAACATCCTGCTCGTGGGACCTTTGGAGGTTATCCGCGCCCTCGCCGCTCTCCTTGGGGAGAGCGATTTCTGGCTTTCTGTCGCCACCTCCTTTGCCAAGATCAGCATCGGCTTTCTCATCGCCTTCCTTCTGGGGATCATCCTGGGCTGGATGGCTTTTTGCCTTCCCTTTCTGCAGGAATTTCTGGCCCCCGTCATGATCTTTCTGAAGTCCGTTCCCGTAGCCTCTTTTGTCATCCTGGCCCTCATCTGGGCCGGTTCAAAGAATCTGTCCGTGCTGATCGCGTTTCTGGTGGTCGTTCCCATCATCTACGTCAACACCATCGCCGGGCTGGAAAGCACCGACCCGAAACTGCTGGAAATGGCCCGGGTCTTTTCCATCCGCGGCTGGCGAAAGATCCGTTTTCTTTACTGGCCCGCGCTGCTCCCCTATCTGACCAGCGCCTGCCGGAGCGCTCTTGGCATGAGTTGGAAATCCGGCGTGGCGGCGGAAGTGATCGGCGTCCCGGACAACACCATCGGCGAGGGCCTTTATATGGCCAAGATCTACCTGGATACGGCCGGACTGTTTGCCTGGACGCTGGTCATCATCCTGGCAAGCGGCCTGTTCGAGCGGCTCTTTCTTCTGCTGCTCGCCCAGACGGGCAGGCGCATCCTCCTGTTTCCGTCGCTTTTCCCCGGCCATCGAAAACCAAACACGCCGGCCGCCTTCCCATCCGCCGGCAAAGAAGGCGGCGCCGCCTCCGCGTCCGCAGATGTCCCGTCAGCGGACAGCACCGGGCAGCTTCTGATCCGGGACCTGCATAAATCGTTCCGGGATGCGACCGTCCTGGGCGGCCTTTCCCTCACCTTTTCTCCGGAAACCCCGTGGTGCATCATGGCACCGTCCGGCTACGGGAAAACGACGCTTTTCCGGATCCTTCTTGGGCTGGAGACGGCCGATTCCGGCAAGATTTCCTGGATCGGGCAAACCACCGGCGCGCAGGGACGGCGGACCGGCGTTTCTCCCGCCGGGTGCCGGTTTTCTGCCGTTTTCCAGGAAGACCGCCTGTGCGAGGCCTTTACGCCCATCGACAATGTCCGCCTCGCCGTTCCCTCCCTCTCCCGGGCACAGATCGCGTCTGAGCTGGCTAAAGTCCTTCCGGCCGATTGCCTTAACCGCCCCGTCTCCTCTTTAAGCGGGGGGATGAAGCGGAGGACGGCCATTCTCCGCGCCATGCTCGCGCCCTCGGCCGTGGTCATCATGGACGAGCCATTTACCGGCCTGGATGAGGAAACGAAATCCATGGTGATCGATTATATACTGAAAAAAACGGGGCACCGGCTGCTCCTTCTCTCCACCCATCAGGAGGAGGACGCCAGGCTGTTGAACGCGAAAACACTGCGCCTGCAGTCCGAAACCAGTGTCCCTACAGGCGGCAAAAGCCCGGAAGACGCAGATGAAAAAAAGCCGCAAACGGGCAGCCATTTCCCTTCTTTTCCTTGAATAATTTGATGGCGTCGGTTATGATAGCATTAAACAAGGCAGCTCTTTTTGCCGTTTTCCGAATGATCAGAAAGAGGACAGCAACCAGATCAAGAGGCGGTCCGGATACGGCGGATCGCCTCGATCACTTTCATGGAGGGAGGATAAGTACATGAACAATAAGCGAAACCTGATCGGTCTCAGCATAATGGCCGTACTTGCCGTTGTGCTGATCGCTGTTTCCGATCCCCTTTACCAGACAATCCGAGGCATGCAGCTTCAGGAGGCGGCCGGAGGCGAAGAGATCACGGAGGCAACCGGCGAAGGCGAAGGCTACGGCGGCTCCATCATCGCCCAGGTCACTCTGGCCGGGGACCAGATCATCGATCTGGAGCTGACCGGCAGCCAGGAAACGCCGGAGATCGGCGGCCAGGCCATGGAGACACTGAAAGCCAGCATCCTGGAAGCAGGAAGCCTCGACGGCATCGACGTCGTCTCCGGCGCCACCTGGACCTCGAACGGCGTGTTTGAGGCCATCCGCGCAGCGCTCGGGCCGGAGACCGAAGACAGCGAAGAAGACAACGGCGGCCAGGTACAGGAGGAGATCCAGGCAGCAGAGATCACCCACGGTCTGGGATTTTACGCGAACGGGCGCCTGGGCCCCGGATCCGATGACCAGGACACGGGCGTATACAGCTTTAATGCAGCCGTCGCTTACGTCCTGTTTGACGAGGAGGGAAGGATCCTCGATCTGGAAGTCGACCAGCTGGAGGTGGCAACGCCGAACTATGACGGCGAGTCCATGCCGGATTTCACCGGATTCCCCGGGCAGAGCTACAACGCGGATGAGGACCACGACGGCACGGTGGACGGCGTATGGGAGCAGACAGAAGACAACTTCCTCGACCAGGTGGAAGCCTGGCAGACCAAGCGGGAGCGCGGCTCCGCTTATAAGCTGACTTCCGGCACCTGGGAAGAGGAGATGGATATCTTTGAGGAGTATTTTTGCGGGATGACCGTGGATGAGATCCGGGCCTGGTATGAGAAATACTGCTCCGACGTCAACGGAAGGCCGCTCTTTGGCACTTCAGAAAATGAAGAGGACATCGCCAAATACGACGCGCTTACCGAAGAAGAACAGTCTTCTCTGGACGCCATTTCCGGAGCGACCATGTCCCTGACGGACGCGCACGGGAATATCCTCGGCGCCATCGAAAAAGCCTACGAGAACCGCCGCCCGGTCAACGCGGAAACGATCGTAAAGGTCGGTCTGGGCATGACCAGTACCGGCCGTCTGGGACCGGGAAGCGATGATCAGGATGTGGGCGTATACAGCTTTAATACGCAGGCCGTCGGCGTCTGCTATGATGAAGACGGAAAGATCGCCGCCATCTATACGGACGTCTTAGAGGTGTCGACACCGAATTACGATGGGGAATCCATGCCCCATCTGACCGGCTTCCCCGGCCAGAGCTATAATGCCGATGAAGACCATGACGGCGTGGTGGATACGGTCCTGGAGCAGACCGAAGACACCTTCCTCGACCAGATCGAGACCTGGCAGACCAAGCGGGAGCGCGGCTCCGCTTACAAGCTGACTTCCGGCACCTGGGAGGAGGAGATGGATATCTTCGAAGCGTACTTTACCGGCATGACCACAGAGGAAGTAACCAGCTGGTTTGAAAAATACTGTTCTGATGTGAACGGAAGGCCGCTCTTTGGCACCTCGGAAAATGAAGAAGATATCGCCAAATACGACGCGCTCAGCCAGGAAGAAAAAGACGCCATGGACGCGGTTTCCGGAGCGACCATGAGCCTGCAGGATGCGCACGGCGACATTCTGGGCGCCATCGAAAAAGCCTGGGCATATGCCAAGGATACGAATATTTCCGCCCGGTAACACCGGCAGCCGACCGCGCGGCGCGGGTTTCCCGCTTTCCCGGGCGCGCCATGCTGCGGCGGATATCCCTTCTGATCAATCGGAAATCCTTTGGAATAGACGGAAGAAGCGCCGGCATCCTGTGTCTGATGCCGGCGCTGCCCGGTGTGCATGGCGGGCACGCCGAAAAAAAACGGCGGGAGCCTGTCAGGCTACCGCCGATCCTCTAAATACATTTCTTCATTAAAACATTGCCGGCAGATCAGGTTTCTCAGCCGATCCAGACTCAGATTCGCGCCGCCATTTTACCGGACGCTCCTTCGCCGGAAACGCGGCAAAACCATCTGAAAATGACAATCCGTATAACAAAATGCGGCGGATTTGTAAACAAAAACCGGACTGGCGCAGAGCTTCCGGACACGCAAAAACCCCTCCGGACCACGGTGTCCGAAAGGGTTCTCAGCTGGGCTACCAGGGCTCGAACCTGGAAATGACGGAGTCAGAGTCCGTTGCCTTACCATTTGGCGATAGCCCATTCTTCTATTCTGCCATCTCTCGACTGCGAAAGTAATTATACCTGTTTTGCGGTATATCGTCAAGCATTTTTTCTGTTTTTTCCGCGTCAGGCATGGGCCGTCCCCAGTCCCTCGAACTGCATCTGGTAATAGTGCGCATAAAGTCCTTTCTTCTCCATCAGTTCCCGGTGATTGCCGCGCTCCGCGATGCCTTCGTGATCAATAACAATGATCTCATCGGCGTTCCGGATCGTGGACAGGCGATGCGCGATGGTGATCGTGGTCCTGCCTTTAGATAATTTTTCCAGGCTCCGCTGGATATGCCGCTCACTTTCATTATCCAGCGCCGAGGTCGCCTCATCCAGGATCAGGATCGGCGGATTCTTAAGAAACACGCGGGCTATAGAGATCCGCTGCTTCTGCCCTCCGGACAGCCGCGTCCCGCGCTCACCGACGAAGGTATCGTATCCTTCCGGGAGGCTCATGATAAAGTCATGAATATTCGCCTTCCTGGCCGCGTCCATGATATCCTCCATCGACGCCCCGGGCTTGCCGTAAGCGATGTTGTCCTTCACGGTGCCGCAGAACAAATAGACATCCTGCTGGACGATGCCGATCATGGAACGCAGACTCTTCAGGGTGACCCGGCTTACATCCATCCCGTCTATGGTGATCCTGCCGCCGGTAACATCGTAAAATCTGGGAAGAAGGGAACAGATGGTGGTTTTTCCGCCGCCGGACGGCCCTACCAGCGCAACGGAACGCCCTGCCGGGATATCCAGCGAAACATGATCCAGCACTTCTTCCTCATCGTTGTAATGGAAGCTGACATTCTCGTATACCACATGACCGGTCACATCTGTTAATTCCTTCGCATCCGGAGCATCGACGATCTGCGGCTCGGTTTCGATGACAGCCAGGAAGCGCTTGAACCCGGAAAGCCCCTTCTGCATCATCTCCGCTAACTCCACCAGAATCTGGATCGGGCTGATGAAGATGCCGATATACAGCGCGTACATGGCCAGATCATCGGCGGCCATCTGCCCCCTGGCAATCAGCCATCCTCCATAGACGACAACGATCAGGTACATCATCCCCTGAAAGAACAGGTTCCCGCCCATAAAGGTTCCCATGCAGCGATAATTATTATTCTTAGACTGAAGGAAGCTTTCATTGCTCTTCCGGAACTTTTCCCGCTCCACATCCTCATTGGCAAAGGACTGGACAACACGGATGCCGGCCAGAGTATCCTGCAGGCTGGCATTGACATCGCCGATCTTCCGGCGGTTATCCATAAAGGTTTCCTGCATACCGGCATTTTGCCTGGCGGAGAAAACGATCATGAACACCACCATAAGCAGCAGGGGTACCGCCAGCCTGGCATTAATCAGGAACAGGCAGACAAACGAGCCAATGATCTTGATCAACGAAATAAAGAGATTTTCCGGACCATGATGGGCAAATTCCGCGATATCAAACAGATCGGATACCAGCTTGCTCATCATCTGACCAGAATTATTATTATCGTAATAGGAAAACGACAGCTTTTCGTAGTGATCGAACAGCTGCTGGCGCATGTCCCGTTCCATGTTTGCGCCCATCATGTGACCCTGATAGCTGACATAGTATTTACAGAAGGCCTGTACGATATACATGACAAACATCCCGACCGCAATGGGAAGAAGCGCCCGAAACACCCGTCCCGCATCCTCCCGGAACAAAGTCCTGGTCAGGGTGCGAAGGATCTGCGGATAAGCCAGATCAATCACACTGATGACTGCCGCGCAAACCAGATCCAGAAAAAATACGCCCAGGTACGGCCGGTAATAGCGGATAAACTTCTTCATCGTATCCATAAACTTCCCCTCTCATCTCCCTGCATTTTCCATGTCCCTTATTATAGGCGATTCACAGACGGAAAACAAGCAGAATTATCCGGAAAAAAGGCGGTTCCGGCCGCCTGGTACTAAGCAGACCGGTTCCGCCCATCGGGGTAAGGGTGATTTTTTAAAAGAAAAAAGCCCTCGCATTCGAAGGCTCATCAAGACTGGGCTAGAAGGATTCGAACCTTCACAATGACGGAGTCAGAGTCCGTTGCCTTACCATTTGGCGATAGCCCATCAACACAACGAAACAAATTATAACGCATCCTTTTGTTTTCGTCAAGCACTTTTTCATTCATTCTCATTCATCATTCGGCAGCAACGCCCCCTTATCCTCGCCCCGGCCTGCACCGGTAAAAAGAATGCCTCCATGCACCGGGCGTCGGGAACCGGATTCTGTCCTGCTCCTGACGCCGGCATGAAGGCAAACCGGTCAACTTCGGAAGCGGCGCCCGCCTTCCGCCTTTTCCAACATCCGACCTGACATCGCTTCCATCAGTCATCCGACCCTATGCCCGGTCCTTCGTGGATCAGCGCGCGCGCTTTCTCGCTGAGATATTCGGAAGCATACCCCACTTTTTTCTCTTCCTCTTCCGGTTCGTAGATGATCTTCGTGCCGTTCTTCGTAATCTGAAGACCCGACCGCGAATATCTGACCACATTCCCCGGCCCGAATACAAACGGCATGCGCTCCTCTTCGTCCTCCGCTTCCGCTTCGGAAGATTCGGTTTTCTCCTGCTCCGCGGCATCTTCTCCGGTCACTTCCGGCCGCATTTCAACGGCGGCACTCGTCTCTTCGGTCTCCTCCTCCGCGACGGCGCTCGTTTCCTCTATCTCCTCCGTCGCGGCAGCCCCGGTCTCCTCCTCCGCAACGGCGCTCGTCTCCTCTATCTCCTCCGTCGCGGCAGCCCCGGTCTCTTCCGGCTCCTGTGCGAAGGCGACCGTCTCCCCGGCGGCACTCGTCTCCTTGGCCTCCTTTTCGGCGGCACCTGCTTCCCCAGTCTCCACCGTAACGGCAGCTCCGTTTTCCTCCACGGCTGCGGTCTCCGTCTCTTCCGGCTCTACGGCGGCAGCCCCGGTCTCTGCGGCCTCCTCTTCGGCGGCAGCCCCGGTCTCTTCCGGCTCCTGTGCGGAAACGGTCTTCTCCACCGCTTTTGCGGCGGCAGCTCCGGTTTCCTCAGGCTCCCTGGCAGAAACGCTCTCCACCGCTTCCTTTTCCTTCGCTGAAATAGTCTCCGCAGATTTTTCCCCAACACCGGCATCCGCCGTCTCTTCCGACTGCTTCGCGGCACCGGCATCTGCCGTCTCTTCCGACCGCTTCGCGGCTTCAGCATCCGCCGTCTCTCCCGACCGCTTCGCGGCTTCGGCATCCGCCGTCTCTTCCGGCTGCTTCGCGGCATCAGCGTCTGGCTTTTCCTGCGGCTCCGGGGCATCCGGCTGCGCCGGAGCCGGCTCGTCACGGTCATCTCTGTCCGCCAGCTGCTTCTCCGCCGTGTCCGCAGTCTGCGCTGTTCGGATGATGGTCACGCCGGAACTGACGGAATATTCCTTTGTCCGGATCTCCTGCGTCAATTCTTCCATGGTCTGTCCCATCATCTGCTCATATGCGCTCTGCGTATCCGCGCAGAGCGCCTCATTCTCAATGACCAGCTGGCCGACAAACTCCGCTTTTCCCGGGGAGACCTGATATGTCTCCGCCAGCTGCTGCAGCTCCCCTGTTACCTCTATCGTCTGGCTGTAAACGACCGCACTCACCTGCTTCTCTGCCAGCACTTTCTCCACGTCGGACGAAACTTCCTCTTTCAGTGCCTCTGTCTTCTCCTGATCGTCTCCCGAGACAGAGACCAGCACTGTATTTTCCTGAGTGTCCGTACGCAGATACCCCTGGTCCAGCAGAGAAGATACGACCTGATCTGCCGCCTCTGCCACCGTGCTTCCTTTCAGATCGGTATCCGCCAGCAAGGACCGGCCGTCTTCATTCAGCGCCGTGGCACAAACGACCCGGTCTTTCCTGTTCAGCGACAGCTGCAGGCTGGGATTGACATCGATCCCCACTTCAGCGACCACCTGCACGTATTCATAGTGATAGTAGCCGCCAAGCAATACGAGACAGACACAGGCCGCCGCACACAGGCTGCCAAAACGCCGTCCCGGCATGACAGCTCTGCGCTTCTCCTTCACAGCGCCGCCCGCAGGGGGATCCTGAGGAACCGAAAGATCCAGCCTGGACCATACATCCGGAGTAGCCGCCGCCAGAGCAGACTGAAGATGCTGTTCGATTTCCTGCTGCGTAAAAAACGTATTCTGTTTTTCCTTTTGCTCCAAGCGCTTCACTCCTCTCTTAGATATTGTTCCAGCTTCTTCATGGCACGATTATATTTGGACAGAACGGTAGCCAGCGGCAGATGCAGCGCTTCGGCGATCTCACGGTGCTTAAGTCCGGATGAATTTTTCAGCAGTACGATCTGCCGTTCTTCTTCTTTCAGCGCCTCCAGAGCCGCTTTCAGCACCAGCTTATCCGCTGCGTTTTCGATCTGCAGGCAGAGCTCTCCGCTCTCCGCTCCATTCAATTCGTCCAGTCCCACCTCGGACTGGTGCTTTTGCTCACGGAACTTCATATAGCAGAGATTTCTGGCGATGGTAAACATCCAGGCCAGGGGCTTGCCCTGGGGCTGATAGCTGGCAGCGGATGTCCATATCTTCATGTAGGTTTCCTGCATTACCTCTTCGGCGTCGTGGGGATTCCTGAGAATAGATAAGATAAATCCATATAAAATTCTGTCTGTTTTCTCATACAGCTGCTTAAACGCTTCCTGGCCCCCTTCACCCACCTGCCGGAGCAGGTTTTCGTCCACTGACTGTTCCAGAAGCTCCGGAATCCGCAATGTATCCAAAAATAACATGGATCGGAATTCCTTTCCCTACTTAGTTAATGCAGGAAACACAGAACTTATTGCATCCTGCGGCAAAAATATTTCTGCATGGGTTTCCTGCGGCGCCTATCCGGCAGCAGATTCTTCACAGTAACTGTTTTCTATGGTCATGATGCAGCGGCAGCGGGGGGCCTTCTCCTGCACAAGCCGGCTGATCTTCTCCCTGAGCCGGTCATAGCGACTGTACTGATAATCCCTGGGCACAACCAGATCAAAGATCAGATTGACCCGCTCTTCTCCGTCTACCATACGCAGATCATGGAACGTAAGACGGGGATCTACATCCTTCAGGATGCTTTCCATCATGGCTTTCATGTCCAGGTATTTCTGGTTCCTGGTTTCCACCGGATCCGTATGGATGACCAGCGAAAGGTGAAAGCGCTGCGCGGCTTCCCGCTCGATCCGGTCGACGATCTCATGCGCGGCCTGGATATCCGCGTCGTTCGGCACCTCCGCATGGATAGAAGCCATGCTCCTGGACGGGCCATAATTATGGATAATCAGGTCATGGGTCCCCACGATCCCGTCAAAGCTTTCCACAAAATTGCTGATCTCCACATACAGGTCATGGTCGATCGGCGCGCCGATCAGAGGCTCCAGCGTCTCCCTGGCAATATTGACGCCGGCGACCATCACCACCAGCGAAACCAGCAGTCCGACGATCCCGTCAATATTCCACCCGGTCAGACCGAATACCAGCAGAGACAGAATGACCGCCGCGGTGGTCCCCACATCTCCCAGAGAGTCGGCTGAGGCAGCCAGCATGACGCTGGAATGGATACGGCTGCCCAGCTTCTGATTGAACATGCCCATCCACAGCTTCACAGCCACCGACAAAAGCAGGAGTCCTACGGAAACCGGCTGAAAGCTCATCTCTTCCGGTTGAAAGATCTTTCCCAGCGACGTCTTAAACAGGGAAAATCCCACCTGGATGACCAGGAAGGCTACAATAAAAGCAGCAATGTATTCCATTCTTCCGTGGCCGAAGGGATGTTCGTCATCCGCCGGTTTGCCTGCGATCTTTGCCCCCACAAAACCAATGATCGACGACGCCGCATCCGATAAATTGTTAAAGGCATCCGCCATGACGGAAATGCTGTTGCCAAACAGGCCGATCGCCAGCTTTACGCCGAACAAAAGCAGGTTGCACACGACACCCACAACACCGGCAAGCATTCCATACCGCATCCGGACCTGCGGTTCTTCCGTATTCTCCCAATCCGGTATACACCATTTCACTAATAACTCGGTCATCATTTCCTCCGTCTGCCGTCCTGCCGCCAGGATCCGCAGCTGCCTCCCGCAGCTTTGGACTCCCGCAGCTAATACTCTACCGACACCAGAAACAGCCCTTCCGGAGGCGCAGTAAAACCGGCCGCCCCCCGGTCCTTCGCCTGCAAAAGAGCAGTCATCGATTCCGGGCTTCTCTTGCCCAGCCCCGTTTCCACCAATGTCCCGGTCATGATCCGGACCATATACTGGAGAAATCCATCTCCGGTATAGGTAATGGCGATCTTTCCGTCCTGTTCTTCGATCCGGATGGCTTCGATCGTCCGCACCGTGGACTTTTTTGTCTTTTTATTGCCGCAAAAGCTCCTAAAATCATGTGTTCCCACCAGATAACCCGCCGCCTGGCGCATCCTCTCCACATCCAGAAAAAAGGGGAACCCATAACAATATTTTCTTTCGAATACGTCCTTTTTCCCTCTGGTGTCAATATGGTAGCGATAGGTCTTCCTCTTTGCGGAAAGCCTGGCGTGGAAGCGATCCGGAACCAAAGACGCGGAAAGCACCTTGATATCCTCCGGAAGATACCGGTTGACGTAATCTACGATCTTTTCCGGTTCCGTCCCTTCCGGGAGCAGGACGCTGGCCATCTGGCCCAGCGCGTGCACGCCGGCGTCCGTCCGGCCGGAGCCATACACCTCCACCGCGCAGCCGCAAAATTCGCCCAACACCCGTTCCAGTTTACCCTGGATCGTCCGGTCGGTGTTTTTCTGCTTCTGCCATCCTTCATATCGCGTCCCGTCATATTGGATACACAGCAGGTAATTGTTCTGCCTGTTCAATGCGCTTCATCCTTTCCCGATCGCTTCTGCCGCGCCAACCCCGGTTCCCGGCCGCAGCGTTTCCAAATCTGACAAAAAACCGCAAAAACAAAAATCCCGCAGCAGGCTCCCGCCATATCCAGCCACACGTCACTGATCTGCGGCGAGCGGCCCGGCGAAAAGATCTGGATGGTCTCATCCAGAAACGGCACAGCCAGAACCGCGAAGGCCAGAGGGAGAAACCGCGGCGCCATCCCCTGCGCCTTCGGACCGCGCTGCTGCCGAATGCGGAAATTCTTCATCAGAAGAAGCCCATATACGCCGTATTCGCTGAAATGGGCCGCCTTTCTCACCAGATGCTCCGTAAGCCATGCACTGCTGATGCCGGCTTCCTCAAGGATTCCGGAGAGCATCGCCAGTACACGGCCGCTCTCCGCAGAGGAGATATTGGCCGGTGTCATCGAATGTCCGTACATCACCAAGAGCCAGACGATCAAAAGCGCCTGCCAGATCTTCTCCCGCACCGGGCCAAGCGTTTCCGGCGTGGTTCTCTTTTCTGCCATAAAGCCTCCTATCCCTTAAGGATTCCGCTCGCTTTCACCGCATTGACCGCCTGCTTCAGCACCGGCTCATCCTGAACCAGCGCCAGACGTACATGGCCCTCACCGGAAGGGCCGAAGGCGCTTCCCGGCGTCACCATCACTCCGGCCTGTTCCACTAACTTCATGGCAAACTGCTCAGAAGAAACAAATCCATCCGGGATCGGCGCCCACACAAACATGGTCGCCTCCGGCTTTTTCATCTTCCAGCCGATCGAGGAAAACCCGTCGCAAAGCACATCGCGCCGTTTCTCGTATGCCTTCCTGGTCGTCTCCACACAGGACTGATCGCCGGATATCGCAGCCACCGCCGCTTTCTGGATAGGAATAAACATGCCGTAGTCCATATTGGATTTCAGGGTCTTTAAGCGGGACACCACCTGGTCATTGCCCAGGCAGAAGCCGATCCTGGCTCCCGCAAGGCCATAGGTCTTGGAGAGGGAGTTAAACTCAACGCCGACCTCCCTGGCCCCGGCATAGTGAAGAAAGCTTCCGCCCTTCCTGCCGTCAAACACCAGCTCACTGTACGCGTTGTCATGCAGAACGATGATATCGTATTTTTTCGCGAACGCGACCAGCTCCTCATAGAAACTGTCCGGGGCCATGACCGTAGTGGGATTGTTCGGGTAGGACACGATCATCAGCTTCGCCCTCCGGGCCACGTCTTCCGGAATATCCCTTAACCGGATCAGATAGCCGTTTTCCTTTTTCTGCGGCATATAATACAGCTTCGCCCCGGCGATCATCGGGCCATCCGCGAACACCGGATAGCAGGGATCCGGCACCAGAACGATGTCCCCTTCATCCGCGATGGAAAGTGCAATGTGGGCAAGACCCTCCTGGGATCCCAGGAGGGAACAGATTTCTTTGTGCGGATCCAGATCCACGCCATATCGTCTGGCATACCATGCGGCCGCCGCTTCCAGAAGGGCCGTCTGGTCATTGATCGCATAGATGTAATTCCTCTCATCGGCGGCGGCTTCACACAATGCTCTGCGGATATGCGCGGCCGGCGGAATATTCGGCGTTCCCACACTCAGATCGATCACCGGCTCGCCCTGTTCCAGCCGCTGCTTCTTTATTTCCAGCAGTCTGGAGAAGATACCCTCTCCAAACTGATCCATTCTTTTCGCAAATCTCATCTTTCTTCCTCCCGGAGCGAAAATCTCGCCCCTTTGTGCTGATTTTACCTATTATAGTACAAACGGCGCAGGGTGACAAGGCAATTTTCCCGCCGCCCCACGACAAACGCATGAATGTGTTTCCCAACTAAGATCATTGATTTTCAAATTTT
>CAYRMW010000028.1:0-30675 GCA_964425595.1 uncultured Lachnospiraceae bacterium
TCTTAGGCAAGCGCGTGGACTATTCCGGCCGTTCGGTTATCGTGGTCGGCCCGGAAT
Organism: uncultured Lachnospiraceae bacterium; assembly: GCA_964425595.1. Lineage (GTDB taxonomy): Bacteria > Bacillota > Clostridia > Lachnospirales > Lachnospiraceae > Caccovicinus. The sequence goes on from CAYRMW010000028.1 coordinate 58, forward strand.
TAAAGATCTACCAGTGCGGCCTGCCCAAGGAGATGGCCATCGAGCTGTTCAAGCCCTTCGTCATGAAGGAACTGGTCGCCAACGGCACCGCCCACAACATCAAGAACGCCAAGAAGATGGTGGAGCGCCTGCAGCCGGAGGTATGGGATGTGCTGGAGGATGTGATCAAGGAGCACCCGGTGATGCTCAACCGCGCGCCTACGCTGCACCGTCTGGGCATCCAGGCGTTCGAACCCATCCTGGTGGAAGGCAAGGCCATCAAACTGCATCCGTTGGTGTGTACCGCCTTCAACGCGGACTTCGACGGCGATCAGATGGCGGTTCATCTGCCCCTGTCCGTGGAGGCGCAGGCCGAGTGCCGTTTCCTGCTGCTGTCGCCGAATAACCTGCTGAAGCCTTCGGACGGCGGCCCCGTGGCCGTTCCGTCCCAGGATATGGTCCTCGGCATCTACTACCTGACGCAGGAGAGGCCGGGCGCGATCGGAGAAGGCAGCATCTTCAAGAGTGTGAACGAGGCGATCCTGGCATACGAGAACCATGTGGTGACCCTGCACAGCCGGGTCAAGGTCCGCGTCAGCCGGAAGATGCCGGACGGCGCCGTCAGGACAGGCATCATCGAGTCCACGGTGGGCCGCTTCATCTTCAATGAGATCATCCCGCAGGATCTGGGCTTTGTTGATCGCTCCGTCCCGGAGAACGAGCTGAAGCTGGAGGTGGACTTCCACGTCGGCAAAAAGCAGTTAAAGAAGATCCTGGAGAAGGTCATCAATGTCCACGGCGCGATCCAGGCGGCGATCACCCTGGATGACGTCAAGGCCATCGGCTACAAGTACTCGACCAAGGCGGCGATGACGGTATCCATTTCCGATATGACTGTCCCGGCTTCCAAGAAGCAGCTGATCGCGGATGCCCAGGCGACCGTCGACCGGATCTCCCGGAATTTCCGCCGCGGCCTGATCACCGAGGAGGAGCGCTACAAGGAAGTCATCGAGACCTGGAAGAACACCGATGATCAGCTGACCCATGACCTGCTGACCGGCCTGGATAAGTACAACAACATTTTCATGATGGCTGATTCCGGAGCCCGTGGTTCCGACAAGCAGATCAAGCAGTTGGCCGGCATGCGCGGCCTGATGGCCGATACCACCGGACATACCATCGAGCTGCCGATCAAGTCAAACTTCCGCGAGGGCCTGGATGTACTGGAATACTTCATTTCCGCGCATGGCGCCCGGAAGGGTCTGTCGGATACGGCGCTTCGTACGGCAGACTCCGGTTATCTGACCAGACGTCTGGTGGATGTCTCCCAGGATCTGATCATCCGCGAAGTGGATTGCTGTGAGGATGGCGAGATCCCCTACATGGAGATCAAGGCGTTTATGGACGGCCGCGAGACCATCGAGTCCCTCGAGGACCGTCTGACCGGACGGTATATTGCCGAGACGATCACCGATCCGGATACCGGAGAGGTCGTGGTTAAGGCGAATCACATGTGTACGCCAAAGCGCGCGAAGGCAGTGATCGAGGTCCTGGAAAAGACCGGACGCCAGTCAGTGAAGATCCGTACCGTCCTTTCCTGCAAGTCGCACATTGGTGTGTGCTCCAAGTGCTACGGCGCGAACATGGCTACGGGCCAGCCCGTACAGGTGGGCGAGGCCGTCGGCATCATCGCCGCGCAGTCCATCGGCGAGCCGGGTACGCAGCTGACTATGAGAACGTTCCATACCGGCGGCGTGGCCGGCGGCGACATCACCCAGGGTCTTCCCCGTGTCGAGGAGCTGTTTGAGGCGCGCAAGCCCAAGGGCCTGGCGATCATCACGGAGTTCGGCGGGCAGGTGACCATCAAGGATACCAGGAAAAAACGGGAGATCGTCGTGACGGATAATGAGACCGGGAACTCCAAGACCTACCTGATTCCCTACGGTTCCCGCATCAAGGTGCAGGACGGCCAGTATCTGGAGGCCGGCGATGAGCTGACCGAAGGTTCCGTGAACCCCCATGATATCTTAAAGATCAAGGGCGTCCGCGCCGTTCAGGACTATATGATCCAGGAGGTACAGCGCGTATACCGTCTCCAGGGCGTAGACATTAACGACAAGCATATCGAGATGATCGTGCGCCAGATGTTGAAGAAGGTCAAGGTAGAGGAGAGCGGCGACAGCGATGTCCTGCCCGGCGTCTCCATGAACGTACTGGATTTCAACGAAATGAACGAGAAGCTGATCGCCGAAGGCAAGAAGCCGGCGGAAGGCAAGCAGGTCATGCTGGGAATTACCAAGGCCTCTCTCGCCACGGATTCCTTCCTGTCTGCCGCGTCCTTCCAGGAGACCACCAAGGTGCTGACGGAGGCGGCGATCAACGGAAAAGTCGATCATCTGATCGGCCTGAAGGAGAACGTGCTGATCGGCAAGCTGATTCCGGCCGGTACCGGCATGAAGCGCTACCGCGGCATCCGGCTGAATACGGATCTTGCCATGGAAGATGTGATCTCTTTTGCGGACGATGAAGATGAGGAGCTGCTTGCCCCGGAGGAACCGGCGCAAGCAGAGCCGGAGATCGAAGAACTTCCGGAAATTGTCGGATCGGAGAGTGAATAAAAACGACCGGGCCCCGTTTCGCGGGCCCGATCAGAAAGAGATGCGCAAATGTGAAAAGCAGAGCAGACGGAAAGCTGGAAAAGCCGGATTTTCTGTCTGCTCTGCTTTTTATGGATGAAAAGCGGCCTGCGGCCTACGAAGTAGAGCCGGGGCCGCCGGTCAGACCGGCGACCAGATCGCCGCTGTAAGAGCTGGAAGACGAACTCGAGCTCGAGGAAGAGGAGGTAGAACCCGGACCCGAAGAGCTGGAAGACGAGTCGTCCGTCGTATAGACGACGCTGGTGCTTCCGCTGCCCGGGCCGGAGCTGGTGCTGGAACTCGAACTGCTGGTCGTGGTGGAGGACGTCACCGTGGTGGCAGTGACGCCGCCGGGGTTCGTGCATACCCCGTCGGAACCGAAAGTATAGCTGGTCCCGTCGATGGTCAGGGTCGTGCTGGAGACCATGATGCCGGTCGTGGGATCCAGATAATAATAGTTGCTGTCCACCTGGATCCAGCCGGTCAGCATATGCCCCGCGTTATTAAAATAGTACCAGGAGCCGTCGATGGCTGTCCAGGTACAGGCCATCTTTCCGGTAGAGGTATCCATGTAGTATTTGTTCGTTCCGTCGCTGAGCCACCCGGTCAGCATCCGTCCGTCGCTGTTCAGATAATAATACTCCCCGTCTACCTCGGTCCATCCGGTGGCCATCTTTCCATCGGAACCGAAATAATACCAGTAGCCGTCGATCGCGCGCCAGTTCGACACCATACACCGCCCGTCCGAACGGAAGTAGTACCACGCGTCATCCATCTGCCTCCACCCGATGGCCATGGAACCATCGCTGCGCAGGTAATAGTAGTTATCTCCTTCCCTGAGCCAGCCGGTCACCATGGTGCCGTCCGTGTACAGGTAATACCACTTGCCGCCGTCCGTGATCCATCCGGTGGCCATCAGCCCGTCGGAATTAAAGTAATACCAGTTTCCGTCGATCTGTTTCCAGCCGAGGCACATCGCGCCGGTCGACAGATCCATATAATAGTAACCATCTGTGGTTTGAATCCAGCCCTTGCGAAGCGTGCCGTCTTCCTGTACATACGTCCAGCCATCCGAGGTCTGCGTCCAGCCGGCAGCCATGGCGGTCCCGGCGGGAACCAATGTGAAAACGGCGAAAAGTCCGGCTGCAGCGGCAGCCTTCCGTAATTTACGTTTCATAACAGCTATCCTCCTTTTGCTACCTAACAGTATAGCATATCTTCAGGATAAGTGTTTGACTTTTTTATTACGATTTGTCAGGAACTGCCTTTGCGCAGGCGCGGTAACCGTTTTTTCCGTAGCGGTACATCAGGATCGTATATTCGCCGAATTCCTCGCCGAGCTCGCTTTTGTAAACGGCCCAAAGGCTCCACAGAAAACCGGAGAGGGCCATGTAGGCAGTCAGCACGAACCGTTCCTCTTCGGAGGCTCTGCGCTGCAGATACCTGTCCAGGAGCGCCTCGCTCTGCGCAAAACTGTAATATGAGTAGATTGAAAACATGGCAATGTCCAGGATGGGATCCGCCATACCGGCATACTCCCAGTCCAGCAGCCGCGCTTCTCCGTTTTCCAGGATCAGGACGTTGTCGGGATTCAGATCGACATGGGCCAGGACTTTCGGACGGTTCAGCCGTTCGACCCGATCCAGAAGTTCCATCATCCAGCCGCGCACCGTCGGATAGTCCTCAAAGGGGATGCTGCCGTGGGAGAGGCAGAGCTGTTCGTAAAACCGGATCCGTTCCCGCAGGTCAAACGCATGGTCAACCAAGATCCCGGAGCGGTGCAAAAGCCTCACAAGCTGCATGCACTTCTCCAGGTCTTCCGGGCTGTTACTGTCGGCTGTCCGGGAATTCTCATAATATTCCGCGATCTTGTAGCCGGTGTCGCCGTTGAGGTAGAGCACATGCTCCGTGATCCCGAGCGGCGCGACCGCGTCGTAGACGGCCTTTTCCTCCTGCCGGTTGATCAGCTTCTCCGTGCCGGGGCCGGGGACGCGGCAGATGTAATGCTTTTCATGAACCTCGAAAAGGAAGGATTTATTGGTCATCCCTGACTTCAGGCAGCGCAGACTGACGATCTCGCCCTCCGGCACCTGAAAGACGCGGGAGACCAGCTCCATCGCCTGGTTGTTGGAACGGTTCCGGTAGCGGCGGTCAAAGCGGCGCAGTTCATCCAGGTTTTCAAACTCATAGACCTGACCGGCGGGCTGGCGGTTAATGTACATGGCAGGGGGATGGGCGAGGGCGGCAGAAACCTGACGCTTTGCGCCTTCCTTCCCGTATCCGTCCAGCCGGCGGCGGGCCTGGCCGGTGACTAGATCCAGATAGACCTGTTCCCAGTAGAACTGCTCCGTTCCCGGCAGATGGTAGTAAGCCTCCAGGACCGGGAGGAACTGCCCGGAAAACGCGCGGGAAAAGAACGCGGGACCGTACATGACCCAGGCATCCGCGCCGCCGACCGAAACATCCGTGATCAATCCCTTCTTGTTGAAGGAGAGACACCATTCGGACGTTTGCCCGTCCATCTTGACGGAAGAGTACCAGGCGCCGCATTCGTAGGCATGGAACATATTTTCCCGCATCCAGTTATCCGAAGCCAGGACGTACATGTTCCGTCCCTCCAGGACGCTTCGGGCGTGGTAGATGGTAGCCAGCGTGTTTTTGCAGGCATATTCCGGATTATAAAGAAGGCGAACGCCGTATCGATCGATCAGATATTCGAACTTTTCCTTCAGGTAACCGACCGCGATGGTGATGTCGTTAATCCCCGCTTCCTTAAGCTGCCGGATCTGACGCTCGATCATCCGCTCGCCCTGTACGTCCAGCAGCCCCTTCGGCACCTCAAAGGTGAGCGGGACAAAGCGGGAGCCGAAGCCGGCGGCGATGAACAGCGCGCCGTCTACCCGGAACGCCTCCATAAACTGAAGCCCGGCCTTGGTGACCTGATATTTCCCGTCTGCCGTGGATTCCAGATAGCCAAGCCCGGCGCAGTCGCGCACCAGCCCGTTTACCGTTCCCAGGGAGACATCCAGCCTTTCGGCCAGCTCCCGCTGCGTGATGACCGGTTCCTCCAGAATGCTCCTGCAAAGCAATGCTTTACGATCCATAATAACAATTCCTTTCTGCAGCAAAAAATCCGCGCGGCTGTTCAAAAAAGAATAAAATACAAAGCCACATGAACATTATAACAAAATCGACCGGAAATACAAGGCTCTGTTCCGGGATTTGCGCCCGCAAGCGAAAACCGGCGTGCAGGCAGACACCGGAGATTGTACAAGGATCGGTACAAAACAAAACAGATCAATGGATTTTGTAATAATTCCGTAAGAAAATGCACAGATAAAAGTTATGGCAATTTTTCGAAACGTGTATTATACTATGGGTGTGATGGGGGACAGAACTCCAGATGAAATGAATCCGGTTTTTTCAATTTTTAGGATTTTCTTAAAAATCACGAAAAAAACGCTTGATAATTTTCATCACAGGAAGTATAATGTCCTCGTAATGCAAATAGGAATTTCAGTCAACAAGGGAATTTCAAAAAGAAAAAAGGAGAGTGCATTCATTATGAGAAAGCAGACAAAATTAGTTGCAGTTCTCTCTGCAGCTGCTTTGATGGCCATTGGCGCTTCTGCTACTGCATTCGCTGACACCGCACACTGGGATATGGAAGACGGCGAATGGGTATACCTGGATCGTAATGGCGACAAGGTTACCGATGAGTGGAAGAGGTCTAACGGCTACTGGTATTACCTGGATGAGGATGGCTATATGGCCAGAGATCAGGTGATCGAGGATGACGATGACAAGTATTATGTAGATTCCAACGGTGTGCGCGTTACCAACGCATGGGTGTCCTTCGATAACGACGACCTGCTGGATGACGACGACATGAGCGAAGAGGTTGATACCGTATGGATGTATTTCGACAGCACCGGTAAGGCTCTGGGCTGCGATACCTCCAATGGTGAGATCAAGAGGTTAAGCTACGGCGACGGACTGAGCGGCTACTTCATCTTCAATGAGGATGGTTATATGTTAAGCGGCTGGCAGCGCTGGAGCAAGAGCGGCGACAGCGAGAAGCTGTACTACTTAGGAACGCAGAACGAAGGCTGGGCATACACCGGCTGGCAGTATCTGACCATCGATCCCGACATTGACGCATTCAGCGGCATCAACGAGGATGATGATGACTACAGCGATGAGGAGTGGTTCTACTTCAGGTCCGATGGTAAGGCAGTAGAGGATACGACCCGTACCATCAACGGCAGAGTATATGTATTCGATGAGTTCGGCAGAATGCTTGACCTGTGGGTATACAAGGATGCTTCTACCGCTACCGCTTCCGGCACCTACGTAAGCTCCGGCGGTTCTTCTACCGCTACCGATGCACAGTACTACACTGAGGATGTTGGTAACCGCGGCAGGAACTGGGTCTACGCTTATCCGGTTTCCGATTACGATGACTACGATGAGGATGCTTACTGGTTCTACTTAGACACCAACGGCCGTCCGTTCCGTGCTACCGAGGACAATACCAGACTGACCGCCGTAGGCGCGGCTTACCGCATCGATGATGACAACGAGCCGGATGCAGATGATCCTGAGTACAACGGCGAAGTTGGCGCAAGAAGCATCAGCGGTGACACCTACTTATTCAACAGCAACGGCGTCATGCTGACCGGTCTGTACTGGTTAGGTGGTGAGAATGAGGGCGATACCGATTCTCCGGTATACAAGGGAACCTCTACCAGCCCGATGGATGCTGGCTACTACTACTTCGATGAGACTGACGGTTCTACCGAGGGCCAGATGATCACCAACAAGAAACTGACCATCGATGTTGACGGTGACGATGAGCAGTACTACTTCAAGAAGAGCGGTGCGGCTTATACCGATACCATCATCAGCGGCACTGTATACGGCCATGACGGAAAGAGAATGGACGACTACGGTGATGGCAGCACCTATCAGATCGTTACGCTTGAGTATGATCTGTATGAGAAGGGCGACAGCGAGCCTTGCGTAACCGCTGGCAACGACGTTCTGATCAACGAGAATGGTAAGATCAAGAAGTCCGGTACCGTAACCGATGTAAATGGCCAGAAGGTTAGGGTTACAAACTATGTTGTCACCAGCGTAGAGGATGATGATTAATTCGCTGTAACTTCAAGCAGATTCTAATTGCCAGATGTTTTTATCGATGATTAATCGATGAAGAAATATTGGGACCGCTGCGAAATAGATGAGTGATCATCTATGGAGCAGCGGTCCCTTTTTGTGTTGGAAAGCCGAAAAAAGCAAAACGATGGAAATTAAGAATTTACTAAGTTTTTTTTAACTGGATGTTAATTTGTTGATAAAGGTGCAACATTGCATAATTTCGTGGGAGGTGGTATACTCTACAATATATGTCTGCAGTGCCGCGGGGCGGCGTAAAGACCGGCCGTCTTGCCCGCGCCCCTGCTGGGCCGGACCGGAGAGCGCCCTGCGGCGTCGAGAAAAGGAGAAGACCAGAGATGGAAACGAATGAGAAGCAGAAGAATCAGGAGACTGGCGGCGGTTTTTCCGAGACCTTTGGAAAGATCTACGGCGGTGTGGTCGAGGCTGCCGTGCTGATTATATTGCTCCTGTTCCCTCTGTACTACCGGGATTACTATTATGACATCCTGATTGCCAAGTATACCTTCTATTATGTGATGATGCTTGGCTTCTTTGGCGTGCTGCTTTTGGTTTCGGCGGCTGCGGTGCTGATCGATGGGAAAGAATGCGGTTTTGCTCACACCAAAGCGTTTTTCGCACAGTTTCACCCGAAGAATATCCGCGCTCATGTGCAGATGTCGGACTGGCTTTTGCTGGGCTTTTTGCTGACCTGCGTGATCTCCACGCTGCAGTCGGATTACGTTTATGAGTCCTTCTGGGGGAATGAGGGACGGTTTAACGGGCTTTTCCTTCATTTGCTTTACGGGATCAGTTTCCTGATCGTCAGTCGCTGTTATCGGTTTAAGCAGTGGCACCTCAATGCCTTCCTGGCTGTCGCGATGCTTCCGCTGCTGTTCGGCATTACCGACTACTTCAATATGGATCTTCTTGGATTTAAGTGGGAGATCGACCGGACCGACCGGGACAGCTTTATGTCCACGTTTGGCAACATCAACACCTTTGCAACCTACATCGGGATAGTGTTCGGCTGCCTTGGCGTTCTGCTGGTGAAGGAGGAGTCTGCCCGGAAGACGGCATTGTACGCGGCGGGATTCGCGGTGACTTCGATGGCGCTGATGATGTGCAACAGCGACAACGCGCTTTTGGCGGTCGGCCTGGTCTTCGCGGTGCTGCCGTTAATCGCCTTTCGCACCCGGCGGGGGACGATGGGCTATACGATCCTGCTGACGATCTTTTTCGGCATGGCGCAGCTCACCCGCTGGCTTACCGACGCGATGGCGGATGTAGTGATCCGGCTGGGCGGGGCCTGCCGGATGATCGTGTACCTCCCGGGGCTCTGGATATTTTTTCTGGTCTTTCTGGCCCTGTCCGCGCTGCTTGGCACCGCGGCCATGCGCAAAAGATCGGACGGCGATTACGGAAAGAAATTCGTCCGTGCGTGGGGGGTATTCCTGCTTGTCTGCGTCTTCGCGGGCCTCTTTGTCCTGTATGACGCGAACTGGGGCGGGAACAGCGCGCGTTACGGCAGCCTGGCGGACTATCTGCATTTTTCGGACGAATGGGGCACCTACCGGGGGCTGGCCTGGCGGATCACGCTGGAGTCTTACGGGAAACAGTCGCTGCTCCACCGGATCTGGGGATTCGGCCTGGATACCTTTGGGCTGATGACCGTGTCCTACCGGGAATATACAAGCAGTATCTGCGGGCAGGTGTTTGACAGCGCGCATAATGAATATCTGCAGTACCTGGTGACGGTGGGCCCTATCGGCCTGGCCTTCTATGTGGCGTTCCTGGCTGCGGTCATCTGCCGGATGCTGAGAAAGAGCGTGGACCGAACATGGGGAACGGCCATCGCTCTTGGCGTGGGATGTTACCTGCTTCAGGCTGTGGTGACGATCAATCTGCCCATCGCCACGCCGATCATGTGGATGCTTTTGTCTGTGGGTGCAGCAGGATGCAGGCGCAGGCAGGAGTCCAGAACCTGAGGATAGGAAAAGGAAGATACATTTTGAAAGATTATGGACAATACAAACGATTAATCAAGTTCTTTTCATCGTTCGTCATCGTGGCTGTTCAGGTCTTCATCTACTACTATGTGTGGATGTATTACAATACGAAAGTGATGCAGTATCCGTTCTTCCGTAAGGGAAACTGGCTGATGGCCGCGCTCTACGGCGTCCTGCTGATGTTTTTTTTGCGTATGTACGGCGGATTTAAGATCAGCTATCTGAAGAGGGGGAACCTGATCTATTCGCAGATTTTGTCGGTCGTCATCGTCAACGTGCTCACCTATTTTCAGATCGCGCTGCTGGATAAGAAATTCCAGAATCCGGTGGTGTTCCTGGCGATGACTGCGGCGGACAGCGTGGTCATCGTCATCTGGGCCTTTGTGTTCCAGTATGTATACAGCCGCCTCTTCCCCAGAAAGAAGCTGCTTTTCGTTTACGGCGAGCGTCCGGCATTCCACCTGATGGACAAGATCAATTCCAGGGAAGACAAATATGAACTGGCCGGAGCGGTGCCGTTTTCCGCCGGGATAGAGAAGATCATGGAGCTGATGAAGGAGTATGACGCTATGCTGATCGGCGACATGCCGTCCCACGAGCGGAATCTTCTGATGAAGCGGTGTTTTGGTGAGGGGATCCGCTCGTATACCGTACCGAAGATTTCGGATATCCTTTTGCGCTCCTGCGCGGAGTTAAATGTTTTTGATTCGCCGCTTTATCTGTCCAGAAATGACGGCCTTCAGTTTGAACAGCGGATCGTGAAGCGCTTCGTGGACGTGATCGGTTCGGCCGCGGGTCTGGTGATCACCAGCCCCCTTTTCCTGCTTTTCGCGGCGGCGATCAAGATGACCGACGGCGGACCGGTTTTCTATCAGCAGGAACGGCTGACCCAGGGCGGGCGGCGCTTCTGGATCTACAAGTTCAGGACCATGGTCCAGGACGCGGAGAAGATGAGCGGGCCGCGCCTGGCCGGCGAGCGGGATGAGCGCATCCTCCCGGTGGGCCGTATCCTGCGGCGGACACGTCTGGATGAGCTTCCGCAGCTGATCAATATCTTAAAAGGCGAGATGTCCCTGGTCGGCCCGCGCCCGGAGCGTCCGGAGCTGGCGGCGGAGATCGAGAAAGAGCTGCCGGAGTTTTCCTACCGTCTGAAGGTAAAGGCCGGTCTGACCGGCTACGCGCAGATCTATGGAAAATACAATACCGCAGCCTACGACAAGCTGAAGCTGGATCTGACGTATATACGGAACTATTCCCTGTTTCTGGATATCCGGCTCATGCTGATGACGCCGAAGATCATGCTGATGAAGGAAAGCACAGAGGGCGTCAGTGAAGCGGACATGGATCTGGCCCGGGAGGCCTCCCGATGGCAGGAAATGAGAAACGGGAAGGGCAAAAAAGAGATGATCGAGATCAAACAAATAAGGCAGGGAAGGGGCAATGAAAAAAATACTGACAGTGGCAGTGCCTGCTTATAATGCAGAACCGTATCTGCGCGATAACCTGGATTCCTTCTGCATAGACGGGGTCCTGCCATATCTGGATATCCTGGTGATCAATGACGGCTCGACAGACTGCACTGCCGCGATCGCGCAGGAATATGTGGAGCGGTATCCGGATTCCTACCGGATGATCACCAAGGAAAACGGCGGACACGGCTCAGGCATCAATCTGGGCATACGCGAAGCCAGAGGGACCTATTTTAAGGTCGTTGACGCGGACGACTGGGTCGAACGAATCGCCTTCTGCCGGCTGATCGAGACGCTGAAGGGACAGGCCGAAGAGGCGGGCGGTGGCGCGGACATCGTCTATTCGGGCTTTTTGTGGGCATACGACCATGGCGAGCCGGATAAGGGCATGTATCAGACCAGGCCGGAGATTGACGAACCGTTCAAAGAGGTGGAGTACAGGAAGACCTACCGGTTTGACGATCTGGCCGACCGTCTGTATGTCAAGATGCATAACCTGACCATTAAGACGTCGATCCTCCAGAAGCACCGGATTAAGGTCGATGAGAAATGCTACTATGTCGATACGGAGTACATCACCTATCCGATCCCCTATATCCGAACGATCTGCTTTCTGGACGCATTTGTGTATTATTACCGGATCGGCCACGCCGGGCAGAGCATGGGGATCGAGAAGCTCCGGAAAAATGAGAAGGATTATGACAGGGTAATCCGGTCGCTTCTGGACTTTTACGAGAAGCTGGGGAAGGATATCCCCTGTTCCGGGCCGAAGAAGGCCTACATCGCCGGCATCATCGCCAGGGCGGTCGCGGGAAAATACAAGATCATGCTGAGTGTGCCCGCGTCCGGGGAGGTAAAGAAAAAGATGGTCGGCTTTGACCGCGAACTGAGGCGCCGGCATCCGGACATTTACCGGGCCAACATCAATCCGGCCGTGCGGCTGATGCGCGTCACAGGCTATGCCACTTACGGGATCGCGGGCGCGCTGGTGAAGAAAAAATACCAGGGATAAGGGGAAAGATTCGCTTATGAATGTATGGAAGATTCGCATCAACCTGTTTTTGAAATATAAAGACCTGCTCTACCAGCTGGTGATCCGGGATATTAAATTGAAATACCGCCGGAGCGTGCTGGGCTATCTGTGGAGCGTGCTCAATCCGCTGTTTGTCATGGTCATCATGACGATCGTGTTTTCGACCATGTTCAGCAACAATATCGAAAATTATCCGGTATATTTATTTACGGGACGTATGCTGTTTGAATTTACTTCGACTTCGACGAGACAGGCCATGAGGTCGGTGACCGGCAACGCGGCCCTGATCAAGAAGACCTACGTGCCGAAGTATATTTTTACGCTGGCCAAGGTGACCAGCTGTATGGTCGATCTGGTATTTTCCTTTGGCGCGCTTCTGATCGTTATCATCGCCACCCGCGCCAGAGTGAGCTGGACGTTTTTGCTCTTCCCTCTGGTCATCCTGCAGATTTATCTTTTCTGCTGCGGTCTGGGCTTCTTCCTGGCGGCTTATAATGTCTTTTTCCGGGATATCCAGTATATCTACAATGCGGTCATCACAGCCTGGATGTATCTGACGCCGATCTTTTATCCGATCGAACGGCTTCCGGACAGCGTGCAGCTGGTGATCAAGGGCTTTAACCCCCTGTATTACTATGTGGCCCAGTTCCGGGATCTGGTCTACATCGGCAAGCTTCCCGGGCCGAGGGTCTTCTGCGGCGGATGGCTGATCGCCTTCGCGATGTTCGGCGCGGGACTGTTCGTGTTCCTGCGCAAACAGGATAAATTCATATTACATATCTGACAGAGGTACAAAGATGGCAAAGGAAAACTATGCGATTGAGGTGAACCACGTCACCATCCGGTTCAATATGGCCAGTGAGAAAGTGGATAACCTGAAGGAATACGTCATCAAACTGGTGAAAAAGCAGCTGACTTTTCGGGAATTTTTTGCCTTGCAGGATGTGTCGTTTAAAGTAAAAAAAGGCGAAGCCTGGGGGCTGGTCGGCGTCAACGGATCGGGAAAATCCACGATGCTGAAAGCCATCAGCGGCATCTTAAAGCCCTACAAGGGGAATATCACGATCCGGGGGCAGATCGCGCCGTTGATCGAGCTGGGCGCAGGATTCGACTCGGACCTGACGGCCAGAGAGAATATTTATCTTAACGGAACGGTCCTGGGCCATTCCAAGAAGTACATGGACGAGCATTTCGATGAGATCGTGGACTTCGCGGAGCTGTGGGACTTTCTGGATACCCCCATTAAAAACTTTTCCTCCGGTATGAAAGCCCGCCTGGGCTTTTCGGTGGCGACGATGGTCGATCCGGATATCCTGATCTGCGACGAGGTGCTGTCGGTGGGCGATTTCCTGTTCCAGCAAAAATGCATGGACAGGATGAGCCGTATGCTGAGCGGAGGGACGACCCTGCTCTTTGTGTCCCATAACGTCGAGCAGGTCAAACGGCTCTGCGACCATGCCGTCTGGCTGGAAAAGGGCATCGTGCGGGCCTGTGGAGAAGTAAACGAGGTGTGCGACCAGTATATGGAGATGGCGAGAGCGAACAAGGCCAGAGGATAACGGGAGAGAAGAGATGTACAAGGTATCGGTTATTTTACCAATCTATAACGTGTCGCAGTATCTGCGGGAGTGCCTGGACAGCGTGGTCCGGCAGACGTTGAAGGAGATTGAGATCATCTGCGTAAACGATGGTTCGACGGATGATTCTCTGGAGATCATCCGGGAATACGCCGCCAGGGACGAGCGGGTGGTCGTGATCACCGGGCCGAACGGCGGCTACGGAAAAGCGATGAATAAGGGCCTGGACCGGGCTACCGGCGAGTATGTCGGGATCGTGGAGCCGGATGATTATGTCAGTCTGACGATGTTCGAAGACCTGTACCAGATCGCGAAGGAAAACCAGCTGGATATCGTGAAGGCGGACTTTTACCGCTTTGCGCGAAATGACCGCGGCGACATGGACCTGCGCTATGTCAATTTGGACGGGACGAAGGAACGGTACGGCCAGCTGCTGTATCCGGATCAGGATCCCAGCCTGATCCGATTTACGATGAACACCTGGAGCGGGATCTACCGTCGGGCCATGCTGGAGGAGTACCATATCCGCCATCACGAGACCCCCGGGGCCTCGTTCCAGGATAACGGGTTCTTTTTCAAGACGACGGTCCAGGCGAAACGGGCGATGATCATCAACCGCCCTTACTATCGGAACCGCCGGGACAATCCCAACTCCTCGGTCAATAACCGGGAGAAGGTGTACTGCATCAATATCGAGTACGATTATATCCGGGATTTCCTGATGGAAGACCGCGAGATCTGGGAGCGGTTCAAGCTGATGTATACCTGGAAGAAGTTCCATAATTATCTGTTTACGATCAACCGGATCGGCGAGGAATTCCGCCCCGAGTACGTACAGCGGATGAGCGCGGAGTTTAAGCGGGCAAAGCAGCAGGGCGAATTTAACCGGAAACTGTTTACCGAGCTGGAATGGAAGAAGATGACGATGATCCTGGAGCATCCGGAACAGTATCTGGAGACGTATGTGAAAGAACCCGGCGGCGACAGCCGGATCTCCCAGAGGGAGGCGGACCGCCTGCGCAATGAACTGGACATGATCAAAAATTCGACGACCTACAAGGTAGGAAAGCTGATCATGGCGGTTCCATGCGGACTCAAGAGGCGCATTCTCTCCCGATAGCCGAAAAAGACAGAAAGAGAGCAGTGTGTTATGGCGAAAGTATCCGTTATCCTTCCAATCTACAATGTCTCCCCTTATCTGCGGCAGTGCCTGGACAGCGTCATCCATCAGACACTGACGGATATCGAGATCATCTGCGTCAATGACGGCTCCACGGACGATTCGCCGCAGATCATCCGGGAGTACCAGGAAAAAGACAGCCGCATCGTGATGATCACCGGGCCGAACGGCGGCTATGGAAAAGCGATGAATAAGGGCCTGGACCGGGCTACCGGCGAGTATATCGGGATCGTTGAGCCGGATGATTATGTCTCCCTCGAGATGTTCGCGGAGCTTTATCAGATTGCCGAGGATAATCAGCTGGATTTCGTGAAGGCGGACTTTTACCGCTTTGGCAGCGCCGCTGACGGGCAGGAGGAGAGCCGGTATGAGCACATCGATAAGACGCAGAAACGCTATGGAGAGCTGTTAAACCCCAGCGAGGATCCCAGCACGATCCGCTTTACCCTGAATACCTGGAGCGGCATCTACCGGCGCTCGTTCATCGAAAAACACCATATCCGCCATCACGAGACGCCGGGCGCTTCGTTTCAGGACAACGGATTTTATTTCCAGACGTTTGTCTTTGCCAGGCGCGCCATGATCGTCGAAAAAGCGTATTACCATAACCGCCGGGACAATCCGAACTCCTCGGTAAAGAGCCGGGGCAAGGTCTACTGCATGAATATCGAGTACGACTTTATCCGGGATTTCCTGATGGAGGAGAGCGCGCGCTGGGAGCGGTTCAAAGCGATGTACTGGTGGAAAAAATATTTTAATTACGGTTTCACCCTGGGGCGGATCGGTGAGGAATATAAGAAAGAATATCTGGAACGAATGCGGATGGAGTTTAAGCGGGCGATGCAGAAGGGCGAACTGAGCAGGGATGTCTTTACGGAGCTGGAGTGGAAAAAGATCGAGTCCCTGATCCATCATACGGAAGGATTCTATGAAATGTTCCGCTCGGTAGCCGTTTTCCGCAGGCTGCTTCCCTTTGTCCCGCAGTCCGTCAAGTGCTTCGCGCTGAAAGTGATGACATGGAGGAGAAAATAGATGGATCCGAAAGTATCGGTGATCATTCCGGTTTATAATGCAGAAAAGTATTTGCGCCAGTGTCTGGACAGCGTCTGTACCCAGACGCTCAAGGAGATCGAGATCATCTGCGTGGACGACGGATCGACGGATTCGTCGCCGGATATCTTAGAGGAGTATGCCGGGAAGGACGGGCGCGTCCGGATATATCATCAGCAGAACGCCGGGGCCGGCGCGGCGAGAAATTACGGCCTGCGAAAGTCGCGTGGCGCGTTTTTGTCTTTCCTGGATTCCGACGATTTCTTTGAGCCGGACATGCTGGAAGAGGCGTACAAGAGCATCGAAGAATATGGCGCGGACTTCGTGGTGTTTGAATCCGATCAGTATCATATGAATACCGGGGAATACGTCAAAAACCCCTGGGTCGTGCGCAGGAAAGATATCCCGCCGTATATGCCCTTCAAGCACCGCGAGCTGACGGACAATGTATTCAAGACCTTTGTCGGCTGGGCGTGGGATAAGCTGTACCGGAAAAGCTTTGTGGCCGAACACGATCTGTGGTTTCAGGAGCAGAGGACCAGCAACGATCTTCTGTTCGTATTCAGCGCCGTCGTCCTGGCCAAACGGATCGCAGTGGTTTACAAGACGCTGGCGCACCAGCGCAGGGGCGGCAGCGAATCGCTTTCGGTGACCCGGGAAAAATCCTGGCACTGCTTTTATGACGCGCTCACGGCCCTCCGCGAGCGGCTGATCCGGGAAGACATCTACTGGGAGCTGGAGCAGGATTATATCAATTACGCTCTGCATTTCTCGCTCTGGAATTACCGGACCCTGGCGGAGCCGACCAAACATCTTCTCCGGGAAAAGCTGTGCGGCGAATGGTTTGCTGACCTGGGCATCCAGGGAAAGCCCAGAGAATATTTCTACAACCGAAGTGAATACGATGAATATCTGGAATTAACAGGACAAAAATAACATGAAATGCTTACTCCTGCTGCCGCGGCCGGTCTTCCCCCTGGTCTGCGGCTACGCGCTGAAAAACTATCATCTGATTCAGATCCTGGCTGCCCGCTATGAACTGCATCTGGTGATCATTACTTCCGGAAACCTCGCGCAGGAAGAAAAGGAATTTTATGACAGGCTGGGGGTCCGGGTACAGACCTGCCGGATCGCCCGCTGGAAAAGCTGCATGCGCGCGCTTGCCGGCCTTCTGTCCGGAAAACCGCTGCAGGTCAGCTATTACTATGACCGGAAGCTGCAGGCGCATCTTGCGCCGGAGCTGGAGGAATGTGACGTCCTGATCGCTGCCCTGGTGCGGACGCGCGAATACTTAAAGCCGGCCGAAACGAGGAAGGATAAGGTCATCGTCTTCGACATGGTGGATTCCATCGCGCTGAATTACCGGCGATCCCGGGAAAAGACCAGCTCCCTCTTCTGGAAGATCATCTACCGCATCGAGGGAGACCGGCTGATGCGGTATGAACGCAGGTCAGTAGAGAAGAGCAGCATTACTTATCTGTTTAACCACGACGAGCAGAAGTACTGGAGCCGGTACGGCAAAACCCGCTGCCTGCCCCACGGCGTGAATGAGGAGCTCTTTTGCTATACCCGCTGTGACGCGCGCTGGCAGAAATCGGTCGTCTTTATCGGAAAGATGGACTACCAGCCCAATGTGGACGCGGCCATCTGGTACATGGAAAACGTACACAGACGCATCGGCAGCCGTATCCCCCTGGTGATCGTAGGCGCCTATCCCACGGAAAAGGTGCAGACCTGTGCCAGAGAACTGCCCAATGTGACCGTAACCGGATTTGTCGAGGATCCCTACATCTACCTGAATTCGGCCATGGTGCTGATCGCTCCCATGCAGACCGGCGGCGGCATACAGAACAAGGTACTGGAAGGCATGGCCTTGGGCAAGATCAATATCATTTCCTCCCTGGCGGCAGCGCCGATCGAGGGCGGCGAAGACGGCAAGCATTTCCTGGTGGCGGACTCGCCCGACGAATATGCGGACATCCTGCTGCACTGGGACGAGCGCCGGGACAAATATGAGCAGATCGGAGAAAACGCCAGCACGCTGATCCGCGAACGGTACAGCTGGATGAAGTATGGGGAGCTGTATCTGGAAGGGATTGAAGGGGCGGAAAAAAGGTGAGTGAAAGAAAAAAGGCGAGTGAAATAAGAGGAGACAACAGCCCTCTTGTTTCACTCGCCTTTTTTACGAAGTATCCAGCAAGACGCGCCGGTGACGCGTCTTGGCGGATTGCCCTTTTTTCAGGATGATAAGTAATTTTAAATAAAAACATAGTTCCGCTTGACAATACAGTTTGTTGATGATACACTAATTTTGCAAACTTGAAACGATTCAGGATGAAAAAATGAATAAAAATCCTGAACGGGTGTATGAGATTTGTTGTGAGAGGAGAGGGCAAAGATGAAAAGAAAACGGATTAACGCAGTGCTTGTTGCGGCTATCGTGTCGGCCGGTCTGGTTGCCTGCAGCTCAGGAACCAGCAGTGATAGCGGCAGTGACAGCAGCGGCGACAGCAGCAGTAACAGCAGCAACAGCAGCAACAGCGGCAAAGATTATGATTTTTATATCTTTAACATCAAGGGTGAGAGCGCAGATGCTTTGCAGGCGGCAGTTGACGCCTATTCTGAAGAAACGGGCGTAACGATTAAATGCTTTTCTCTTGGTTCGGGAACGGACAGTTCGGAGATGTTGAGAGCAGAGCTGCAGTCCAGTGAACCGCCTACGATTTTTGGAATCCAGGATTCGCAATATTTAATTGAATATGTGGAAGGCGGGTATGCGATGGATCTGTCTGAGGCAACCAATGAAGAGTTCCTTGCTCTTGTGGCGGACATTCCTGAAAATTTTTATTTGACACAGGACGGGGTCATCAATTACGGTATTCCGCTGAACATTGAGGGATACGGATATATTGTCGATACCAGAGTGCTGGCTTCCCTGTTTGGAGAGGATCAGGTTGACGCGTTTATCGAATCGTATAAGACGGCTTCTTATGATGAATTTGAGGCGATGGTCCTTGCCATGGATGATTACATCAAAAACGGGGACGCTGATGATATCACTTTAAGCGGGCAGACGTTCTCCTTCCTCGCGGAAAAGGATGAGAGGGCAGAAAATCTGGAAGGGGTCTTCGCCGTTGCCGGTTCTGAAAGATGGACATACGGGGATCATCTGATCAACATTGCCATTGATGCGGTATTCTCGGATGCACTGGCGACGGCAGCAGCCACGGTGGAGCAGCTGGAGGCAGGACGCGGAGCATGGGAAGCGTATGCGAAACTGCTGGATCTTGGTACTTCGCACGCACAGGTGGCAAGAGGACCGGAGCTGATCAACTCCACGACCAATGGCTATGACCAGGCGGTTGCCAGCTTCGCGAATGGGCAGACTGTCTTTATGAAGCAGGGGAACTGGTGCTATACCAATATTACGAATGCGAATGAGGATATAGCGGATTATATGACGCTGCTGCCGATTAAACTGGATCTGACCGATGAGGACATCCAGGTGGAAGGACTCACGGCGGATTACTTAAACAGTTCGATTCCTGTATTCGTGCCTTCCTATTACGCGATCAACGCGAAGGCGACAGACGAGGAAAAGGAAGCGGCAGAGGCTTTCCTGGTGTGGCTGAATACAACAGAAGAAGGACTGAAATTTGTTGTTGAGGATATGGCGTTTATCCCTTACAATGCGGATCCGGATACGACAAGCGCCGGCTATAGTTTGGGTGACAGCATTTTGAATTATGTAAAAGACGGACAGACGATTACCAACGCATATGCCGGTCTTCCGGCCAGTTATGCGACCTATACGCTGGGTGCGCATATGATGGAAAATTATTTAAACCAAGCAGAATGGCCAGACACTGCTTATACAGACATTGCGGACTATATCATCAGCAGTTGGACGGAAGCGGCAGGTCTGTGATAAACTTAGACGCAGTTTATTTAAGGGTGTGTGATGCTACACACCCTTTTGGTTACGAAGTATCCAGCAAGACGCGCCGGTGACGCGTCTTGTCGGATTTAGGACCAGGAAAGGTGGTTGGGTATGGATCGATATTACAGAAAACGTCTGATTCCACTGGCTATGCCGGCGATGATACTTTTTATTCTTGTGATCTTAGTACCGTTTGGAACAGGCGTTGTATATTCGTTTTGCGCGTGGCGGGGCAGTTATTTTGCGGGGGGAGATCATTTTTGGCAGGCATTTGTCGGATTAGAAAACTATAAAAACGCGTTTACAAATTCTAATTTTAAGTCTGCGTTTGTGAACACGCTGGCGTTTACGGCTCTGGCTGTCGTATGTATTAATGTGGTTTCCTTGTCAATGGCTCTGCTGGCAACGGCGATCCACAGGGGCGCGGGAGCCTATCGAACGATTTATTTTGTGCCCAATCTTTTGGGCGGTCTGGCATTGGGCTACATCTGGCAGTTTATCTTTGAGATCGTTTTTTCCCAGATTCTTTTTGGGGAAAATGGAGTCGTCAGTATTCCCATCCTTTGCAATATGCTTCAGGATCGGTGGAAGGCGCTGGCGGCGCTGGTTATCGTGG
This sequence comes from uncultured Lachnospiraceae bacterium, assembly GCA_964425595.1. Taxonomy (GTDB): domain Bacteria; phylum Bacillota; class Clostridia; order Lachnospirales; family Lachnospiraceae; genus Caccovicinus. The sequence goes on from CAYRMW010000028.1 coordinate 20,704, forward strand.
TGACATGGCAGTTGGCGGGATATATGATGCTTATCTATATTACCGGACTGAACAATATTCCCAAAGACCTGGTTGAAGCAGCGGGGATTGACGGCGCCGGTGTATTGCAACGCTTCCGGCATATTACGATCCCCATGCTTATGCCGTCCATTACGATTGTTTTCTTCCTGACATTGTCAAAATGCTTTATGCTTTTGGACCAGAACGTGGCATTAACGGACGGCTCGTTTAATACTCGCCTGCTGGCGACGCAAATTCTTCGGACAACGTCGGACAGCAGACCGCCGGATTACGGCGTGGCGCAGGCCCAGGCGGTCGTATTTTTCATTCTGATAGCAGTTGTAACATTGACACAGGTTGCTGTGACCAAGAGAAAAGAGGTGGAGTTATAATGACGATGAAGGGGCGCCATCTTGCGGGGCAGGTGGTTATGCATATGGTCATGATTTTGATGGCATTATTGATCCTGTTTCCATTGCTGTTTTTGCTGATCAATTCCTTTAAATCCAATAATGAAATTATTGCGTCACCGATTGCGCTGCCGGAAACCTGGACGCTGGCCTATATGATCAATGCGGCGCAGGAGATCGATTTCTTTCATTCGATCGGAGTAACGTTTATGGTTACCTTTTGTTCCCTGGTGTTGATTATTCTTACTTCTTCTTTAGCGGCGTGGGCTATGGTGAGAAGTAAGACCGCATTTGCCAATGTTTTGTTTATGTGCTTCACGGCGGCCATGTTGGTGCCTTTCCAATCTCTGATGTATCCGCTGTTAAATGTTTTTGATCATCTGGGGTTAAAAAATCTTCCGGGTTTAGTTATCATGTACGGAGGATTCGGACTGAGCATGTCTGTTTTCCTGTATCATGGTTTTATCAAGAGTGTACCGGCATCGCTGGAAGAAGCGGCGTTGATCGATGGAGCCAATCTGTTCCAGATGTTTTTTTACGTGGTATTCCCGCTCATGAAAGGTACCACGGTCACGGTCATTGTGTTAAATGGTATGTGGATCTGGAATGATTATCTGCTTCCGTTTCTGGCGATAGGAAATCGAGAGGGAGCAACCACCCTTACTCTGGAACTGTATTTTGCGAAGCTGACATCCGGTCAATATGGAAACCCCTGGGAATTGATCTTCCCGGCCGTATTTATCACGATCATTCCGATTATCCTTGTTTATATCTTCCTGCAGAAATATATTGTATCCGGGGTAGCGGAAGGCGCGGTAAAAATATGATGGTTCCATTGTTTGGAAACACTGGTGTAGGCAGCGCAAAGAAATGGGGAAATTATGGGAGAAAACAGCATAAAGTGGTGGCAAAGATCAGTGGCGTATCAGGTTTATCCGAAGAGTTTTCAGGACACGAACCATGATGGGATCGGTGATCTGGAAGGTATTCGAAGAAGATTGGACTATTTAGAGAAACTGGGGATTGATTTATTGTGGATCAGCCCGGTGAACCGGTCTCCGATGAAAGACAATGGATACGATATATCGGATTATTATCAGATCGATCCTTTGTTTGGGAACAATGAGGATATGTACCGTCTGATCAAAGAAGCAGGAAGCCGGGGGATCCGGGTCATTATGGATCTGGTGGTGAATCATTGTTCGAATCAGCATCACTGGTTTCAGAACGCACGCGAAGATCCGGAAGGGGAATATGCGAAGTACTTTTATTTACGCAAGGGAGATGGAGAGAATCCGCCGAATAATTGGCGCTCTATTTTTGGAGGGAGCGCGTGGGAGAAAATTCCTGATTCGGAGTACTATTATCTCCATATTTTTGCGAAAGAACAGGTCGATCTAAACTGGGAGAACCCGAAACTGCGCAGCGAGATCTACGATATGATGAACTTCTGGCTGGACAAGGGGATTGCCGGTTTCCGGCTGGATGCGATCACCTATATCAAGAAAGAAGAGGGCCTTCCATCCTTTCCGCCGGACGCCGCGGATGGTCTGGTTTCCGTGAAGTATGGTTCTCTGGCAAGACCGGGGATCGAAGCCTTTTTGAAGGAAATGAAGGAGAAGACGTACGGCAGACGAGAGTATTTCACGGTAGGTGAAGTGGCTGGCGTGCATGGGAAGGACGCGATTCCTTTTATTTCTCTGAAGGACGGCTATTTTTCATCGATTTTTGATATCAGTCATTTGAATCTGGATCTGAAAGGGCCAAATTTCTTTTGGTGTGACAGAAAGGACTGGACGGCAGATGAACTCCGGGATGCGCTGTTAGACAGCCAGGAAGCGATTCAGCCGGAAGGATGGATTGCAACGTTTCTGGAATGTCACGACATGCCAAGATGTATTGACTACCTGCTCCCGGCGAAAGGACGAAATTTTTACGGCGCTTCTATGCTTGCGGTGCTCTATTTATATTTGCGGGGAACGCCATTTATTTATCAGGGACAGGAAATAGGGATGCGCAATTTTCCCATGGCAGACATTGCCGACTATGATGATTGCTCTTCTCATGCGGAATATCGCTACGCGCTTAGCTGCGGATATTCCAAAGAGGAGGCGCTTGGTTTTGTGCAGCTTCGCAGCCGGGATAACAGCCGCTACCCGATGTCATGGAATAAGGGGAAAAACGCGGGCTTCAGCGACGCTGTTCCCTGGCTGCCTGTTCACCCGAATCATACGGAAATTAATGCAGAGGATCAGGAGAAGGACGAAACATCCCTCCTGCATTTTTACCGAAGGCTGATCGCGCTTCGGAAAAGCGAAGAATATGGGGACATTTTCTGCCTTGGCGATCTGAAGAAGATTTTTTCGGAATATCACAGCATTTTCGCTTATCAGCGGACATATCGTGGACGTACGGTTTCTGTAATATGCAATAATCAGGATGAAGCCCGTAGACTGCCATGTAAAGTACAGGGAAAGATCCTGGTCAATAACTATCCGGATCTTCGTGCGGCAGAAGAAGGAGGACTGCTGCTGCAGCCGTTTCAGGCCATTGTCGTGGAAGAAAACTTGATCGAATCGGTAAATGCTGTGCCGGAAAGGGGAAAAGATGAGAGATGAGAGATTAGATCAGATGTCACTGGAAGAAAAGTGCTCTCTGCTTTCCGGGGAAAGCTTTTATGATACGCAAGGCCTGGAAAGGCATGGGATTAAGCGGATGCTGTTTACCGACGGACCGCATGGATTGCGAAAGCAGACGGATAAGGTGGATCATTTGGGCATGAATGTCAGTGTTCTGGCTACCTGTTTCCCCCCGGCCTGTGCCCTGGGTTCATCCTGGGATAAGGAGCTGGTTGTTAAAATGGGACAGGCCCTCGGCGAGGAATGCAGAGCGGAAGAGGTGAGCGTGATCCTCGGGCCGGGAATGAATATAAAGAGATCTCCGCTGTGCGGGAGGAATTTTGAATATTTCTCGGAGGATCCTTATCTGTCCGCTCATCTTGCGGCCGGGCACGTACTTGGGGTACAGAGTAAGGGTGTGGGGACATCCGTCAAGCATTATGCAGTAAATAATCAGGAAACAAGGAGGCTGACATTAAACGCAGTTGTCGATGAACGCACACTCCGCGAAATTTATCTGGCAAATTTTGAGTATGTGGTAAAGACAGCGAAACCCTGGACGGTGATGTGCGCGTACAATCGTCTGAACGGAGTTTTTGGCTCGGAAAGCGCGTATCTTTTGAAAAAGATCCTCCGTGATGAATGGAAGTATGAAGGGCTGACAGTGACGGATTGGGGAGCGGCCAACGATCGCGTCGAGGGCCTGAAGGCGGGAATGGATTTGGAAATGCCCTCATCCGGAGGGGTGAATGACAGAAAAGTGGAAAAGGCAGTGAAAGAGGGCAAACTTTCGCTCTCTTATGTAGACACTGCCGTTTCCAGGCTTCTGCAGCTTCAGGATAAGGTGAAGAGTGAAAAACCGGAAAAAGATCCTTACCTGCTGGAAAAGCATCACAAACTGGCGAGAGAAATCGCGGCAGACTGCATCGTGCTCCTGAAAAATGAGAATCATGTGCTTCCGCTGCACACAGGGGAAAAAATCGGAATCATAGGGGAATTTGCGGTAAAAGCCCGTTTCCAGGGCGGAGGGAGTTCTCACGTGGCTACCGCTTTTGCGGATAATCTTTTGGAAGAAATGAGAAAAACAGGAGGAAGCAATGTCTTTTACGCCAAAGGATTTGAGGTAAATGCGGAGACGCTGTCCAAAGAACTGCTTGAAGAGGCGATCGCCCTGGCTTCCGGCGTGGATAAACTGGTGATCTGTGCCGGGCTTCCGGAAGCGTATGAGACCGAGGGGATGGACCGCACGCATCTTGACCTGCCGGGCGCCCAGAGGGAACTGATCGAGATACTGGCAGAGTACAATAAAAATCTTATTGTGACCCTGAGCAATGGAGCACCCGTGACCATGCCGTTTGAAAAAAAGGCCCAGGCAATTATAGAAGGCTATCTTCTGGGGCAGGCCGGGGGAGGCGCATTGGCGGATGTGCTCTATGGAAAGGTAAATCCAAGCGGCAAGCTGGCGGAAACGTTCCCGGTCAGGCTTGAGGATACGCCTTCTTATCTGGATTTCCCGGGAGAAGGGTATAAGGTGGAATACAGAGAAGGCATTTTTGTGGGCTATCGTTATTATGAAGCGCGCAGGATCAAGCCGCTTTTCTGCTTCGGTCATGGTTTGAGCTACTCGACGTTTTCTTATGAATCCATGCAGGTTTCCGCCAGGAAAATAACGGACCGGGATAAGCTGCTGGTAAAAATAAGAGTAAAAAATACCGGCGAACGCTTTGGTAAAGAGATTGTTCAGCTATACGTGCAGGATCACCAGAAAGAAATCATTCGCCCGGTTAAGGAATTAAAAGGTTTTTGTAAACTTGCGCTGGAATCGGGAGAAAGCAAGGAAGCGGTCTTTGAGCTGGATAAAAGGAGCTTTGCTTATTACAATGTGGAGCAGCAGGATTTCCTTGTGCAGACCGGTAAATTTTCTCTGCTGGCCGGCGCATCTTCTGAGGATATCCGATTAGAGGAAACGGTCGAAGTGCAATCTACGGCAGCAGTAAAGAAATGGTTCGGCAGAAATTCTACTTTCGGTGAAATGTATGAATACCTGCCGGCCAGAAAAATCGCAACGGACGAAATAGCGTATTTTAAAAGGGAATCCGGAATAGACTTTGACCTGGGAGAACGGGACGAGGATTTTGCCTTCCGGGTGATCTGCGATTTCCCCTTAAAAACATTGGTAACCTTTACAGAAGGACGTTTTTCCGAAGAAGAGCTCGATGCTTTGCTGGATAAACTGAATCAGTTAGAACCAGGTGTGAAAGAAGAGTGAGGGATGAAATGGTTATGCAGGGCGGATTGAAAGAAGCGGAAACTAAGCACCCTGTGATCTTTGGACAGGGCAGCGAGATGCTGTTTGAACTCGGCGAGATCCGATTCGTAAATCGTGATCAATGCAGCAGTGCACTGAATTGGAAAGAATGGACGCGTGATGATTTCCAGGCGGCAAATGAGACAGGAGAGTTGGCCGTAAAACTCATCAGAGAAGAGCAAATGCTGGCGCTATTGATTGATGGAAAAATCGTGCAAAATCAGCCTGTTTTTGGCTATCAGAGCGCCTTCTCGGAAAAAAACGGGATTTCGCTGACGCTCTCTTTGTCCGGAGAAATGGATTTTGTGTCGGTTTATCAGCATAAAGAGTGGTGGATGAGACCGGGCTTTGGAAAACGGTTCACGGATATTCCGGAGAACACGCAATTAATTATTTTCAGGCGCCAAAAAGAATATCTTTGCTGCCTTGCGGTATGCGGACTGGAAAACAGAGCCGATCTTAAAGGATGTGCGGAAGGAATGCAACTGCAGGTTTCCTCTAACCTTTGCGGCAGAATGGAAATAAAGGATTGTGTTCTGATATGCGGATGGGGAGAAAATCCGTACCGACTTGTGGAGCAGATGATAAAAATGGCACTGCGTCAATGCGGAAAATGCATCCGTCTTCGCACGCAGAAAGCATTTCCGGCTGTTTTTGAAAAACTCGGCTGGTGTACCTGGGATTCGCTTGGACAGACGGTAAATGAAAAAGCAATTCTCGATAAGATGGAAGAATTTCGTGAAAAGGAAATTCCGGTGTCCTGGGTCTTGATTGATGACGGATGGTCGAAAAGCAACCAGGAACGCCAGACATTGGAAGATCTGGGGGCGGATGCCGAAAAATTCCCGCACGGGTTGGAACATACCGTTCGGGTTCTGAAGGAAAAGTATGGTGTCGGTGAAGTGGGTGTCTGGCAAGCGGAAAAGGGGTATTGGAACGGAATCGAACCGGCTTCTTTGGCTGCGGTGAAATTACAGCCGTATATCCGGATGTATCCGAATGGAGAGCTGGCCGTGAAAGGAGAGGATACGGCAGCCTTTGGCTTTTGGAATACATGGCATACCGAGCTGAAAAAAGCAGGCATAGATTTTGTTAAGGTAGATGGCCAAAGCTCGATGTCACTTCTTTGGCGAGGCGTGAACTCTTATGGGACGGCTGCACGCGCTTTGCATACCGGGTTAGGTGCTTCTGCGGCGCTTCATTTTAACGGGCAAATGATTAACTGTATGGGCATGGCTCCGGAAGATATCTGGAATCGCCCCAATTCGGCACTCTCAAGAACCAGCGATGATTATACGCCGACGGTATCCGGCAGCTTTGGAGAACATGTTCTCCAGAATAGTTACAATTCGATTCTTCACGGATGCTTTTATTGGGGAGATTGGGACATGGTCTGGTCCGTCCATCCGGAAGCAGAAAAAAGTATTCTGCTCCGCGTGATGAGCGGCGGGCCGTTCTATTTGAGCGACGCGTTGGGAAAATCGGATCCGGATAAGATCAGACCGGTTATTCTGGAGGATGGAACGATTACCCGGTGTCAGGATGTTGCGCGCCCTACACTCGACTGCCTGACCGATGCCGGGGCTTTTTGGAAAAGACCGCTGAAAATTTATAATCGATATGAAGAAAACCGGTATGTTGCGGCATTTCTTGACGAGAAAGCACAGGAAGAAGAACTTGCGATTGGGAGAGCGGATTTTCCGGATGCAGTGTTGACGGAATACTGGATATACGATTGGAAAGAACGGAAGGCATATCTACAGGGCAGAGAGGATGTATACCGGATTTGCATCCAACCCGGAGAAGCCAGACTGTTTCATCTGATCCCGGCCGATGGCAGGATATCTGTCGTCGGAATTGCGGAAAAATACATTTCAAGAGCATGCATCCGAAAGATCAGGGAAGACAATGATACCTGTCAGATGGAAGTGATAGAAGGAGGGACGTTGAGCTGGCTGAGCAGAGAGAAAATTTGTTCTGTTATGATTAATGGTAAACCGGAAAAATTTCATACAAAGGATGGTTTGACCTCTGTTTTTGTATCACGCCAGGATTTTGTTCAAATCAAGTGGTCTTTAACAGAAGCGTGAATTGCCGTTGACAACACACGAAATTGTACTATATTCATCGTGACAAGTAAGAACCGGAGTAAAAAATGGTGACAATTAAAGATGTAGCAGCGGACGCAGGTGTATCCGTGGGAACCGTATCTAAAGTCTTGAATCATATTTATGTAAAGCCAAACAATCGGGAAAAGGTAGAGGAGTCGATAAAAAAGCTGGGATATCGTGTAAACACCTATGCCAGAGGATTAAAGGCGCAGCAAACATATACGGTGGCAATGATCATTCCCGATTTGAAAAATCCTTTCTTTGCGCTTCTGGTCAATTATGTAGAGCAGGTTTTGGCCGCGAGTGGATATCGGCTGCTTGTCTGTAATTCGCATAATAATGCGAGCAGAGAATTGTCATACATCAATATGATACTGCAGAATAAGGTGGACGGGTTGATCGCGATTACATACAGCAATTTAGACGGGTATCTGGAGGCGGGCCTTCCGATGATATCCATTGATCGTCATTTTCCGGGAGAGGAGATTTGCTGTATCTCCAGCGATAGCGACAATGGAGGAAGGCTTGCGGCGGAAAAGTTTATTGAAACCGGGTGCCGGAGCGTGGTTTATATTCGAAACGGTTCCAACCTGGAAAATGAGACCTTGAAACGAGGCCGTTCATTCCTGAATGTCTCCCAAAAGGCAGGCCTGGAGGCTTCCCAGATAGAGCTTGGGGAAGAGACGACATTGAGGCAGAGAGAAATCCAGAAAATAGACAAATTCGTAGAAAGCATCGTCAAGAATGGGAATTGTAAATATGACGGGATTTTTACCAGTTCAGACGTACATGCTGTTCTGGTGCAGAAGAAGCTGAAACAGCTTGGCGTGCGTGTGCCGCAGGATGTGCAGATTATCGGTTACGATGGGCTGAGGGTGTTGAATGTCGGAGATTATGTTGTGTCCAGCATCGCACAGCCGATCAAAGAAATGGCGCTTACCTGTGTGGACGTGCTGATCAAATTGATCGAAAAAAGACATGCCGATCTGAATATCGTATTACCGGTGAAGTTCGTGGAAGGCGGCACCACCAGATGACCGTGCATGTCAGCAACATGTTCCGCTGCCAGTCCGTATATCAGATTGGCAGCGGAATAAGTATTAAATCTTTATAGTAAGCATAAAAATGTGTTTTGAGCTTTGGATTTGCGGAAAAACAGCAAAATTGATTGACAAAAACGTTGAGAAAGGGTTAGTATGAATATAGATAAAGCGAAAGAGGTGTCGTAGATGTTATTAGAGTTTAAATGTTCAAATCATAGATCAATCAAAGAAGAAGTGACTTTTTCTATGATCGCAGGAAGTGATAATACATCTGAAGAGCTTTTAAAAGAATTTGGCAATTTTAGAGTTCTGCGTTCTGCAGTTATATATGGCGCAAACGGATCTGGAAAAAGTAATTTTATTAGTGCCTTGTCATTTGTATGTGATTTGGTTAGCAATAGTATTAATCATCAGCCAGGGCAAGGCGTATTTCAGGCACGCCATAAATTGAGTGCAGAAGAGACGCCGAGTGAATATCGTATTCAATTTGTACGAAATGACATCAGATATGCATATGGCTTTTCCGTAAAACAAAATTTGATACAAGATGAATATTTGTACTATTTTCCCAAGGGAAGACAGGTGAAAATTTTTGAGCGCAACGGATTAGATGTTAGGCCCGGCGATAGATATAAGGGAGCGTTTGACGTAAGCATCAGTATATTGAAAGATAATCGATTGTTTTTATCCTGTGCCGCTAATTATAGTAATATAAAGGAAATTGAAGAAGCTTTTATGTTTTTTAATACGGATATAGTGGTATATAATCCGGAAATTAATAACTGGACGGAGTATTCGGTTGAGTTAATGCAGAATAACGATGTGATTAAAAAAGTATTTGTGGATATTCTGCGGGCATTAGGAACCGGAGCTAAAGATGTAAAAGTGAAACTTGAAAAGATAAAACTGGCAGATTTACCACAAGAGTTACAATTACCGGACGCATTGAAAAGCTTGTTAGGGGCTCAAGAGGGTAATAGGATAGAAGCAAAAGTGGTATATGACCAATTTGAGGTTGATTTGATGACCGAAGAGTCAGCTGGAGTAAAGCGCCTATTTCAAATGGTTTGTCCGATTCTTGATATTTTGGATAAGGGTAAAATACTTATTTGTGATGAATTAGAAGCCAGTTTGCACGAGTCGGTAATTTTCCGAATTGTACGATTATTTCAACATTACCAGAAAGATAAATTTGCGCAGTTGATTTTTTCAACACATGACACAAGTTTGTTAGATAAAGACTTGTTCAGGAGAGATCAGGTGTGGTTTACACAATTAAATAAGGAACGAGCAACCAATCTGTATTCTCTTGTTGAAATTAAAAATGTACGTAAGTCTGAAAATTTGGAAAAGGGATATGTTTCCGGAAAATATGGTGCGATGCCTATGCTTAATAAAAAATTCTTTGATGAATTGGAAGAAAATATGTAAGCGCTAAATAATAAACCGGCTAGACTTTTGCTAAGTGTTCTACTATAGTTG
>CAYRMW010000029.1:0-30654 GCA_964425595.1 uncultured Lachnospiraceae bacterium
TGAACCGGATGTTTAGGCTGCTGCAGCGCGAGCTTTCGTCTGCGGCAGCCTTTTTCGGCCTTCAGGGGAGGTTTGCGTGCGACGGCGGCATGCATGCGGAGGACGCGTTTGGAGAATGGATAAAAACGAAAAAGGAAAGGCGGGAATACAGATGCAGATCAGAATGGCCAAAGAAAGCGATCTTCCCGGAATGCTGGCGATCTATGAGAGGGCCAGGAAGTTCATGCGGGAAACAGGAAATCCGGATCAGTGGAAGGACACGGAACCCCGGCCGGAAGTGGTGCTGGAAGGGATCAGGGGCCAAAAGGCCTTCCTGGCTGTGGCGGATGAGACGGAAGCGCGGGACATGAAGGCGAAAGACGCCAAAGAAGAAATTCTGGGCGTGTTTTATTTTGCCATCGAAGACGACGCCACTTACCGGCAGATCTTCGATGGAGCGTGGAAGAATGAAGAACCCTACGGGGTGATCCACCGGGTAGCGTCCGCCGGAAAAGCGAAAGGCTTCGCGGAAAGCTGCTTTGCCTGGTGCGAACGACAGTGCCTGGCGTCTGGATGCCGCAACCTGCGGATCGATACGCACAGGGACAATCGGGTGATGCAGCATGTGCTGGAAAAGAATGGATTCGTCTTTTGCGGAAAGATCTTCCTGAAAGACGGCGCGATGCGGCTGGCCTATCAAAAGGAACTGGCGAAGCGGTGAGCCGGCATGCGCCGGCGCGATGCGGCGCGCCATCCGTCTCACAAAAGAGCAGAGGCGCATCCCGGCTTCCCTGCCGGATGCCTCCTGTCCGGAGACCGCAGCGCAGGGATATCCGCTTAGCGGATGATGGCGCGGTTCCCCCTGCCGCTCTTTAAGTAGGCGGGGATCGGACGGATCTTGATCACGATGTTGGCCAGAGGGGAAAACATGGTGATCTTTTCCGGATTAGAAGCGGTCAGCGTTTCGTGGATCTCCCGCAGAAAATCGGAGACATTGGTGCATTTGGGGAGACCGAGGATGCGCTGGCCTTCCGGGCCGTATTTTTCAAAGGTTTCTTCTACCGACAGGATCTCGATGGAATGGATGGTGCCGTAAAGAACGATATTGGAATATTCTTCAAACGCGACCTGAACGACTCTGCCGATCAGTTCCGCGTGGCGGGCCGGGTCGGTGGATGTCACCGAGGGAGAACACCAGTAGTCGATAACGGTCAGATTCTCAGCTTCATAGTTCAGTGCGGTCTGTGCCCAGGCCTCGCTCGTGGTGGGGAGAGAAAGGGCGTTTGGTCTTACAAGTGCCATGATAGTACCTCCTGGTTCTGCGTTTGCCCCTATTATAGCACGTGGAGTGGCCGCTGTTAAGCGTATTTTGACAGGCGGGGGGCCGGGGGAGGGCGGACGCGGCGCGGCGAAAAATCGATAGAATAGCAGTTGCAAAAGCGAGATGGTTGTGATATACCTATCCACAAAGGGGATGCATCGATCCGGAGAGAACAAAGATCGCGCTGCAGATTTAAGGAAAGGATAGGGGAAGATAGTGATGAAAAAGTCTTACGAAATGGACATGTGCAATGGCCCTCTGCTGGGGAAGATCCTTCTGTATGCGATTCCGCTGATGCTGTCCAGTATTTTGCAGCTGCTGTTTAACGCGGCGGACGTGATCGTGGTCGGGCGTTTTGCCGGCCACGAGTCCCTGGCGGCGGTCGGCTCGACCAGCTCGCTGATCAATATGCTGATCAATGTGTTTATCGGCCTGTCCGTGGGGACCAATGTGCTGGTGGCGCAGCATTACGGAGCGGGCCGAAAGGATCAGCTTAAGGAGACGGTGCACACGGCGGTGACCATCAGCCTGGTGTGCGGGACCTTTCTGATCTTTGTGGGGCTGCTTTTGTCCAGGCCGCTTCTCCAGTTAATGGGTACGCCGGATGACGTGCTGGACAAGGCGACGCTTTATGTGCGGCTCTACTTTGTCGGAATGCCGGTTTTGATGCTGTACAACTTTGGCTCCGCTATCCTGCGCGCGGTGGGCGATACCCGAAGGCCGCTGGTATTTCTGGTGATCGCCGGTGTGGTCAACGCGGTGCTGAACCTGTTTTTCGTTATCTGTCTTAATATGGATGTGGCCGGTGTGGCGTTAGCGACGGTGATCTCGGAGTGCATCTCCGCGCTGCTGGTATGCCGGTGCCTGATCCGGACCGACGGGCCTTACCGCCTGATCCTCTCGCAGCTGGGGATCAATCGGATCGCGCTGAAACGGATCGCCAGGATCGGCCTGCCGGCCGGATTCCAGGGGGCCGTGTTCTCGGTTTCCAACGTCCTGATCCAGTCCTCCGTGAATTCCTTCGGCTCGGTGGCGATGGCCGGAAATACGGCTTCCGCAAACCTGGAGGGCTTCGTCTACAACGCGATGAACGCGCTGTACCAGACGAATTTAAGCTTTACCAGCCAGAATCTGGGCGGCGGGAAATACAGCAGGCTGAACCGGGTCCTGCTGTTATGCTGGGTCACGGTCACCGTCGTGGGCGTGGTGATGGGCGGCGGTTTCGTTCTGGCGGGAAATTGGCTGCTTCAGGTCTATTCTTCCGATCCGGAAGTGATCCGGTACGGGATGCTGCGCCTGGCCATTGTCTGCGGTCCGTATTTTCTCTGCGGATGGATGGATGTCCTTGTGGGAAGCATGCGGGGCATGGGCCGTTCCGTGGTTCCCATGCTGGTGTCGCTGACGGGAGCCTGCGGCTTTCGGGTGCTGTGGATCCTGACCGTCTTCCGCTGGCAGCACAGCCTGGTCACACTGTATGTGTCTTATCCGGTATCCTGGCTGCTCACATCCTGCGTGCACTTCATCTGTTTTTTATATATCCGGAAGAAGTTCCCGAAGGAGGATGCCCCGTGTCCGGCTGCACTGCTGCAAAATTAATTGAGTTTAACCTCATTCCCGGCTGCGGGATATGGGGGAGAGAAGCGCCTGCACGATCGCGTCGGCGCTTTTTTCTTCGGCCGGGATCGTGAGGCGGGGCTCGCTGATCTGCGTCAGGTCATGCGCGTCGGAATTGCTGATGATCCGGCAGCCTTCCAGGTAGGGATTTCGCTGCTTCAGTTCATGAAGCTGCCGCAGATCCTTTACTTCCGCTGTGGTAAACCGGCTGTCCGGGGGGACAAAGCCCAGGTTTGACAGGAGGCTGTTTGATGCCTTGTCAATATGCGCGGGAAACATGACGCCGTCATAGCTTCGGACCAGCTCCCACAGCGCATCGAAAGAGATATCGGTGCTGTTGACCAGAAGATGCGGGATCGTCCCGCAGATCTGGTCCCGGCAGTCGTAGATCAGCTGGCGGCCGAAGATCTCCTCATTATTGGGGAAGGGGATCAGGCGGCGGTAGACGTACCCGTCAAAGTCCATAGCCGCTTCCAGCCGGGGAAAGAGGCAGACCGCGTGGACCTCCTCGGCGGTGGTCAGTTCCATGCCCGGGACAGCCAGGACACCGTATTCCTTAGCGGCGGCCAGGAGGGCCGGGCAGTTTTTGCAGGAGTTATGATCCGTCAGGGCGATCACGTCCAGCCCAAGGACTGCCGCCATGCCGGCGATATTGGCCGGCGTCATGTCGTCGTCTCCACATGGAGAAAGGCAGGAATGGATGTGGAGATCGTAGGTAAGGCTTAACATGGCTCTTTCCCGGGCAGCTTCCGGTAGACCGCCAGAGCCGCTTCGAAGATGGAAAGATCCGTCTTCAGGACGGTGATGCCCTGGGTCTTTGCCTTGGCGGCGGCTGCCTGATCGAGCGTGCAGCCCTCCGCCAGGATGACGCAGGCGGCATCGGTCAGAGAAGCCACCGCCAGGGTGTTCATGTTTCCCATGACGGTTACCCAGGCGCACCCTGCCGGGGCCCTGCCCATGGCTACGCTCAGAAGATCGCAGCAGAAGGGGACGGTGATCGCCCGTCCGGTGTCCTCGCCTTCATTCAGCAGGGCAAAGAGCCCGCTGTCGATTAATTGCTGAACCGTAAACATCGATTAAGAATCCTCCTCTCCCTCCAGGCCGTTTAACCGGTTCATCTCATCGGAGATTTGCTGGATGTATTTTTTCAGGATCTGCAGCGTCTCCTGGCCGCCCCGGCCGCTTTCGGCCAGGTCATCGGCAAGGATGGAAACTTCCTCCGACAGCCGGTGCAGATTTTCGCGCAGATAGTAGACACAGTCCGTTTCCTGGGCCTGGCCGCGGACGATATCCTCGGCTAACGCCTTGCAGGTGGGCGCGCCGCAGGAACCGCAGTCTAAGCCGGGCAGCTTCCTGCACAGACGTTCCACCTGGTTTAAGCGGGTGAAGCTTTCCATCATGGTATCGCCAAGGCGAAGGACCGGCTCATACTGCACGCCGGTGGTCCAGGGGATCACCGCCGCCTCATCCTCGGTCATGTGGGTGCGGGCCACCGGCATATACCGGCGCAGACGCTTAAGCTTGGCTTCGGCCACGTAAGGATTCTCCACGGTCAGGACGCCGCCGACGCAGCCGCCGTTGCAGGCGTTAAGTTCGATAAATTCCAGATTGGAAAACTTCTGGTCTTCCAGATCTTCCAGGACGCGGATCACATTTTCGATGCCGTCCGCCGCCAGATAGTTTTCGGACAGAAGGCCGCTGGATTCCCCGCCGCTCCTGCCCCAGCTGATCCCGATCTTCCCGGAAGTGCCGATCTCCGGGTAGTCGGCGCCGACGGATTTCATCCGGGCAAGGAGCTGCGGGTAGATGTCCTTGATGGCGAGGACACGGTCCACCTGGCTGTGTTCATTGCCCAGAGGGGATCTGACGTAAGTCACCTTGGATGGACAGGGCGAGATAAAGAAGATGCCGATCTTTTCCCGTGGCAGCCCGGTCTTATCCATGGCCTGCTTTACCGCAAGCATGGCCGCCACCTCCACCGGTGGGTTAAGGGGAAGCATGTGCGGGATGAGATTCGGAAACCGGACGCGGATCAGCCGCACCACCGACGGGCAGGCGGTGCTGATGATCGGGAACTGCTCCTGGTGTTTTGCGAGATACTCCCGGGTAGCTTCCGATACCAGCTCGGCCGCGGCGCCGACCTCAAACACATCATGAAAGCCCATCAGCAGGAGGGCATTTAAGATGATGTTCACATCGTCCAGGTTGTTGAACTGGCTGTAAAGGCTGGGGGCGGGCAGCGCGACGGTGTACTCGTACTGTTTCAGATCCTCCGGTTTATCGTAAATGGCGTATTTGGCATGATGGGGACAGACGCGGATGCATTCGCCGCAGTCAATGCAGAATTTACTCTTGATCTGGGCTTTTCCGTTTCGGACCCGAATGGCTTCGGTGGGGCATCGCTTGATGCAGTTGATGCAGCCCTTGCACAGATCCGGATCCAGACGGACGGAGTGATAAAACTTATCCATTAAACATTCACCACCATTGTTATTTTTGTGCCGACGCCAAGCCGGGTTTCGATCTCCATGGAGTCGGTGTATTTTTTCATATTGGGGAGGCCCATCCCGGCGCCAAAGCCCAGCGAACGGATCTCATCCGGAGCGGTGGAGTAGCCGGCCTGCATGGCCAGACTGATATCGGGGATGCCGGGCCCCACATCATCCAGTACCATGGTGATCTGTTCCGGCGTGATTTCCACACGGATCTCGCCGCCCCGGGCGTGGATCACCATGTTGATCTCGCCTTCGTACATGGCGATGGCCACCTTGCGGACGGCGTCAGGGCTGATGCCCAGCTGCTTTAATTTTCGTTTGACATCGCTGCTGGCTTCCCCGGCGCGGGTAAAGTCATCCGGCGATATATGGTAAGTCAGGCGAATCGCGTCATCCATCAGGTCGCACCTCCGCCCAGCCCGGCAGCGTACAGCATGCCGCATGATGAAAACATCCGATGACCGGTCGAGAGGACGGCAAGTCCGCGCTCTTTGGCCATCTGGATCACGGAATCGTCAGGTACTTTGCCGCGGACGAAGACAAGACAGACGATATCCAGCATCTCGGCCGTGCGGATCACCTGGGGATTGCAGAGTCCGGTGAGGAGGATGGAGTGATCTTTCGAGAAAGCCAGGACATCACTCATCATGTCGGATCCGCAGGCAGAGCGGACTTCCTGGTCCATCAGTTCCTCCCCGGTCAGCACGCGGGCATCTAAGATTTCTTTTACATCGTTTACGGTCATAGAAGGTTCTCCTTTTTACGTGGATTTGAATAGGTTGTGCAGCAGGAAATTTCCCCGCGAAGACTATACGGAGCGGGCTTCCCAGATCACGCACCCGTGCGCGGGGATGGCCCGCGCGATCTGCCCGTCGGCGACGGTCAGCTCTTCGTTGTCCCAAAGGTCGGAAAGGCGCAGCGGGAAGGAACTGCCGGGCATCGGCGCGGCTCCGGCAAGGAACCGGGAGGAAGGCTCCCATTCCAGGACTTCGTTCCAGTCTGCCCGGATCGTGCGCGTCTCGTCGCTTAAGTTAAACAGCGCCAGGAAGCGGGCGCCGGTTTCCGGATCAACAGCGGTCCAAACAG
Organism: uncultured Lachnospiraceae bacterium; assembly: GCA_964425595.1. GTDB lineage: Bacteria > Bacillota > Clostridia > Lachnospirales > Lachnospiraceae > Caccovicinus. The sequence continues at coordinate 6,496 of CAYRMW010000029.1, forward strand.
CTTCCGATGCATTGAGGCGCAGCTGCCTTGCAGGGAAGGGAAGGAGGGCGAGGATCTTCCGGTTCGTCAGGAGAGCGAGGGTCTGCTCATCCAGCATGGTCAGTTCCGCGCCGAGCATCAGGGGAGAACCGAAGATGCACCACAGGGTCATCATGGTCCGCTGCTCCGCAAAGGTAAGGCGGGTGTCGCGTTCCTGCCCGAAGCCTTTCCCGATGCGGCCCAGGGGAAGCATATCGCAGTCCGGATAGCAGCCGGGGGAGACATGGTCCTGCCACAGCTGGCAGCGGCGGAACATATCCTTTAAGAGCGCCCAGTCGTCCCAGAAGTCATCGGTCACCCGCCACATATTGGCATATTTTTCGTAATACCAGGCCTGTTCGATCAGGGCAGGTCCAGGGGAAAGGGAGAGGACGATGGGACGGCCGCACCGTGCGATGGCGTTGGCCAGCATCCGGATCTCCTCTTTGCCCGCGAAAGGATCGCCGGGATAAGCGGGAGAAAACGGCTGGTTATTGGTATTGCAGATATCGTCGCATTTGATAAAATCAACGCCCCAGGATGCGTAAAGCTCAAGAAGAGAATCATAATACGCCTGTCCCTCCGGCGTATTCCGGACACCGTACATATCCGGGTTCCAGCGGCAGATCGAGTGGGGATCGGCGACCTGAGCGGCGTCTGCCCCGCATCCTTTGATCGGGAGATGCTCATGGGCAGCCTGACGGGGGATGCCCCGCATGATGTGGATCCCGAATTTCAGCCCCAGTCCGTGGATATATTCGGCAAGGGGAGCGAAGCCTTTCCCGCCGGCGCTGGAAGGGAAGCGCTCCGGGTCGGGGAGAAGACGGGCAAAGGGATCGATCTCCATGCGGGAAAAGGGGATATACTGAAACTGCTCCCGCATGGCGCCGGGACGGGATACATACCACTGGATATCCACCACCACGTATTCCCATCCGAACGGCTTTAGCTGTTCGGCCATCCGGCGCGCGTTGCGTTTGACCTGCTCTTCGTTTACCGAAGTGTCATAGTAATCATAACTGTTCCAGCCCATGGGCGGGAGCGGTGCAAAATGGTTTTTGTTCATCGTCAGTCCTCCTGGTGTGCTATGCCTGCGTCAGGGCAGATGTTCTATGTGGATGATTATAGCGCATATGAGGCGGGTTTTCCAGCTATCTTGACGTTAAATCCGCCGGTTTGGGAAGAACATTTGTGAAAAATTCTTGAGAAAAAACAATCAATGTAGATTTTTTCACAATTACGTGTTAAAATATAGCTACACTGCACAGGTGCGAGAACGCTTAAGAAGCGGCCTGCGGATACCCGCAGGCATGAAATAAGGAGGTTTCACCATGGCTTGCAAAAAACAGACCGTCCCGTTTGCCGGGACAAAGGAGCAGGAAGCGGCTCTGAAGGAAGCGATCGCCGCGCTGAAAGACACGCCTGGCGCGCTGATGCCCATTATGCAGAAGGCTCAGGGTATTTACGGATACCTGCCCATCGAGGTTCAGACCATGATTTCCGACGAGACGGGGATCCCGCTGGAAAAGATTTACGGTGTGGCGACGTTTTATTCGCAGTTTGCCCTTCAGCCAAAGGGAAAGTACAGGATTTCCGTCTGTCTTGGCACAGCGTGCTACGTTAAGGGTTCCGGAAACATTTTCTCCAAGCTGGAGGAGATCCTGGGGATCACCAACGGCGAATGTACGCCGGACGGAAAATTTTCCCTGGATTCCTGCCGCTGCGTAGGCGCGTGCGGACTGGCTCCCGTCATGATGGTCAATGACGAGGTCTACGGCAGGCTGGTGCCGGACGATATCCCCGGGATCCTGGCGAAATATAACTGATCGATGATGCCGGAAATTTCCCTGAATATACTGGATATAGCGGAGAACTCTACCCGCGCGCAGGCGACGCTGGTGGAGATTTTGATTTGCGCGGATCAGGAAGCAGATTCGCTGACGGTGGTCATCGCGGACAATGGCTGCGGCATGACGCCGGAACAGATCAGCCAGGTGACCGATCCCTTTTTTACCACCAGGACGACCAGAAAGGTGGGACTGGGCATTCCCTTTTACAAGTACGCGGCGGAGAGCACCGGGGGAAGCTTTTCGGTGCAGTCGAAGGAGGGAAAAGGGACGCGGGTGACGGCAGTGTTCGGGCTGTCCCACATTGACCGGATGCCGCTAGGCGACATCACCAGCACCATACACACGCTGATCCTGTATCATCCGGAGACCGATTTTGTCTATACGTACCAGGTGGACGGAAGGGGATTTACCCTGGACACCAGGGAACTTAAGGAGATTCTGGGCGATGTGCCCTTTACGGAGCCGGAGGTTTCTCAGTATATTTTTGATTTTCTTACGGAGAATAAACAAGAGGCGGATCAGGGCGCGATGATCTGACGCGCCGGAAGCCGGAACAGGAGGATGACATGAAAACGCTTGCTGAATTAAAAGCAATTCGCGACAAAATGCAGAGCCAGGTAGGCCTGCGTGCCGAGGATCACAATCACATCCGCGTGGTGGTCGGCATGGCTACCTGCGGGATCGCGGCCGGAGCAAGGCCGGTGTTAAATACCCTCGCCAAGGAAGTGCAGGACAGAGGCCTTACCGATAAGGTGGCGGTAACCCAGACCGGATGTATCGGTTTGTGCCAGTATGAGCCGATCGTGGAGGTGATGGCTCCGGGCGAGCCGAAAGTCACCTACATCAAGATGACCCCGGAGAAAGCGGTGGAGGTAGTCAACCGCCATCTGGCAGGCGGCCATGTGGTGGATGAGTACACTCTGGGCGCGGCTGACATTAAATAAGGAGGAAGACCGATATGTATCGTTCACACGTGCTTGTCTGCGGCGGAACCGGATGTACTTCTTCGGGAAGTCCGCAGATCATTGAAAAACTGAATGAAGAAATTGCCAGACAGGGACTGCAGGATGAGGTGGCGGTCATCCAGACCGGATGTCATGGCCTGTGCGCCCTGGGTCCCATTATGATCGTATATCCGGATGCCAGCTTCTATTCCATGGTTAAGGCAGAGGACATTCCGGAGATCGTTTCCGAGCATCTGTTAAAGGGACGCGTGGTGACCCGCCTTCTTTATAAAGAGACGGTGACCGCCAGCGGCGTCCGTGCCCTGATCGATACGGACTTTTACAAAAAGCAGCATCGCGTCGCCCTTCGCAACTGCGGTGTGATCAATCCGGAAGTCATCGATGAGTATATCGGAACCGGCGGCTATGAAGCGTTAGGCAGGGTGCTGACGGAAATGACCCCGGAGCAGGTGATCCAGACCCTCCTGGATTCCGGACTTCGCGGAAGAGGAGGCGGCGGCTTCCCCACCGGACTGAAGTGGAAGTTAGCCAGGCAGAATGACGGCGATCAGAAGTATGTCTGTTGCAACGCGGACGAGGGCGATCCCGGCGCGTTCATGGACCGTTCCGTTCTGGAAGGCGATCCCCATGTGGTACTCGAGGCCATGGCCATCGCGGGCTATGCCATCGGCGCCAATCAGGGGTATATCTATGTCCGCGCCGAGTATCCGATCGCGGTAGAGCGTCTGCAGATCGCCATCAAGCAGGCCAGAGAGTATAATCTTCTGGGAAAGGATATCTTCGGGACCGGATTTGACTTTGACATCGACCTTCGCCTGGGCGCGGGCGCTTTCGTCTGCGGCGAGGAGACGGCGCTGATGACATCGATCGAAGGAAAGCGCGGCGAGCCACGCCCGCGTCCGCCGTTCCCGGCACAGAAGGGTCTGTTCGGCAAGCCGACGATCCTGAACAACGTTGAAACCTATGCCAATATCCCGCAGATCATCTTAAACGGACCGGAGTGGTTCGCCTCCATGGGCACGGAGAAGTCCAAGGGCACCAAGGTGTTCGCACTGGGCGGAAAGATCCACAATACCGGCCTAGTGGAGATCCCGATGGGAACCACCCTGCGCGAGGTCATTGAGGAGATCGGCGGCGGCATCCCGAATGGAAAGAAATTCAAGGCGGCGCAGACCGGCGGGCCTTCCGGCGGCTGCATCCCGGCGGAGCATTTCGACGTAGCCATCGATTACGACAACCTGATCGCCATCGGCTCCATGATGGGTTCCGGCGGACTGATCGTCATGGACGAAGATGACTGTATGGTGGATATCGCCAAGTTCTTCCTTGAGTTTACGGTGGAGGAGTCCTGCGGCAAATGTACGCCCTGCCGTGTGGGAACTAGAAGGATGCTGGAGATCCTGGAGAAGATCACCAAGGGTCAGGCCACCATGGACGATCTGGATAAGCTGGAGGAGCTCTGCTATTACATCAAGGATAATTCCCTCTGCGGTCTGGGACAGACGGCGCCGAACCCCGTGCTTTCCACCCTGCGCTACTTCCGGGACGAGTATGAGGCCCACATTAAGGAGAAGAGATGTCCGGCCGGCGTCTGCAAGGCTCTGCTCTCCTACGTGATCGACCGCGACAAGTGCCGCGGCTGTACGCTGTGCGCCAGGACCTGTCCGGCCGGCGCGATCATCGGCTCGGTCAAGAACCCGCATGTCATCGATCCGGACAAGTGCGTCAAGTGCGGCGCCTGTATGGAAAAATGCCGCTTCGGCGCCATTTACAAGAAATAAGGGAGGGAAGAACAAATGGAGAATATTACAATTAAAATCAACGGCATGGAAATTACCGCTCCAAAGGGTTCCACCATCCTGGAGGCAGCCAGACTGGCGCACATTGAGATCCCTACCCTGTGTTTCTTAAAGGAGATCAATGAGATCGGCGCGTGCCGGATCTGCGTAGTCGAAGTAAAGGGGGCCAGGAGCCTGGTGGCTTCCTGCGTCTACCCCATCAACGAAGGCATGGAGGTGTGGACCAATACGCCCCGGGTGCTGGAATCACGGAAAAAGACCCTGCAGCTCCTCCTTTCCAACCATGACCGGAAGTGCTTATCCTGTGTAAGGAGCGGCAACTGTGAACTTCAGCAGCTGGCTAAGGAGCTGGGCGTGGAGGATGAAGGCTACTACGACGGCGCGAGGACGCCTTCGGAGATCGATGATTCCGCTGTCCATATGTTCCGGGATAATTCCAAGTGCATCCTCTGCCGCCGCTGCGTGGCGATGTGCGAGCAGGTTCAGGGCATCGGCGTGATCGGAGCGAACCAGAGAGGCTTCGCTACCAACATCGGCTCGGCTTTTGAGATGGGGCTTGGCGAGACCGCCTGCGTGTCCTGCGGCCAGTGCATCGCGGCATGTCCGACGGGCGCACTGTATGAAAAGTCCTGTATTGATGACGTGCTGGCGGCGGTCCAGGATCCGGACAAGCATGTGATCGTGCAGACGGCTCCTGCTGTCCGCGCAGGGCTGGGCGAGGAATTCGGCTATCCCATCGGCACCGATGTCCAAGGCAAGATGGCGGCGGCCCTGCGCCGCATCGGCTTTGACCGGGTATTTGACACCAATTTCGCTGCGGATCTGACCATTATGGAAGAGGCACACGAATTCATCGACCGGGTGCAGAATGGCGGTGTCCTGCCGTTGATCACCTCCTGCTCCCCGGGCTGGGTAAAATACTGCGAGCACTATTTCCCGGAGATGACGGAGAATTTGTCCTCCTGCAAGTCGCCGCAGCAGATGTTCGGCGCCATTGCCAAGAGCTATTACGCGCAGAAGATGGGGATCGACCCGAAGAATATCGTGTCCGTATCCGTTATGCCCTGCACGGCGAAGAAGTTTGAGATCGGCCGTCCGGATGAGGACGCAAACGGCTGCCCGGATGTAGATTATTCCCTGACGACCAGAGAACTGGCCAGGATGATCCGAAAGCTTGGCATCCGCTTTTGCGACCTTCCGGATGAGGCGTTTGACGAGCCGCTGGGGATCGGTACCGGAGCGGCAGTGATCTTTGGCGCCACCGGCGGCGTCATGGAGGCGGCCCTGCGCACGGCAGTGGAGACCCTGACCGGCGAGGAGCTTCCGAGCGTTGACTTTACCCAGGTCCGCGGCACGGAGGGCATCAAGGAAGCCACGTATTCGGTTGCCGGCATGGAGGTCAAGGTAGCCGTAGCTTCCGGCCTGGAAAATGCCAGAAAGCTGTTAAACATGGTAAAGAACGGCGAGGCGCAGTATCACTTTATCGAGATCATGGGATGCCCCGGCGGGTGCGTAAACGGCGGCGGACAGCCCCAGCAGCCGGGCCACGTCCGCAATACGACGGACATCCGGGCTCTGCGGGCCAGTGTGCTTTACCAGCTGGATCAGAAGAACGCCATCCGCAAGTCGCATGAGAATCCGGCCATCAAAGAGCTTTACGATACCTTCCTTGGAAAGCCGGGAAGCTCCATGGCGCATCACCTGCTCCATACCACCTACGTGAAGCGGAGCATTAATTAGCGCCTGGCGGCGAATAAAAATCAGAAGAGGAAGAAGGAAAAAGCAGTGAAAACGATCGGATTTATCGGAACCGGGATCATGGGAAGCTCCATGGTCCGCAATCTGATGAAGGCAGGCTATGAAGTGGCGGTGTATAACCGGACCAAAGCCAAGGCAGACGACCTGGTGAAGGAAGGCGCGCTGTGGTGCGATTCACCGGAATCCTGCGCGAAGGGCAGGGATGTGGTGATCACCATCGTGGGTTATCCGAAGGACGTGGAACAGGTTTACTTTGGCGAGCATGGCGTATTTGCGGGAGCGGACAAGGGAACCTGCCTGATCGATATGACTACCACCAGCCCGAAGCTGGCCAGGGCGATCTATGAGAGAGGGAAAGAGAAAGGATTTTCCGTCCTGGATGCCCCGGTGACCGGAGGCGATTCCGGAGCCCGGGCGGGAACCCTGACCATTCTGGCCGGGGGCGATAAGGAGACGTTTGATCTGTGCCTGCCGGTTTTCCAGGCAATGGGGAAAGCCATTTATTATGAAGGCCCGGCAGGAAGCGGGCAGCACACCAAGATGTGCAATCAGATCGCCATCGCGGGAGCCTTAAGCGGCGCCTGCGAGGCTCTGGCCTATGCCCGGGCGGTAGGCCTTGACCCGGCCATCATGCTGGAATCCATCAGCACCGGAGCGGCGGGCAGCGCCCAGATGACGAATGTGGCTTCGCGGATCCTGAAGGATGATTACCAGCCGGGATTCTTTATCAAGCATTTCATTAAGGACATGAAGCTGGCGGAGGAAGAAGCAGAGACCGCGGGGGAGAAGCTTCCCGTGCTGGAATGTGTCCTGAAGATGTATGAGCAGCTTGAGGAAGAAGGCCAGGGCGATCTGGGAACCCAGGCCCTGATCCATTATTATGAGGAGGGGAATGTCGGTTAATCCCGATGTTGATCTCCTGCCAGGAAAGAAAGAGGCAGTTTTGGAGCGTTGATCCCCATAGGTACACAAGTGAACCTATGGGGATTAACGCCGTGTATGGGAGAAATCAGGGCCTGCGGAGAACCACAGACCCTGATTTCATAACAAGCAGCCAGTGCCAGGCAGCTGTGGCCGCCACATTAATGAGCACATGAGAATGGATGTCTTTTGTTTATTTGCATACGATTTTTACAACACGACTTCTTCCTGCTGATAACCAGAATACTTGTCTATTTCGTTTTGCCAAAGCACACGGAGGGAATCTGAAATGCATGCGCCTTTTCCGCGAGCAATCATTTCTTTCTCTCTCTCTGCAACAGGTTTTGTGTGCTTGGGATCAATGGGGTTGCTTTCCACAAAACGGAGAAAGTTCTTGAAACTGTTCGTCAAAGCCACTGGCGTACCGCCCTTCTCGTGATCCAGGAAGGCAATAATCCCATTCTCTAAGTTAATCGCAATCTGATTGCCGAAAGAGTCAAAGGCTATGGGCAGGAAATGGAATCCATCAACTTCGAGCGGGGTGGTTGAAGAATAACTATACTTCACATCCCCAATGCCATAGAAGGCCACAATGTCAGAACTGATCTTCCCTACAGAAAAGGAAGTTTCGGGGGTATCTCCACCATTGTACTTTTCCAAAAAGTCTACAAAGTCTTCTGGAAGCGTCGAGCAAATTGCAAGGATATCTTCCCTCTTTGCCGTTCCATACTTTGAAATTAGCATTAGTTGCCCTCCTTATACATACTGTGACCGCCAGCGTGTGTAAACTCCTTGTGGTAGTCCTCTTTTACAAGCTGCATTACACCATTTTCCGTGTCATGATGTAATGCGTAGCCGTCAGGGATTTCAGTCAGGCCATATTCCTCTTCCAGCTTTTTTTTGTATAACATTTTATCCTTGTTACGGTCGCCGGTGAATTCGCCAATACTCAAATCGCCAATAACAGGATGCGTGGCTTCCGGAGGGAATTTCACTTTTCCGTCAATGTATGGGACAGATTTGTTTTCAGCGTCCGTGTATGTCCAAACTGTTTTTCCGTCCGCCTGCTCGACCTTAATTGTGCCACTGTTCTTAAACCAAGTTTCTATGTCTGGAGCGCGGGATGGCTTGTCCTCATTGATCTCCTTATTCGTTTTTTCAAGGATCTTTTTCATGTCCTCCAGATTATCAAACTCCGTCTGAGTGCCTTTGTCGGACGCATCTGATTTATTCTGTGCTTCAGCATCTTTTGGAACTTCCTTACTAAAAAAAGTATCCCAAAACAGTTTGGCGTCAGTAACAGATAAATCAAACTCAGGTTTAATTTTCTCAAAGTTAACAGAACGCTTGATTTCTGAAAACAGACCGACTTCAAGCGCTTCGACTGCAACCTCCTTCATCAATAAACTCCTCCCTGCGATTGAAAAAATTCCGTGTAAGAGCAGAGTATATTAGCATAAGCCTTATCTCTAATAACCTGTTCATTTATAATGAGTGCCATTAGAATATCGATCTGCCTATCGGAATAGCCCTTCACAGAGGGTTTTAGTTCATCCACTACTCCATGTACCCAGTTCTCTATGGTATCAAACTGGCGGGACTTATCTATTGCTTCATCAGCGTTAAAGAACTCAAAGACAAGACTCCTCAGGGCCGCAACAGCCGTGGCTTGCTCTGCGGAAATGTATTTGATAAATTCCTTTTTTACTTTGGTGGGGATGGATGACTTAACAACAGCGTCTCTTAATTTCTCGACGTCAACTCTGTCGCCCTCTCGGTAGATCTCTTTTGTCATGATTAGGTCAAGCAGTGAATTAACAACATCCTCATTCTGTACTTTAGGCATGGGCTTGTTACCGCAGGGATCACCTGATCCACCCATTTTCTCGTGCTTGTGATCTTCGGCCTTATATTTGTTGATTTTACACAAGACTGGTTCAAGCCAATCGCTTTGCGTAATAGAAGCCACGCCCATTTCCAATTTACTAATCTCTATGATCTGCTCATCGGTTAGTCCGGCAGCTTTACCAACAAGTTCACGGTCAGAGAAATCTGGCAGACGCATGATGATCTTAGTGTTGGTATTTCTTATCACTGACATATCAAGCAGCCCGGGAGATTGATCTGCAATAATAAAACCTTCTCCATAAGTACGCATTTCAGCTATAGCATTGGCAAGCATTTCAACCGATTTGCTAAGTAGATTTGCGCCGTCGGTGCTTTTCTCAGTCGATGTACGGCGAAGTAAGTTGTGTGCTTCCTCAAGCACTGTAACATGGTGCAAGAGCGAATTTGGCGTTGGGGCATCCATTCTATATTCTTGGAGCTTCAAAACAAGGATACCCATAATGAGAGCCTTTGTTTCTGCTGATCCCACTCGGCTCAGATCTACTATTACATTGCGATCAAACAGTTCCTCGCTTGGACATTCATCAGGCGAAAAAATTTGTCCCTCTATACCATTGGTAAGGGAGTTGAGGCGTGTTACAAGAGCGCCGGTATAGTCGCCCTTATTATCTGCTGAATAGTCACTGGTTCGCAGTACCTCTCGCACCTTGTCAAGAACATCATTGAAGGTAGGAAATAGCCTTTCATCAAACCGATTTTCTGATTTTACAATATCCCAACCTGCTGCATCGTAAGCTCTTTGAATGGCATCTTTCATGATTGCAGGCATCGCAGCATACATGGGCCAGCAGACATTAAAGATTTCAACGAGACGATCCATGTGTTCAAGGACATGGATTCCTTCCGGAAAACTAAACGGATTGATATGGAGCATATTGACATCCGTTATTTTGGGATTTGTCCCGTAACAGGTTACGCCTTCTCTTCTACCTAAAACCTGTCTATATTCTCCCTTTGCAGGCTCTACGACAAGGAAATGAACACCTGTCTTGGCCAATTCATGCAACAAGGTATAAATCGTGTTCGACTTACCAGAACCCGTAGAGCCTGTTATGAATGTATGCTTTTTAAGCTCCTCCTTGGAAATGCGTATAGTCTGCCGCTCCTGAATTTGGCGCATATCATAGCCTTTTCCAATCTCAAGCGTCAAGTCCATTGGGAGTAAAGATTTCGGTTCTCTTCCGAATTCCACGCTTTCAAGAACGGGAAGGCCCAATACGGATTTTTTCGGAAATGCTACAACATTTGAAAGCTGATCCGTTGCCACATAGGAGGTTGCCGTAACAGCCATATCGGTGGTTGCAAAAATCGGATGGCAAAAATACGATACGCTCTTTATTATCTCGTCAAACACCTTTGTACCATTTCCTGTTGAACGAGTCCACTCTTGAATAGCAGCGGGCTCGATAAATGATTCTTTACCTTGTGTGATGGCTCTTAGAAAGTTTGCCACACTGATACTTACGGATGCCTCATATGCCAGAATATAAGCACTATACTTCCAAAGACCAGTCGCAGCACTTTCGTTAAGTCTCTTCATAGTTTTTTCAAGACGCTCTAACAAATTACTTACCATATAGGACTTATATGTATAGGTTGTACTCTCACTTGAACCGAGGGACATACTCGAACTTGTTCCATCAGTAATTGTTTGCCCTGTCGTGACGGTTCTTGTCTCTCCCCAGCTATATCCATATCCTATGTTGCTACCTTTGCTGCTACCTTCGCTGCTACTTTCGCTACTACTTATGCTACCACCAATACTAGCACCAATGTTAGCACCAATGCTAGCACCAATGCCACCACTAACGATAAAACCAATGCTACCACCAACGATAGCACCAAGGCTAGCACTAATGCTGCGACTTTTGCTGTGTCCTGTGCTACGATTTATGCCGCTGTTAATCCCCAAATTAATTGAGTGGGTTTTGAAGATGGAATCACTGATGCTTCTTGCAGATGAGAGAGAACGAGTTTCTCCTTGCGTTTCAGTTTCACTTGCACCCATTTGGAATTGATACTGCAAAAAAGGTACAATAGCAGTAGCCATTTCTTCATATCCAGAAATAACCTCCTGAATTTGCTCACGAGAGAGCGACTCCGCAAGAAAGACTATTGTGTAAGAGTCCTTTTCATTGTTTGGCACAATGCCATTGAGCAGCTTATCCAATCCCTGACCCATATAATCATTGGCAAACTCAGACGGGGTATTTGTGAGAACGGCAACAGAAGAATACAGGGGATCACTTTCTTTTGTTTTCTTGTCGCCGAAAGCAAATATAGATTTTATTTCGTCGGGTTTCTCAATAATACGGGTCTGCGTGCCCTGAAAATTTCCCTGAATAACATCGCGCAGTAAGACAACATTGTTCTTGCTATCTTCGTTTCTCCCTAGGCCAAGATTCTGGATCACAAAATACATTTCAGTTCCTTGTGGTGTTCTGTTTACAACTACCGCCAAGGTGTGGTCTCCATCAGAGAAAGCGCTAAGAACGTTCTTAAGGCAGTCACCGATTTTTTCACCTTTTTTATACATCCATCGGTTGATCTTCACAGCGCGAATGTTATCCTCATAGTCCACGGAAACACTATCTTTCCTGTGAACTTCGTCAAACACGCACACACCATATCCAGTGGCCAACGATGAGAGATAAGCCTTATCGAGAGAAAAGGCTATCTTGCCGATATTGTCGAGTAACACCTCTTCCTTTGGTTTCTTGTCCTCTGTCATTTCCACATCCATCACCTTCTCGTTAATAAAGCGATTACGACGGCAACAACAGCAATAACAGCAACAACAGCCACAGCAACAGCTATTCTTTCAAACAGTTTCTTGCCTGACCGGCTCTTAGCCTTTGAGACCTTGTCGGCGACCTTGTCAAGGTAGAGAAGGTAATCTGCATTAAAGACTTCGCTTACGCAAGCATATGAGAGTCGACGCAAATATGCTTCATCCCAGTCAGCCTCTGGCTTTTTTTCATCAACTTCTTTGCCAAAAAACGAACGGGAAATATCGGGATTGCTGATGAGTTCTTTAAGTTCAATGTGGGACAATCTGCGGTTTTTGATATCCTGAACGATGACTCCGCGTTTAACTTCTCCGTTTTCGATATATCTGTTTAATTCAATCATCTTTTTTTTTCCTTCCAAATGATCTTATCCAGTTCCTTCTGGCTGCCTTCGAGTTCTTTGGCTGCCTCAGCAACTTTCTCGCCGAGTTCCTTCATAGCTTCTTTGTTCTCGATGAGCGCTGTCAATCGGACAGAGTACACCTCCATATTCACTTTAAAGTCATGTCGTATTTGTGCAAGTACGGATTCCAAAGATTTAGCATAATCCTTTTTATAGTCATCCGCCATCTTTTCCGCAACATCCTGCAGTTTGGCCTCCGTGTCTTCAATAAACCCGTCTTTATCTAAGAAATCTTTTTTCCGCCAGAGGACGCTGACTGTTCTCCTGTGAGAATCATAGATCTCGCCAAAATTTGTTGTATCCCTGGGAGGAGTGATCTTTGGCTTGGAAGTATTCAGGAGCCACATTTTTGCAGCGTCACTTATATCGCCGTTCTCCTCAATGGCCTTTCTAATGGCATCATAATATTTCTGGCCTTGTTCCTCTAACAGCGCCTGACGCTGCTTCAAAAACTCTTGAGTAAACTGCCTAAGTGTATCTCGTACTTTGTCGAGTACCTTATTACGGTCCTCTTCCTTGAAAACTACCTTTCCGAGTCCAAAGAACCGTCCTTGGATTTCTTGGTCAAGATAGTCTATTGTTGCGCCAATGACTCTGCTATCGAGTGATTCGGGATCAAGCAAAAGTCTTTTCCGCATTTCTTGTGGCAGTTCTCCGCTTCTGGGCAGACTGAAATCTTCATATTTGGATTCAATAACTTCAGAGAACACCTTTTTCAGATCTGCTATCTCTGTTTCAATCTCATTCACTTCTTTATCACTGTTCTGTTTCAGAGAATTGGCAGTGCCGCTCAGCTTGGCAAGCGCTTTATCAACGCTATCGATAATTGCAAATGCCCTAACAGCAGAAGCAAATTTTTCCCCAAATCGTTTAATCTCACTTTCCAAAGCGTAAAGACCTGTGGAGATAATGACTTGTTCGGGAATATCGCCTCTTTCCTGTGCAGCTTTCAGCGCAGAATCGTTCCGTTCAATCATCTGTTCAGTCGCCAGTTCGGAGCTTGCGCATCTGTTCTGACGATAACAAAATCCCATTGGGGCAGTATTAGTGGTGAAAAGTGCGAGGGCTGTAGTACAAAATCCCTCATCCTCCGAGGTAGCTATACCGTTTTTCACAGCACGTGCCGAATAAGCATAGCGTGCCGCAGTGAAGAATAGCTTTTTGTCTTCCAGCCTAATAGAGAAGGTGTCGTCTTCCTTGTGGGTAATCTTACTCGTCTGTAGAATTTTCCTCTGATCGGCCGACACGCTATCAGCCCAATTTATGACAAAGAGAGAGCGGCCAATGTCAATACTTGTTTTGCTGCTTTTCATCTCTGCCTCTTTAAGATAGCTCAGGAGAGCGTTATTGCCTTCACCCTCTAAGGCATTGGGTTTTGCTACGAATATTAAGATAGACTGTTGCTGTTCAGCAAGCGCATCGGCCAAGACAGCTCTGTGTTCTATATAATTGCTGTCTGTGCCGGGAGTATCGTAAATGGTGAATTGGACTTTTTCGGTGTCCAGAGGAATGGGAAAGTCTATCCTGATCTCCGATGACACCTCGGTAATCCCGTTGAGTTTGGTCAGGATATCAAAAATTTGATTGTGCTGTCGTTTATTTTGCACTTTGTACAATAGGCCCTGAATCTCGGTGCGCAATGCGTTTTCGGATGGGCCTTTGGAGAACTCAAATCGTCCTACCTCTGAATGCCATTTCAACTCGCAATGGCCGCCAGGAATATCGAAATGAATCCTGACCGGCTCACCATTTAGTGGACTGCGGATTTCAAACATTTTTGCAGTCTCAGATTTAATGTTTTCAGGGAGTATCTTAAAGCCAAGTATCGCGTTTATGATGGCAGATTTTCCAGAACTATACACGCCAGTAAAGCAGAGACTTACGTTACTGTCATCAAGGTGATTAAGCTTTTCTCTAATCTCCCTGATTTCAAAATCGAACTGGTGTGCAAATGAGTCCGCTGCCTCTTTGACCGAGGGGATACTTAAATCAATGTTATAGAAATCTCGACTTCTGGCTTTCAGAACACCAATGGAATTTTCTCCATGGCGCTTGACCTGCTCGAAGGTTTCATCCATATTCGGCAACTCAGCAATTAGCGTCGGATGGAGTTTGCAGCGTCCATTCAGGTTATATAATTCTATCATTTGCAAGAAATCCTCATAATCAAGTTTAGTGGTGATCACTTTGATTTGAAGCGTATCAAGCCCATCAAAAGCATCGGCGATGTCATCAAAGAAAGCATTTCCAAAGTTTTGTAGCACGAAGGTTCCCTTCATCTCCATGTACTTTCCGAGTTTGCTGCTGGGTGGAATTGCGTTTTCTCTTCCATCTTCATTAATGCGAGTGAAGAGGACTACTTTTTTTGCTGGATGATATTTCATTTTCAGTGACTGTCTGCTCATGTTATAACTCCCTTTCAATATGTAAATATTTGCTGCAATGGTTTTAGCCCAAAATCAGAGCTTTTGTAAGTTCCTTATATGCGACATTTGCACATAATTCCCCTGACTCCGTAGCCACATCTCGATCCCTTTTCCGAACACATCAGCCTGCACAGTCCAGCCGGTCTCGTCCTGTACTACAATCTTCGCCGTGGGCAGCCGGTCCAGCACGGCCTCAATGGACGGGCCAGTGTACTTAAATTTGATTCGTTCCAGCCTGCCTCCATACATGAATTGCACTCGCTTGCGGAATTCACCCTCCTGGAACCGGTCTTTATAAGGAACGCTGAAGTGTTCGTCCAAAATGTTGAAGGACTTGATCCGGTCAATGCGGTAGATGGTGGGAAACAGGTCGTCCGGGTTTTCAAAAGTGGCTTTGTCCTCCAGAAATGCTGTCAGATAGAAGTAGTACTCCGAAAACATGATCCCGACCGGCAACACACGTCGGCGAACCAATTTGGGCTCTTTCATCCTCGTATACTCAATCTCCATCACCCGGTACTCCTGTACTGCCTGACCGATTTCCCACAGACCGGGGAGAATATGCTGTCCATGGTGAGGCTCCACATAATGATGTTTCTCGTTTGCCAGCAATTCTGCCACCGCCCGCTTACTCCGTGCCGGTACACAGCAGGAAATGAGCTTGTCCAGTATTGGCAGCATTTCGTCCCGGCACATGGAGCGGCTTTCCAGCAGGATTTTACACACCGCCAGAATTTCGCTGTTATTGAGAAGAGGCAGAACAGGCTGCTCCAACCGATAGCCGCGTTCTCCCTTATCGTAGACAATATTCTGTCGCAGACCCTGTTCGGCAAAAAAGCAACGCAACGACTCCATGTCACGCTGAATGCTTCGTCCTGTGACATGAAATTGCTGCGCCAATTCCTCTTTGGGGAGAATATCACCGCTGACCAACCGTGAATAAATTTGCAGCAAACGCTCTGATTTCACCGATGTCCCGCCCATAATACGTCCCTCCATAAATAGATATGTGCTGACAAACACATATTACTATCTAAAGGATATGATAACATATCCGTCAACTCATGTCAATTTTTGTCACGATTCGCTACCATAGGTACATATGGAGGAATCGATCATGAAATCCATCTACGCTGAACAATACCGCCAAATCGGGTTGAAAATTGCCTACTACCGGAAACTTCGAGGACTAACGCAGGAGGAACTTGCGGAGCAGGTTGGATTAACTCCTGCATATATTGGACACCTGGAGGCTCCTAATATCTCCAAAGCACTATCTTTAGATACCCTGTTTGATATTGCCGCAGTCCTAGAGGTGGCACCTCAAAAGTTTCTGGTCTTTGAGGACTGATGTTGCGCCTATTATAGCATCTATCATAGACAGAGATTGTCACTCTTATCCTTTTTCTTACTTTTTTATTTGTGAATCGACAGTATTTTTCTGCACAGTACGATTCCTTAATGTTAGTGGATAATTATCATTGGTAAGTACGGGAATTATTCCTAAAATTAAAAGGGAAATGTCTGCGAATTGGGGAAGTCGATCAGCGATACCTGTGGACAGACGATCAGCCATGGAGGTGTTCTGGAACCTAATCCGGCAGTTGGGGGGACGGGTCAGCGAAGAAGAGGCGTACGCAGTAAAGCAGATGGAAACGGGTCAGGCGGAAGGGGAAAATGGAATTTATTTTGTTCGTTCTGCATGATATACTTTAACTACGACCTGCAGAGAGCAAAGGGATAAAAGGATGTGAATATCATGGAATTGATAAGTCAGAAAATGCGCCGCATGGCTCCGGAGTTTGATCCTTTGCGTCTCGGCTCCGGGTGGGCGCCTGAGGATCTGTCCAAGCCGCAGATCATTATTGAAAGCACCGCCGGAGACAGCCACCCCGGCAGCGCGCATCTGGGAAGCCTTGTGGAGGAGGTGCGCAAAGGAATCGCGGAAGCGGGCGGACACGGTGCGCGTTATTACTGCACGGACATTTGCGACGGAGAAAGCCAGGGAACCGATGGGATCAACTACAGCCTGGCCAGCCGGGAGATCATCGCCGGCATGATTGAGATCCATGCCAATGCCACGCCGTTTGATGCCGGTGTGTATCTGGCCAGCTGTGATAAAGGGATGCCCGGGAATCTGATCGGCCTGATGCGGGTGGATATTCCCTCGGTCGTGGTGCCGGGAGGGACCATGAACGCGGGGCCCGGGATGCTGACGCTGGAGCAGCTGGGAATGTACAGCGCAAGATTTGAACGGGGAGAAATTGACCAGGCGGAGTTGGACTGGGCCAAGCGCAATGCCTGCCCAAGCTGCGGCGCCTGTTCCTTTATCGGGACGGCTTCCAGCATGCAGATCATGGCGGAGGCTCTGGGGCTGGCGCTCCCGGGAAGCGCGCTGATGCCGGCTGCCAGTCCTGACCTTTTGGATTATGCCCGCCAGGCGGGCCGCCGGGCGGCGGAAATAGCGGGACATGAGGAAATGCGTCCCAGCCGGATCGTTGCCATGGAAAGTTTTGAAAATGCGATCCTGGTTCATGCCGCGATTTCCGGCTCCACCAACTGCCTGCTCCACATCCCGGCGATTGCCCATGAACTCGGGCTTGAAGTGACGGGGGAAACCTTTGACTGTCTGCATCGGGGCGCCCACTATCTTCTGGACGTGCGGCCGGCCGGCAGGTGGCCGGCCGAGTGCTTCTACTATGCGGGCGGTGTGCCCGCGATCATGGAAGAGATCCGGGAGCATCTGCATCTGGACGTGATG
Organism: uncultured Lachnospiraceae bacterium; assembly: GCA_964425595.1. GTDB lineage: Bacteria > Bacillota > Clostridia > Lachnospirales > Lachnospiraceae > Caccovicinus. The sequence goes on from CAYRMW010000029.1 coordinate 24,094, forward strand.
ACCGTTACAGGAAAGACCCTGGGGGAAAATCTGGATGAGCTGAGGGCAAACGGCTATTATGAACGCTGCGCGAGTTGGCTGGAGGAGTTTAACGTGCGCTACCACTGCCATCTGACCAGGCAGGACATCATCCGTCCTTACGATCAGGCCATCGGTACGGAGGGTTCCATCGCTGTCCTCAAAGGCAATCTGGCCCCGGAGGGAGCGGTGATCAAGCATACGGCCTGTCCGAAGGAAATGCACCATGCCATTCTCCGGGCCCGCCCATTTGACAGTGAGGAGGAATGCCTTGCCGCTGTTTTGCATCACGAGGTAAAGAAGGGGGATGCAGTGTTTATTCGCTACGAGGGGCCCAGAGGCAGCGGCATGCCGGAGATGTTTTATACTTCGGAGGCGATCTCCTCGGATAAGGAGCTGGGACGCAGTATCGCGCTGATCACCGATGGGCGTTTTTCCGGCGCATCCACCGGCCCGGTGATCGGCCATTGCAGCCCGGAAGCAGCGGACGGCGGCCCGATCGCCCTGGTGGAAACGGATGATCTGATCGAGATCGATGTCTTTGCCAGAAAGCTGAACATCATCGGCGTGAAGGGCGAACGGAAGACAGCGGAAGAGATGGACGTGATCCTGGCGGAGCGCCGGGCAAGGTGGAGACCAAGGCCCGGAAAATACCAGAAAGGCGTGCTGCGGCTGTTTGCTGAGCTGGCGGCGAGCCCCATGAAAGGGGCCTATCTGGAATATGACCGATGCAGAACAAAAGTCAAACCTTGACAAAGGCAGAGTAAAACGGCACAATCCTCTGCATTACAACGAGGGTCTTATGTGTCCGGTTGAGTAGTCCAAACGCCCCTTTAGGGGCAGCAACGCGCCGCCCGTTTTACGGGCGGCGGCGATTTAACGATTGAACAGGGGTTCCAGGACGTCGGCGTACTCCTCAAAAATCTCCAGGAGCGTGCGGTTCCAGTGGCGGGCATCCCGTTCCGTATTTCCGAACACATAATCCTCCTGCCCATAGTCGATCACGTCAAAGCCGGGAACAGCTTTGCTGGCGCCTTTTGTCCGGTATGCGGCGGCGTCCGCCAGCGAAAAGGACACGTGTTCAATATCCGAGTAATCTACCCAGCTGCTCAGATCGGTTCCGGCTGCTTCCTCAGCCGTTCCGTTTGTGGTCTGCGCTTCGGCAGCAGGTGTTTCAATGGTATTTCCATTGACATACTCGCCGTACATCTGGTCCACATACAGAGCAAAAGACTCACTGAAAATTTCCGACGGAACATGACCGCCGTCCCACTGCCATTCGATATCGGCGTCGATTCCGGCGTTCAGCATCGCGATCTGCAGGTTCAGCGAAGCGAACAGGGACATATCGCCTTCGGCAGCGCCCATCATGATCCTGACCCAGGTGGGGTTTTCGGTCTCCTCGGCGCCGATGTAATTCAGCGGGTTATACAGTTCAACAATGTTGTTGCCGTATTTGTCGCCGGCCTCGATCTCCGCGATATCCGCTGCATACGCCTCTTTCATTTCTTCATAGGACGCATAGTTCGAAGAATCGACGCTGCTTCCGGCCGCCTGCGTGGTTCCCGCGTCCGGTGTGCCCACATCCATCGTATCGCCGGTGCTGTTCTCCGCTACCGCGCTGTTTGCGAAGCCGCGGCCCGTATCGCTGCCCGCTTCACCGGGATTTTCTCCGGACATCGGTTCGCCGTTCATGCCACCGGGGCCGTCATTTGTGCCACCGGGACCACCGTTTGCACCACCGGGACCGCCGGGCATCCCTTCGCCCATGCCGCCGGAACTGCTCTTGGTGTATCGGCCTTCGATAAAGGCGGCCGCCTTGTCAGCGGAAGTCATGGCCGCGACCGCTTCGTCGCTCATGGCACTGCCGTCTTCATTAAACCATGTCCATCCTTCCGCATAATCAAGGTTATCCAGGTACCACTGGAGATTGGACTGGAATTCCGCCAGATACAGATACAGATAGGTGCCGTAATAGCCATTGGTTTCCGGGTAGGCTTCCGGGTCATGTTCGATCGTCAGAGCAATGGTGTCATCCATATCTCCGTCGCCGTTTAAATCAAAGCCCACTGCCGATTCCGCAACGCTTAGTCCCTGGCTGTTGATGTATTCCATATAGGCTTCGGACAGATATTCAGCCAGCTGCGCCTGGAAGGATGTGCCGAAATCATAAGTCGTGTCCAGGTAATATTCAAAGGCCAGAGCCATATCCCCTTCTGTCAGGGAGGTGATGGCGCTGTACGCGATGCAGCCCCAGGCGCCGTCGGAGATCTCGTAGTCTACGCCGTCGATGGTCACGGTGGTGGAATAACTGCCGTCATCCAGCAGGTAAACGCCGACCGCGCCGGCCTCGATTTCATAGTCATAAAAATCCGGATGGTTAGAGGTAGCGGCAAACATCGTTGCGTGAGCGCCGCCGCCGGAGCCGCCGGTGGAAACAAAATAGTCGACGTTTCCGGGCAGATTGCCCAGCAGGATATTATATTTTACGAACCGGGCAGCGTTCTTTTGGTCCACCAGGCAGGAGGGCGCATCGCCGGTATAATAGGTATCCCCGTTTTCGTCCGTGGCCGTATCCTGTTTACCGCGGTTGCCGCAGGAAACATTGATATACCCCTCGGCAGCGTAGGTGGTTGCCGCGGCGGTATTGGTGCTGGAGCCGTAGCCGGCCGCTCCCGTGTTCAGGATGACGGGGGCGGTGGCGGCCGTGTAGACCTGCCCGTTCGTACTGGTCACTTCAGCCTCAAAATCGATGACCAGTGATCCCCTGACGGCTTCCGTATAGCTTTCCGCGGTGACGTCCGCCAGGCCGTCGCCATCGGTGTCAATACCGGAAACGTAGGCGCCGGGAACGCAGACCGAAACGCCCTGCTCATCTTCGATCTCCGGATAGGCCACGGCGGAAACCACGGACAGCACCCAGGCATCGGCGCTTTCCGCATAGGTCCATTCCTGATCCGCATTGTTCGCGAGGTTCAAAGTGGATTCGATATACTCTTTGTCAGAGACGACGGAAGCCTCTTCCTGCGAGGGCTCGTCTGCCTCCGTTTCGGAAGCGGCGACGCTTTCTGAGGTGGACGTTTCACTGTTCCCGCAGGCACACAAACTCGTCATCATGGCGAAAGAAAGAAGCGCTGCAATCCCCTTTTTCATTTCTGATTTCTCCTTTCGGTTGAAATATCGCTTACTGCTCCCGTTTTAACAGAAAAAGATTGAAATTTTATTGAAGATCAGCGGCTGTTTTTTGCCTTTCTTTTGTACTGATGATTTCATATGCAAGGAATATTAACATGCCTGTAACAGAAAGAACCGCTCCCGTGCGTAAGCCAGGGGTATGATAAACAAGCACAATGCTATGCGTGCCGGCTGTTAATTCAAAGCCGATAAACGTGCCCGCCAGCTCCAGTATATTCGCCTCTTCGCCGTTAATATAAAGAGTCCAGCTTTCCTCATAGGGAATGGAAAGGAAAACGGTGCTGTCCGTATCTGTCGTATATGTGCCTGAGATTATATTGCCGTCTATATTCAGATTGCTTTCGCTTCCGCTTGCAAGCTTTTCAATAACCTCAGCATACTGCTGTGTGTCAAGTTGCGCGGTTATGATAGAATGTTGGTCCATATCGGTTGTATTATGACGTATTACAACTTCAACGGTGTCACCGGCAGAGAAGTCACCGAGCAGCATTGTGTTCATCATAAAACGTGTGCAGCAATTTTGCAGTTTTTCTCCATTAACATAAATTTCGCAGTTCTTGGAGTAAAGGTTGTTGTGCGTTTTGCCGCTATCAATATATAAATAGAGAGGTCCATCCGCAACAGCGGTAATGGTGTAGATCTCGTTATCGCCGTCAAATTCCTCAAATTCCGTGTCCGGGGTCAGGTAGAGCTCTCTGTTTTCACCGGTAAGCGCGCTTACAAGGAGATTCTGGTTTTCAAAAGGATTATCGGTGTATTCAATATTACACGCATTTGTGGAAACATTAAATCCAAGCGGAAGCGCCCCCTCGTTTTCGTAAATATCGCCGTCAAATGGGTTTTCACTGAGAATCTCTGTCTTTTCATATCCGAAGGTATCATCGGAAAGAACCGCATATTTGACAGACAACAGGGAGTCAGTGAGCACCATCGGGCTGTTCCAATAGGTTTCACAAAGGAATACGCTTTGTGAAGCCAGGTCCGAATATCCGATTTTAGAAAAAAATTCATCAACTTTTTCATCATAAGCAGAACTGTAATGCTCGATACTATTATAATGAAACAACAGCGATTCGCAGGTGGCAACCGTGTTGCCGGAATCGGCTATCGTGAGATAGGATTCATTTTTCTCAAACCGGTAAAATGCACCGCCTGCTTTTTCATTCAGCTCGGCAAGGAGCGCTTCCGTTTCATCAACATAGTCTGAAAATTCATCGGCGCTTAAATCATAATCGCTGAATGCTTTATAGGAATTGTAGCCAAGCTCAAATACAAGCATAGCGCAAAGGCATAGCAACGCGGCGCGCTTGCTGCTCTTATACAGCACGATAAGTACACCGGTTGCCGCAATAAACAGTGCGTAAAGCGCCATTGTTTTGGGTGCTGTGTTAAGTTCGCCAGATCGTTCAAGCACATAGAATACAGCTAAAATAGAGATAACGCTAAAAGTTGCCGATTTCTTTTCAACTCCGTTTTTGGCAATTGCTGTCCACGCTCTGCATGAAAGCACAAGCATAAAGAACGGCACAACAAACGCAAAGCGGAAATAATATGAGCTGCTTTTAACAAATGCTGTCCATAGCAGCTCAAGATCCTGCAGGCAAAAACTTGCAATAAGGAACATCACGAAAATGGCGGAAGTAAGCTTTTCTTTTTTCCTGATATTTTCTGAGAAGAAATAGTAGACAGCAGAAATAAGCATGATTGCGCTGCAGAATATTACCGGTGCTGATTGCTTGTTTACAACAGCATTTATTTCAAATCCGCTGAAAAAGTGGAGCAGGTCAAAGTGGATAATGCCTGAAAGACCAACGGAATTATGCGTTGCCTTGCCGCCGATCAGCGCCATACAGGCGGGAAGCAGCACAACAAGGCTGGAAGAAACACCCAAAAGCATGGTAAAAACATATCGTAAAATGATTTTCCAATTTTCCTTAAATGTTTTTATCGGGTGGAAATTTGTATACGTGAAGTACTCGTAAATAAAATACAGGCCGCTCATAAGGCAAACCATGTAGCCGGTGTACCAGTTTGCTGAGATTGCAACAGGAATACTTATCCATAACAGCACCTTTTTATTTTCGCGGATCAGCTTCCAAATGCCCGCGGCGATAAGCGGCAGCATAATAACGCCATCGAGCCACATAACGTTACGGCAGTAGTAAACATTGTATTCCATAAGGGCATATGCCGTGGAAAAGAAAAGGGCAGGCAGCAGGGAAAGCTGGCTGCGGATGCGGATGAAGAACTGGCTTGTGACACCGCAAAGCCCTATTCGCAAAACGATCATCAGCGCCATAAAGACGGGAATATCACTTTTCTGGAAGAAATAAAGCAGAATGTTTAAGGGGCTTGCAATATAAAATCCGATAAGCCCCAACATTCTGCCGCCAAGGGATTTGCCCGTGGAATAATCAATGGAAGCATTGCCGTGAAGCAAATCCCATAAGTAGCCGTAATAATCCTTGTGCTGTAATTTTGCATCCCAGATAAAGACTGAAGTATCGCCAAAAGGCGTTATCCCCAGTCTTAGCATGACTAAAAGAATAATGGCAACCGGTAACATGAAAGCTGCAGTATATGTTAAAATAGTTTTTCTGTTTTTTTCAGACATTTTCATATCAGCAAGCAACTCGTCTGGCAGCATCTTGTCAATTGTCTCCTTTTCTTTCGGTTGTCATAGGTTTGATTTCGACTTTTTGGCAAAACACGTAGCCATTATGCAAAATAGTGAAAATACGGAGATTGCATAATTCCTGAAGGTAAACCATGAGTGGACAGTAGAGTGGTTTTTCACCAAACTATACCATACGATAGGGTACAAACCAACCACAAATAGTGGAATTATTTCCCTTTTTATTCTGAATGTGCGTTTAATAATACCTATAATGACTAAAATAAAGAATGTTAATACATACAGATATATAATGGGTGTTTCTAAAGGGATTCTTAAATTTGATAGTATAGTACTTAAGGCAGTTGGTGCAATTCCGTTGGTGTCTCCAGACATTCGATTGCTTACGTTATGCAATGCTTTAAGAAGAAAATTTTCTTTTGTAACGATAGAGACGGTTATCCATTTTCCAACCCACATACCTAAGTATCCGAAAACCCACGTAGCAGAAAACAAACCTATATCGAATAGTTGGTTTTTTAATCTCCTGTTATCACACATAACTAAATAGGTGATTAAAAGAAAGCCTAAAGCGACAATAGGATATGTCAAAAAATCAAAATAGGCGGTAGCAATACCCGAAAACATAAAAAGAACACAAGAACGAAAATGGTCCATTTTAAACCAGATCTTCTTTTTAAGAAGAATAGCCATTGTTAATAAGGTAATATAGT
>CAYRMW010000030.1:0-30241 GCA_964425595.1 uncultured Lachnospiraceae bacterium
TCCATTCTTGATTGTCAAACGTCAATTTGGTTACGCAAAGGTCGTATACCGTGGATATCCTTTATCTCAACTTTGTTCGTATCGGGATTTTATAAAATATGGGAGTTGTTCCCGCCAATGCTTCCTGATCTCTCAGCCTATCCATTGGCAGCAGCTATATTAGGCGGAGCTTTTGTTGGCGTTGGAGTTGGTATAATTATCCGTCAGGGAGGCTCAAGCGGTGAAGACGATGCACTGGCCTTATCAATTTCACATATATCCCACTGGCGTCTGTCTCACGCATACCTGTTTACAGACATTGTGGTGCTGCTTCTGTCATTGACCTATATTCCCACACTACGCATTGTATTCTCGTTGATTACCGTTACAATTTCATCCAATCTTTATAAGTTATTAATGTTCGGCGGTTTTCGAGGGACAATTCGCTGATATTTTATATCTGTGTACCCGATGACCAGGCAGGACACAACCTCATGTCCTTTGGGAAGCTGCAGCATTTTCCTGAGTTTTTTGCTCAGTTTTGTACAGACAACAAAGAACCCGCTGTAAAGCACGCCAAGCCCCAAACAGTTCGCCATCAGTTCCATATAGGCGCTCGCCAGTCCCGCATTGATACTGCTTTCGCTCGACACAACGATCACAACCGGTGCATCTTTAAAAAAGAAATCGTCCGGGATTTCGGCTTTTCTCAGGAACTTTACAAAGGGAGAACCAATTTTCTTAACCTTGCGGAATAATTTTACACATATCTGTTCTGCTTCATCCTGTCTGTTCCCGAGCATCGTAAATAAGACGTTCTGTGCGTTTGCGCCTGTGGGGCAGTACCGTCCTGCTTCGAGTATTTTTTGCAGCTTTTCCTCTTCTACAGGCTGCGCTTTAAACCGTCGGATAGACCTCCGGCTCTTAATGGCATCCAAGAACGTCTCACTGTCAATTTCGGTCATGGGAACAACGGGCTTTTCTACGCAGTCATATCCTGGCATTTGGATTGCACCCGCCGGACAAATAGCAAAGCAGTGACCACACTCCATGCATTCTATACTATCCATATGGGCCTTGTTATCCTCCAACTGAAGATACGCATTCGGACAGTCTGATACGCATCGTCCGCATCCAATGCACTTATTTTCATCAATGATTATCGAGTTCATGCCTTCTCTCCGCTCCTCTCTGCAAGCACCTTCTTTGCAAATTGAGCCGCATTCCTGCAGTCATTTTCGTTCGGTTTTCCTTTTTATTTCTCATCATAGCAGAAACGCAGGAAATCATCAGATGATTGCTGTGGATGGAACCAGCTTATTCCGCTGTACGATCTCCTCCATCGTGTCCCATTTGGCCTCCATATCTTCCACCAGCTTAAACTGCGTCCTCGCCCTGTCCAGGTTATGCCCTTCTCTGTGGATCTTGAAATAATGATCGCCCTGAAGATGATCGGTCAGAAAGCGCATCCCGCACTCATAGGTCATGACCTTCGCGCCCATGGGGAGCAGTTGAACTTCCAGGCTTGTGAGGCTGCCCGCGCAGCCGCGAAGAAAGCCTTTCACGTACGTCTCGAACAGTTCCATACTGCAGGATATCTTGCTTAAGTCGCGCTCATCTTCCGCTGCCGTGCTTGCGCCGAACCGGATGGAGTCGCCGAAATCATTCATTGCAAGGCCCGGCATTACGGTATCCAGATCGATCACGCAGATTCCTTTTCGGGTTGTATTGTCGATCATGATGTTGTTGAGTTTGGTATCGTTGTGCGTCACGCGAAGGGGCACCTGCCCGGTCTTTTGCAGTTTTCCGAATATCCCGGCGATCTCCGCCCGGGAAAGGACAAATTCGATTTCTTTTCTTACCGAGGCCGCTCTGCCGCAGACATCCTCTTCCACTGCCTGTTTAAAGACCTCCAGCCTGGCCTGTGTGTCGTGAAAACCCTTAATGGTCTCATGGAGCGTATGCGCGGGATAATCCGCGAGCAGTCTCTGGAAACGGCCGAAGGCCAGCGCGCTTTCGTAAAAATCTTCGGGATTCTGTACACAGTCATAGCAGCCCGCGCCGGTGATGAATTTGTAGGCTCTCCAGTAATCTCCCCTGGTATCAAGATAACAGGATTTCCCGTCTTTTGACAGGATCACATTCAGCGTCTCCCGCTCCGGATCGCCTCCGTTTTGTATGATCTTTTTGCGCAGGTGCGCGGTCACACCGACGATATTCTCCATCAGTTCCTCCGGCCGGGTAAAGATCTCCCGGTTCATCCTCTGGAGGATCGTACTTTTCTTTCCGCCATCGCCGTCTGCGAAGGTAAGCAGAAATGTGTCATTGATATGTCCGTTCCCAAACGGCCTATACGCCTCAGGTTCCCCGGTAAAGGCAAAATTTGCAATGGCCTCTCTGATCTGCGCTTCTGATACTCGTTCCATCTTTACTCATCCTTTCCACTTGATTTTCACGAATTTTCTGGTTATAATTACGCATGATGAATATTTCCAGCGGATATTCCCATTCCGACAGATCGATCTTTGCACCTATCCTCAGCAGCATTACCACAGGAAGGAGATGATTCCTCTGGACTATAAAAACATTACATTGAAGGAAGAACTCCGCATCCGGGATATCTATTCCATCCACTATTTCGAATACATGAAAGATTTTGTGTTCGAAGGGGAACAGCATGACTTTTGGGAGTTTCTTTGTGTTGACAGCGGCACCATCATCGTGACCGCGGGAGACAGGGAGTTGACGCTGACCACGAACCAGATGATCTTCCATAAGCCGAATGAGTTTCACGCGCTCCGGGCGGACGACGTCACCTCCCCCAACCTGATCGTGGTTTCTTTTTCCTGCCATTCTCCCTGCATGAAATTTTTCGAAAATCGTCTGATCACGGTCAACCGGACGGAACGCTTCTATCTGGGACAGCTCCTTTCGGAAGCCCGGCGCGCGTTCCGTACCCCGTTAGGCAATCCGTATACCAGCTGCCTTGAGCGTGTCCCCCGCGCGGAATTCGGCGGCGAACAGATCATCTTTCTTTCGCTGGAGATGCTCCTGATCAGCCTGTTGCGCCGTTACCGCACGCCGCAGTTTGCCCCGGTCGCGCCGGAGATCTCGCACCCTATGCTGCATCGGGACAGCGACGCGCTCCTGAACCAGATCATCCAGTATCTTTGCTGCCATATCAACGAACATATGACCGTGGCGCAGATCTGCAAGGATAATTCGGTCGGCCGTTCACAGCTGCAGAAACTGTTCCACGATAAGCTGCACTGCGGGGTCATCAACTATTTCAGCCGGCTCAAGATCGAGTACGCCCAGCAGCTGATCCGGGAAAACCGGTACAACTATGCACAGATCGCCGATCTTCTTGGCTATTCTTCTTACCAGTATTTTTCCCTGCAGTTTAAAAATTTCACGCGGATGACCCCTTCGGAATACAGTTCTTCCGTGAAGCGGTTTTCGCAGACCGGCTCTTCCCTGACCGCCCCGGACGCTTCCAGCAGAAAACAGCAGACAACCTGATGACTGTCCGCTGTTTTTTGTTGCCCGAAACGCGACGCAGCGGTCCCTATCCCCTGCTGTAGCGCCGGATCGCCTGATGGATCCTTTTTCTCATCTGCATGATATAGGCGCAGCTCCTCGGATATGTTTTTAATCCCAGCGTCTCCTCTCCTTCCGGCTCCAGGCAGGACATCACGACCTCTCTCCCGGCCAGGCTTTCCAGATATGTCATGGCGCACAGATCGCTCATCGCCTCATCCATCAACATCATCCGCATGGATTCCTCGGGTACGCCATCCTTCCCGGGATATACCAGGAACGGATCTCCAGATGGGAAAGCGCCCGCCGCATCCGTACAGCGATAAGGATCAATGGGAAAAAGGGAATGCTCCGACAGGTAGAAATTATACCCCCAGTGCAGGAAGCCGTCCAGCTGGTATTTATACATCTGAGCGCCAAGGATCCTGGTGCGGTAACCGGGCTGCGCGATAAAACGGTTCGTCACATCCAGATACTGCGCGGTACAGTAATAGCCCCACAGCTTCTCCGGGCGTTTCTCCAGAAACGGCTGCAGGTGATCGATCGCGCACACCGGACGGGAGACAAGGCCTTTTTCCACAAAGCGATAGCTGGAAAGGGCGTCGATCACCGGATAGCCCTCCAGGTCTCTTTCCAGGATCTCTTTGGCCGCCTTGTAGGACGCAAACTGTTCCTCCGTCGGTTCATCCGACACATGGAAATACGTCCTGTCTTCGATCCCGAGCTTTCGCAGTTCCTGTGTCAGCGAGGACAGGAACTGGTGCAGGAATTCGCGGTATTCCGGCCCGGCGGCATCGGTATCCCAGCCGAACAGCTGCACTGTCTCGCCGTCCTTCTCCCCCATGATCTTGGGCGCCATCGCTGCCCCCCACTGGCTGAACAGGTGCGAAATCTCAAAGTAGCGGACCCCGCAGCGAAGACACATCTCTACCCAGCGTTCAAAATTCCGGTAGCCGAATACATACCTGTCCCCGTCTGCTTTGACATCAACCAGCTGCACAGTCAGCCGTTCGCCTCCCACCGCCGTATCCAACGGCGGGGTAAAGACAGGCGTCAGCAGCATGTTGCATTTCCTTTTCACGGCCAGCCGCACGAAATTTTCCACGATCCGCCAGTATTCCTCACTGAACACGTCCACATGATAGTAACCGGCCAGACAGTCGGTATGGAACCACTCCGTATGCGGGACCGGCAGCTCCGGCAGCCTGGCGTCCAGCACCTCCCATGCGACCATGGCCGTGCCCAGCAGCTCATCTTCCCGGACCATATCGATCCGCACGGGATAGATGCCGGCGTCCATCCCCTCACTGCATTCCAGATCGACCCACAGGCTGCTCCAGTGCCCCGGTACGAGATCTACGCCCCAGGACGGGATCGCGGTCAGCAGATCCGGATACAAGCCCGGCTGATCGGACAGATAATCCCCGTCCTTCTGCCGGTGCGTGGGATACTCACAGCACACCAGCTTCACGCTGCGCACGGACACATGCTCCCCCGCAGCGGAAGTGACCTTTACCGAGGCGCGGGATTTGCGGAAACCATCCCAGAAAAACGCGATCTGAAACGACACCGTCTCTCCCTTAAGCCCCGTCAGCATGTCCTCCATCCCTTCGCCGGCCGGTTCGGTAAAGGGCAATACCTTCTCCATCGAAGTAACTTTTTTCAATATTAAGCGATCCATCTGCTCTTCCCCCTCTTTGATTCAATGTTTTTTGCCGTCCAAAGCGGACGCGTGATTACCCTTTTACGCCGCCCAGCGCGATCCCTTCCACAAACTGTTTCTGTAAGAAGATATACAGAACAAAAGGAAAGACAAACGATACCGTAGCCCCGGCTAACACCAGACCATAGTTGGTGGCGTACTGCGTTTTTAACAGAGACAAAGAAACGGTCAGCGTGTACATGCGGGAAGTGGATGTGGATACTAACGGCCATAAAAAGTCATTCCATGAGGTCACGAAAGTAAATACGATCAGCGAGATCAGCACCGGCTTGATCAACGGGACCACGATCTGCGCGAAGATCCGGTAGTCCGGACAGCCATCCACCCTGGCGGCTTCCAACAGCTCATCCGGAACGGAATGCATAAAGGAAGTTACCAGGAAGACGCCGAAAGCGTTCAGGATGGGCACGATCAGCGCGAAATAGGTATTCAGCAAATTGGCTTTGTTCATGATGATGAACACCGGGATCATCGTGACCTGACCTGGGATCATCAGTGTCATCAGATAGATCTGATAGAGCAGCTTCTGACCGGGAAAGCGTTTCTTCGCGAAGCCGTAAGCAGCCATCGAGGAAATGATGCAGTTAAACAGGCAGGAACACACAGTCACCACGATACTGTTCCACAAAGCCCGCAGGAAGCCGTTTTTCCCCAGCACGTACTGGAAATTTGACAGGTCGGTAAAGTCCACATCCTCCCAGTGGAGCATGAGCGTAGTCGACTGCGTAAAGGACATGATCAGCATGTAAATAAACGGGGCAACGCAGATCGCCGCGAAAACGATCAGGATCAGCAGCATGACGACCGACAGGAGCGTCCAGTTTTTCTTTTTCTTCATCGTTTCCATCTTTACTTCGCCTCCTTCTTCTCCTGGAAAAACCGGTTTTCCACACCGTTAATAATACAGATCACCACAAGAAGGAACATCGCCATCGCGCAGGCATAACCCATACGGTACTGACGGAAGGCCGCATTGTAGATTCCCATGACCAGAGTGACGCTGGAATAGCCGGGGCCGCCGCCGGTCATCAGATAGGACAGGTCGAATACCTGGAATGACCAGATAATGCCCAGCGTAACCACCAGATAGGTGATCGGCTTGAGCATAGGGAGCGTGATCTTCGTGAAGCGCTGGATCGTGGTCGCGCCGTCCACGCGCGCGGCCTCATACAGATCCTTGGAGATCCCCATGATGCCGGCGTAATAGATCACCAGGAAATAGCCCACATTTTTCCATACTGCGACAATACAGATGCTCAGCAGGGAGGTGGATGTGCTTCCCAGCCAGTTTACCGGTCCGATGCCGAAGATCCCCAGGATATTGTTCAGAATGCCGCCGTCTGTGCTCAGGATGATCCGCCAGATGGTTCCTGCCGTTACCGCAGAGGCGATCACCGGGATAAACATAACGCACCGCAGGAACTGACCGGCGTTGCTCTTACTGAGTTTTTCGGCAATAAACGCCGCGAACACCAGCGAAAGGATCGTCTGGAACGGCACCGTCATCAGCACATACAGCAGCGTGTTTTTGGCCGCTGAGGATACGTAGCTGTCTTTGAACATCTGGATATAGTTGCTCAGGCCAACAAACTCCGGCGGATTCATAATATTATATTCCGTAAAGCTGAAATAGGCCGACATAAAGATTGGCACGATACAGAAGATCATGATCAGGATAAAGCTGGGGAGAACATAGACGATGCCCTGTAAAGCTTCCTTGTTTTTTCTTGACATACCCTTTTCCTCTTTTCTTCGTTGTTCAGATCGTCATCTTACAGAAAGCGGGAGAATCCTGATGAAATTCTCCCGCTTCGCATTCGCCACTTCTGATTATTTCAGATTCTCATTGTAATATTCCGTGGTGGTGGACAAAACCTCCGCCGGAGTCATCTCGCCCAGCATCATGGACTGCAGATTCTTAAACAGGGTGTCATACAGAGAGCTTGCTCCCTTAAATACCGGCAGCGTCTGGAAGGTGTCGGTGTATTCCTCATCGGTAAACAGCGCAGCAAACCGCTCGTCTCCGGCGTACTCCTCATCCGCTGTGATCGGCGGCTGGCTGGACAGCTTCTCATGGAACTGCGACATCACCTCCGCGCTGGTCACATATTTCATCAGCTCAGCGGCAAGCTCCTTATTCTCACAGGAATCAAACAGCACCAGGGAATCCGCCGCCACAAAGGTCCTGGTATCCGCCGGACCGGACAGGACCGTGAAATCCCAGTTGATATCCGTGATCTTGGCCGCGTTGCTGGACGCGATGATGATCATGGCCGTCTCGCCGTTCTTGAAGGGCTCGACCGTATCGTCATTGGACGTCGCGGAAGACGGCAGATATCCATCCTCCATCAGGCTGTAGAGGAACTCTGTCGCCTCCAGGCCCGCGTCGGTATCGATCGTAAGATTGCCGTCATCATCGACAATATCTCCGCCTGCGCCCCAGAAATAGGGCCAGAAGATCTCATTCAGGGAACCGTAATGCGGATTGCCCCAGTCCTGCATGATCGGCGCGATGTCCGGATTGCTCTCCTGGATCGCCTGGCAGGCTTCCACCAGCTCATCCCAGTTTGAAGGGATCTCGGTAATTCCGGCCTCGTTCAGGATGTCCATATTGGCGAGCAGCAGACGCGGATTGCCGACAACGACCGGCAGCGCGTACTGTCCGTCCTGGATATTCCCCAGATCCCAGTAAAGATAATTTTCCTTCTCTTCGTCGGTGAAATACTCATCAATATCTACGATGGCGCCCATGTCGATGTAATCATAAAACATCTCCATGTACAAATACCCGACATCCGGACCGTCATTGGAATTGATTCCGGTCAGGTATTTCTCTTCATAGCTGTCCCACGGGACGATCTCTACATTGACGGTGCAGTTGTTCTCCTCCTCAAAGGAAGCAAGTACTTCCGCCCAGAACTCCTCATCCGTCAGGTCGCCGTCGGAAGACGCGTAGGTCGGAAACCAGAAATTCAGCTCCGCGGAAGCGCTGTCCGACGAACTGCTGCTCCCGCTGCAGCCGGTCAGCATCCCTGCCGCCATCATCCCGGATACCGCGCAGATCGTCAATTGCCTTTTCTTCATGCTTACGTACCACCTTTCACCATTCAGCCGTCTGCCGGTCCCGGCCGACAGGCAGCGCATTTCGGGGATTAATCGCGAGTTGACAACCAATATCCCCCTTTTGTGTTTCTATAATAGAAAATTATAGTTTTTTTTTGACTTCTGCGCTATATAAAATTATCCACTTCAGGTACAGAATTGTCCGGGGACGTGGGGCAGGCATTTTTATGATCACGCTCTCCACCGCGTCAGCCACATGTCAGCTCCTCCAGCTGATGTTTTCAGGGCCGTACCTGTCCATTTCCATAAATGATGTATTTTGTTGTCGTCAGTTCTTTCAGGCCCATCGGACCTCTCGCGTGGAGTTTCTGGGTGCTGATGCCGATTTCCGCTCCAAAACCAAATTCAGCTCCATCGGTAAACCGGGTGGACGCGTTCACGTAAACCGCCGCCGAATCGATCTCATTCAGAAAGCGCTGGGCGCTTTCGTAATCCCTGGTCACGATGGATTCCGAGTGCCCTGTGCTGTAGCGGTTGATGTGGTCGATCGCCTCATCCAGGGAATCGACGATCCGGCAGGAAAGGATATAGTCCAGATATTCCGTTCCCCAGTCCTCTTCGGAAGCGGGGGTAAAGGACGGCTCGATCGCGCACGATCGCGCGTCGCCGCGGACCTCCACCTGCTTTGGGGCCAGGCGCTCCCGGAGCATGGGCAGAAAACGGCCGGCTGCCTCCTTATGAACCACCAGGGACTCGCAGGCATTGCACACCCCGATGCGCTGCGTCTTCGCGTTGAACACGATATCCGCCGCCATGGACAGATCCGCGGTCGCGTCCACGTATACATGGCAGTTTCCCGTCCCGGTCTCAATGACCGGAATGGTGCTGTTTTCGACCACTGTCCTGATCAGGCCGGCGCCGCCCCTGGGAATCAGGACATCCACATACGCATTCATCCGCATGAAGGACCGGGTCACGGCCCGGTCCGTATCGGTGATCAGAAGGACCGCATCCGCCGGAAGTCCGCTTTCGGAGAGTCCCCTCCTGATCTGCTCCACGATAGCGCGATTGGAATGGATGGCATCGCTTCCTCCTTTCAGGATCACCGCGTTCCCGCTTTTAAAGCAAAGGCCGAAGGCATCCGCCGTAACATTCGGGCGCGCTTCGTAGATGATCCCGATCACGCCAATCGGCACCCTCTTCTGGCCGATCAGCAGGCCGTTTGGTCGCTTTTTCATGGAAAGCACTTCGCCCACGTGGTCTTCCAGGTCGGCCACCTGGCGCAGCCCCCCGGCCATACCTTCGATCCTGGCTGAAGTCAGCTTAAGCCGGTCAAGAAGCCCCTGGCTCATCCCGTTTTTCCTGGCGGCTTCCATATCCCGCTCATTCGCTTCCAGAATCCGGTTCTGCCCGGAAATCAGCGCCTCCGCCACCGTACGCAGTCCCCGATTCTTATCTTCCGTTCCCATGATCCCAAGGGTATGGGAAACTTCCTTTGCCTTCTGTCCAATTTCCTGAAGCGTCATATGCTCCCTCCTCCGTAATGATCCGGTCCACCCTGCAGTCCCAGGGGTCCGGAATCAATGCATCAATCACCTGAAATTCATAAGCCAGCCCCCAGCGCGGATGCGCGGGTTCTTCCTGAAAAAAGCGGTCGTAATAACCGCCTCCATAGCCCAGACGGAGCAAAGACCGGTCAAAGGCCACGCCAGGCGTCAGGACCAGGCTTTCGCGCGATTCCGCCGGCGGGCAGCCGGCGGCCGGCTCCAGGATCCCCATCGCGCCCGGAGCCAGGTCTTGCGGGCTGCCGGCCAGGTAAAAACGGATCTGGCGGCCTTCCACTCTGGGCAGGGCCGCCGGAATCTTCCGTCGCCAGAGCTCTTTAAGGATCCCTCCGGTCCCCGCTTCGTTCCGGATATCCATATACAGATAAACCGGACGCCCGTCCATCAGCCCCGCTTCTTTGGCCAGCCTGAGTGTCCGCGCCGCAATGGCCTGATCCCATTCCGCTTTCTGCGCCGGCGTCACCAGGCGGCGCAGTGCCGCCACACGCCTCCGGATCTCCTGTTTAGTCTTCTTTTCCGTTTCCATACTTTTCGCCAAGATCTGTGATCGTTCCATCTTTTTCCCGAATGGAGATCTGGTTTAAGTTTCCCCGAAGGCTCCTTCGGATCGCCGCGATATACTCTCTCCGCAGCTCCTGCTGCTCCTTCTTTTCTTCCTCGCTCAGTCCGACTGCCTGCGATTTGTGGTACAACGTGTTAATGCGGTCAATCTGTTCCTGTCTCATGTCCTTTGTCCTTTCTTCAGCACATGGCGCGCAGATAATCCATCAGATCAAAGTCCCGGTTGCAATGGGCCAGAAAAAGGGTCCCTGTCTCTTCGCCATCCATGATCTGCTGGATGATCCCCACGTCCTCTCCGTTGGCGATCACCATATCTGTCCCGCTGTCTGTGGCAATCCGCGCAGCAGACAGCTTAGCGGACATGCCGCCGGTACCGACATCGCTCCCGGAGGTAGACTTGCCCATGGCCAAGAGCTCCGTATCGATTTCCGTGACCAGGCTGATGAAATGCGCGTCCGTATTCTGCTTCGGGTCATCGGAATACAGCCCGTCAATATCGGATAAAAGGATCAGCAGGTCCGCGCCCACCAGCGCCGCAACGACCGCGGACAGCCGGTCATTATCACCGAAGGTATCCACATGCGGGATTTCCGATGTGGATACCGTGTCATTCTCATTCACGATCGGGATCGTGCCAAGCTTCAGGAGTTCTTCAAAGGTATTCTGGGCATTGTAGCGTGAACTGTCGCTGATCATGGTATGCTTGGTCAAAAGGATCTGCGCTGCCGTATGGTTGTATTCGGAAAACATACGCTGATACACCATCATCAGCCGCGCCTGGCCTACCGCCGCGAAAGCCTGCTTTTGCGCCAGGGTGGCCGGCCGCTTCCGGTGTCCAAGCGCCTGCCTCCCGGCCGCGATGGCTCCGGAGGAAACCAGGATCACATCCCTTCCCCGGCCCTTCAGATCGCAAAGCATCCGCACCAGCTTTTCGATCTTTGCCAGATGCAGATCGCCCGTTTCCGGATGGGTCAGCGTAGAAGATCCTACTTTGATCACGATCCGTTTTTTTTCTTTCAATCTGGTTCGGTAACCTGTCTCCATCTTCCGCTCCCCCCGCAATCATTCATCTTTTTTGTCTGAACTGATCCCCGCACCCTCATCCGTCAGGATATCCGGGCAGGCTGACGGCCGGTAACGTCTGGCCAGCTCTTCCGCGGCCTTCAGTCCGTCCATCGCCGCCGAGGTGATACCGCCGGCGTACCCGGCGCCTTCCCCGCAGGGAAACAGGCCTTTGATCTGGCTCTCCATGCGCTCATCCCGGCTGATCCGAACCGGCGAAGAGGTGCGGCTTTCCACGCCGGCCAGGATCGCGTCCGGCCGGTCAAATCCCGCGATCATCCGGCCGAAGGCATCGATCCCTTCCTTAAGCGAATCCGACACCGCTTTCGGCAGCGCCTCATTCAGGTCAGCAAAGGACGTCTCCCCGGCAAAGGCGGGGGATACGCCGCCGAACGCTTCCGATACCCGTCCTTTTAGGAAATCGCCGTAAAGCTGCACCGGTATCTTCCCCTTCCCCAGCACGTATGCCCGTTCTTCCAGCTTCTGCTGAAACACGGTGCCGGCAAGAGGGCCGTCGCTGCCGAAGTCCTCCGGCCTGACGGTCACGATCAGGGCGCTGTTCGCGTTGCGGCCATCGCGGGCATGGAAGCTCATACCATTGACCGCCAGGCGGCCCGGCTCGGATGAAGCATTCACCACATAGCCGCCGGGACACATGCAAAACGAATACACGCTTCTTTTGTTGGCGCATTGATGCGTCAGCTTATAACTTGCCGGACCCAGGATGGCAGCGGCTTTCCGTCCGTACTGCGATTCATCGATCATTTCCTGGGGGTGCTGGATCCGCACGCCGACGGCAAACGCCTTCGGCTCCATCGGCACCTGACGGGACAGGAGCATATGGAAGGTGTCCCGGGCGCTGTGCCCGATCGCAAGGACCACCGCCCGCGCCGGGATCCGCCGGGCCCCGTTGATCTCCAGCCCGACAATCTTCCCCTCATCGATGAACAGATCCGTCACCTTGCTGTAAAACTGCACCTGACCGCCCAGCCGGATGATCTCCTCGCGGATGGCCCGGACGATGCGGCTTAGCTCATCGGTTCCGATGTGAGGTTTGTTCACGTAGCGAATGGAAGGGTCGGCCCCAAACCGGACAAAGAGATCCAGGACCGCGCCGTTTCGTCCGGCAGGATCTCTGACCAGCGTATTCAGTTTCCCGTCGGAAAAGGTACCGGCGCCGCCCTCGCCAAACTGCACGTTGCACTCCGGGTCAAGTATTCCGTCTTTCCAGAACTGCTCCACCTTTTTTGTCCGCTCATCTACCGGGCCGCCGCGTTCTAAAAGGACGGGCCGGTATCCGTGCCGGGCCAGCATCAGACCGCAGAACAGGCCGCAGGGACCGCTTCCCACGATCACCGGCGGACAGTCCAGGATGTCCGTTCCCGGTTCCGGGAAACGGTAAGACTGATCCTGCCGGATGGAGACATTGCGGTTTTTACACCGGCGAACGACCGTCTCCTCCCGTCCGCATTCCACATCCAGCACATAGGAATACCGTATCTCCTCCCGTTTTCTGGCATCGACCGATTGCCTGACGATATGCACTGCCCGGATCTGCTGATCCGGTATCCGAAGAAGCTTCGCCGCCCTTATCTTCAGATCTTCTTTCGTATGATCAAGCGGCAGCTTTACCTGTGTGATCCGTATCATTCCCGTCTCCTTTTCTGAGCCGCTCGGCACCCGGCCGCTTTGCCCGATGACCATGCCCACTGCAGGTTATATCCGCCGCAAATGCCGTCCACATCAAGGATCTCGCCTGCAAAGTACAGCTCTTCTCTCAGTTTTGATTCCATGGTGGCAGGGTCTACCTGACGCACGTCCACGCCGCCGCAGCAGACCTGCGCGTTGGCGAAGGGATTGACTGAACTGACCTGGGCTTCATACTCTTTAATCGCGCGCAGCAGATGTTCCCGCTGGCGCAAACTAGCGGAAGATGCCGGCTGATCCGGACGGATACCGGACATTTTCAGCAGGACTGCCGCCAGCTTTTTGTGGAGGACGCCCGTAAAGAAATCTTCGCCGCTCCGGTCTCCAAAATCGGCAAACCGCCTCTCCAGGAAGATCCGGCTTTCCTTCCGGTCCATGAACGGAAGGAAATCAATCATCACGCGCACCTTCCTGCCTTCATCCAGCCCCCTGGCAGCAAACCGGCTTAACTGGAACACCGGGATGCCGGATATCCCGTAATCGGTGATCTGCAGTTCTCCCCGCTCCTGCCACAGCTCCTGATCGCCGACCAGAAGCCGCAGCCCGGCATCCGTGCGGATGCCCGCCAGCTGCCGGTAGTGGTTTCCCTGGCAGCGCAGCTGCACCAGGGCCGGGAGCGGTTTGATGATCCGGTGGCCGAGGGATCTGGCCAGTGCATAGCCGCTCCCGTCCGAACCGGTATTTGGCGCAGCCTTGGAGCCGCAGGCCAGGATCACCGCGTCGGCCCGCACTTCACCCCGATCGGTCAGGATCTGATAAGCCAAGCCCCGGCTTTCCCGCACCGGCCGAATCTCATCCGGCTGCACGCCGGTGCGGATCACGACCCCCAGGCGGCTGCACTCCATCCGCAGGCAATCCAGGACAGCCGATGCCTGGTCGGACAGGGGATAATAGTAGCTTTCCATCCGGCAATGGCATAAAAGTCCCATGGAAGAAAACCAGCGAAGGGTATCCTTCCACCCGAACTGGCGGATTGCTTCCATGGGAAATTGGGGATCACCGCTGCGGTAGCAGGAAGCCTGTATTTTTGCATTGGTCAGATTGCACCTTCCGTTTCCTGTGGAAAGGATCTTCTTTCCTACACGATCCGTGTGCTCTAGGATGATGACGGAGGCGCCGGACCGGGCTGCCCATATGGCAGCCGTAAGGCCGGACGCACCCCCGCCGATCACCGCTACTTGTTTCTTCATCTGCATCTCCTTCCTGTCATAGCAGAAGGTGCAGCGCTCTGGCGATCCGCACCAGACGCCGCCCTGCCGGCATCGCGTACAACTCCACTTCATCCACAGCGCCAAGACGCAGCAGTCCGGCCGCGTACACCATGAGCGCGACGGCCACTGCCGCGATGACCTGCAGAGCCAGCCACTGCCTGCCATCCGGCAGAATGCCGGACAGAAGCGCGGACACGCCGAACGCTACGGCCCCCATCAGGAGGGAGCTGATCAGCGGCAGGATAAATGTCCTGCGGTATTCCTGCCGGTAGCCAAGATAGCGGCTGATGGACCGGCTGTTTAAGACGCACATGAGCAGCGCAAATAAGAGATTGGAAAAGATCACCGCATAGATCCCTAATTTCAGTCCGTACAGCATCACAAGCAGAAGGAGCACATGGACGACCAGGGCGATCGAGGCATTTTTTAGCGGCGTCTTCATATGATTGATGCCCTGCAGGATGGCATTGGATACGGTGGACAGGGAATAGAATGTCACCGCCATGGAGCCGGCCATCGTAATCCGGATCAGCAGGTCGCCGCTCTTGCTGGGAAAGAGCAGGTTATTGATCGGGGCGGAAAGGACCGTCAGGCCGACCGTAGCCGGAATGGCGATCATCATGGAAAAACGGATCGCCGTAGCGACCTTATCTAACACCTGCCCTTTATCCCGGCCGGCCACCGCGCGGGAAAGCGAGGGGATCAGTGAAGAAGACAGGGCGTTGGCAATGGCCACAGGGATCATAAACAGCGTATGGTACTTGCCGAAGATCCCCCATTCGGTGGCGATCGCGTCGCTCTGGCCCAGGTAAGCCATCCCCTGGCCGAAGAAGAAATTGTCCAGTACGGTGCTGATGTTGTACACCGTGCTGCTTAATACGATCGGAAGAATCGTCATCGTCAGGATAGCGGAAAGCCTTCCGTAACTCTCTGTCGCGCCGGTCTGGTCCCGGCGGCACCTGCGCTGCAGGGTACGGCGGTAACTGAGCATCAGAAAAAGGCAGAAAGCGAGGGCCGCAAGGGCTCCCGCGCCGGTTCCGATCGTTCCGCCCGCGGCGCCGAAAGCATAGGCATATTCCGTCTCTCCGGAAAGCGCATTGGCTTTCAGGCCTTCCTGAAACAAAATCCAGGCTGCAGCGATGCTGACCGCAGCATTGATGATCTGTTCAATGATCTGGGACACCGCCGTGGGGACCATCGTCCCGGTTCCCTGAAAGTAGCCCCGCAGCACACCGAGAAAGGCCATGATCCATATCGTAGGCGCAAGCGTCTTCAGGGCATAGCTGGAATACGGCATCTGCATGGCCCCGGCAAAGAAATCCGCGCCAAACCACATCACGGCGGCAGCCAGGCCGCCCGCCGCCAGCGCATAGACCAGGGAGGCTTTCAGGATCCGCACGGAGTTTAGGTACTGTCCGCGGGCGATCCTCCCGGAGACCATCTTGGAGACCGCCGTGGGGAGGCTGTAGGAAGAAATGATCAGCAGAATCGAATAAATGCTGTATGCCGATGTGTAATAGCCGTTTCCACGGTCATCAATAATGCCCATCAGCGGAATCCGGTAGAACAGGCCGATGACCCGCACCAGGATACCTGCCGCAGCCAGGATGCTTCCCTGGACCACAAAATTGGCCCCCGCCTCTTTTATGGTGTCTTTTCCTCCTGTTTTATGCTGTTTTCTGCTTTTATGATTGTTCTTCATAGATCTCAAGCTTATCTTTATCCCGGGAACTGACGATGCAGATCCATGTCTTGCCCTGATTTAAGATAATTTCCTTTCCGTCCGGTCCATAATAGTGGGTAACGCCGTATTCACCGTCCTTTTCCCAGGTAATGGGAATGCCGTAGCCATTGGTAAAATAATACCCGTCCTCTCCGGATGTATGTACATTAATATCCAGGTACTCGGTGGTGGCGTAATATCCCGTCTGGCAGTACTGGATAATCAGATTCTTAACAGTGATCGGTCCTTCATCGCCTTCATGGACGTCGCCGTACTGATAGCGATGATACAGTCCGTCTTCCGGATCGTAAAGAAACGTCGGCGCATTGATCGTGTATCCGGGAACCACCTGGACGGCCGCCACGGCCCCTTCCTCCTCGGACAGGTCATACTCCCCGTCCGCAAACTGATAATGCCCCGTGTAATCCTCCGAATAATCCAAAGAATAGCCGAGCGTTTCGATCGCTTCCTTGAGCCGGTCGCCGCTGGTATACGCGTTATGCGGCGCCTTCTTGTCGCTGGAACGGTAATAGGCCACATTGCCGATCCCCTCGGTGCCGTTGATATTGTCCACGTTCTCAAGATAAGACACAGCAAACGTGCTCTGCCCGTAATGCGCGTAGATCGCGTCAAACTCAAGGGCAAAATACGTATAATAAGTCCGGCAGCTCCGTACCGAACCGATCCTTTCCAGATCGTCATATCCTTCGATAAGAGCCATATAGCGGTTCATGCCGCCCTCCACCGGCGCTTCATAAACCACGCCGGCCCGGTTGATCCCATACTGGGGGAGCGCCGCCTTATCATTGCTCATCATCACCGCCACCGGACGCCGGTTTCCTGTTTCCTGCGAAACCCACTCGCCGGTCAGATAGCTGCGGACCATCCCGTCCTGCGCGGTCCGGTCAGAAAGATCCAGGATCCCCTGAAAACCGGCGTCTTCCTCCTGCGCTTCCGTCTCCTGTATAATGATGATCTCGGGCGCGGCCGTCGCCTCAACTGTCTCCACCTCGATGTAATCCCGCGAACATCCGCAGAGCAGCAACGATGCCAATGTCAGGACGATCTTCCAAGATAATCCTTTTCTCATCTTCGGTAACCCCCAAGTTCCAGAATTTCCCGCTGACGTTTCTCCATCCGCTCACGTTCCCCGTCATCCATATGGTCATACCCGCAAAGATGAAGCATACTGTGCGCTACCAGAAAAGCCAGCTCCCTAGTTTCGGAATGACCGTAATTTTCTGCCTGCTCCCGGATCTTGTCCACCGAAAGGACGATATCGCCCAGCATCAACTCTCCGGTCTCAGGATTAAAACAGTCCTCATACTGCTCTTCCACGTGAGAAAAATCCGACGGCTCATCGTACTCCAGCATGGGAAAGGACAAAACGTCTGTGGGACGGTCGATGCCGCGGTAAAGCTGGTTCAGCCTGCGGATCTCAGCATTATCCGTAAGGATCACATTGATCTCCGTTTCATAGGGGCAGCACTCGTATTCCAGGGAGGATAATACCACGTTCCGGATGATTTCCTCGTAGGGAAGCTTCAGCCTGTCCTCCGTCTCACAGTCGATATTTATGGTCATGGTCTCGCCCTTTCTTTCGTAAGCATTGTCAATCACTGCGGCGTCTGGTCTGTCCCCGCGTCAGACGGCCGCTGTTCCGGTTCTTTGTTTCATAATCATCGTAGGCCTGCACGATCTTCTGCACCAGCGGATGGCGCACCACATCGCTGCTGGTCAGATAGCAGAAGCCGATGTCGTCGATCCGTTTCAATACCCGCAGCGCCGTATCCAGGCCGCTTACGGCGCCAGCCGGAAGATCCTTCTGGGTCTGATCGCCGGTAATGATTACCTTCGAGCCGAAGCCGATGCGGGTCAGAAACATCTTCATCTGGGCCGGCGTGGTATTCTGTGCCTCATCCAGGATGATATAGGCGTTATCCAGGGTACGGCCGCGCATATAGGCCAGGGGCGCCACTTCGATCAGTCCCTTTTCGGAATGATGCAGATAGCTGTCCGCTCCCATTATCTGGTACAGGGCGTCGTACAGCGGTCTTAAGTAAGGGTCGATCTTACTCTGCAGATCTCCCGGAAGGAAACCCAGCTTCTCTCCTGCCTCAATAGCCGGTCTGGTCAGGATGATCCGCCCAACCTCTCCATCCTTGAATGCCTGGATGGCCATGGCCATGGCAAGATAGGTTTTTCCTGTACCGGCAGGGCCGATCCCAAAGACGATCATCTTTCTGCGAATGGCATCCACATATTGTTTCTGGCCCATGGTCTTTGGCTTGACCGGCTTTCCCATCGCGGTACGGCAGATGATGTCCCGGTCGATCTCCAGGATCTGGTGGTCGCTCTCTGTAAATGCCAGGGACAGGGCATAATCCACATTCTGTTCGGTGATGGTGTTGCCACGGCGGGAAAGCTCGATTAAGTTGTTAAATACGCTCTTGGCCCGGGTGACGGACTGCTCCGGCCCGATGATCTTCAGGGCGCCGTCCCGGTTGACCATCGTTACATGAAGCGTCCGCTCGATCTTTTTCAGATATGCGTCAAACTGTCCACACACGTTCTTCTCATGCTCGACGGGAATGTCAATGATGTTCTCCACTACGCTCATATTCTAAGTTCTCTGTCTCCTTAAGCTTTGTGATCTGCCAGGGCCCCGCGGGAGGAAACGGGGCTCTCTTACGCTCTATTTTCTCCCACTGGACCTGCCTCCTCATATTTTAGCATCATTCACAATGATTTGAACACCCTTTTTACACTAAATTCCTGCCAAATCGGCAATCGGCTCGAATCCGCCCGGAAAAGGAAGCGGGCACGCAACAGAAAAAGCCGCAACAGAAACCGCCCTGCCGGTTTATCCGACAGGATCGGCTCTGCTGCGGCCTCTCATCTCATAAGTATTAGTTGTACTTACGCTTCCTGGCAGCTTCAGACTTTTTCTTACGTCTTACGCTGGGCTTCTCATAATGTTCTCTCTTACGAATTTCCTGCTGAATTCCAGCCTTTGCACAGTTTCTTTTGAATCTGCGTAAAGCGCTGTCAAGACTCTCGTTATCTTTAACAATTACGTTTGACATAGCTCACACCTAACCTCCCTCCAGTTGTGGTATTTGTGCTTAAAACTTCAAATACAACTGTTTGGGTATTTTCTGCACTGGAGTAATTATATCATAAAATTACGGTACGTCAAGAAAAATTTAACCGGAATTTTATTTTTCCTGTTGTGTCCCTATCCGTTCAGCTGTCCGCCCAGTACTTCTTCCGCCTTCGCCAGAGCCTTATCCACGCCAGACGGATCCTTGCCGCCGGCCTGCGCCATATTGGGACGGCCGCCGCCTCCGCCGCCGACTAAGGCAGCGATCCCCTTGATAAGGTTCCCCGCATGAGCGCCCTTTGCCATGGCGCCATCGGTCGCGGTCGCCATCAGGTTCACTTTTCCGTCGGCAACAGAGGCAAGGATGACTACGCCCTCCCCAAGCTTTTCCTTCAGCTGGTCGCCAAGGGTACGCAGACCGTTCATATCCGTGCCGTCTGCCCGCGCCGCCAAAAGCCTGACGCCCTTTATCTCTTTTACCTGGTCGAGAACATTGCCCATGGAATCCTTTGCCATCTTGTTCCTGAGCTTCTCATTCTCGTGGTGCAGGCTGCGAATCTCCTCCGCCATGGCTTCGATCCTGGCTGTCAGCCCGGCCGGCGTGGTCTTTGCCGCTCTGGCCGCCTCGTGCAGTTCTTCCTCTTCGCGGCGGTAAAAATCCAGAAGGCCCTGAGAGGTGAGCGCCTCGATACGGCGCACACCCGCAGCGATCCCTGCTTCGGACAGGATCCGGAAGCAGGCAATGGCATTGGTATTGGACACGTGTGTCCCGCCGCAAAGCTCTGTGGAAAAGTCACCCATGGTGACCACACGCACTTCGTCGCCGTATTTTTCACCGAAAAGCGCCATCGCGCCGGTCTTCTTCGCGTCTTCCAGCCCCATAATCTCCGTTTCTACCGGAAGGGAAGCCTCGATCTGGCGGTTGACCAGGTCTTCCGTTTCCCTGATCTCCTCCGGCGTCATTGCCGAAAAATGCGTAAAGTCAAAGCGAAGGCGGTCCGGCGTAACCAGGGAGCCGGCCTGCTCCACATGGCTGCCGAGGACGGTGCGCAGCGCCTTATGCAGCAGATGGGTCGCGCTGTGGTTTTTGGCCGTCGCATAACGACTCGCAGCGCAGACCCTGGTCTCCACCGTCTCGCCGGTCCGGATCATTCCACTCAGCATCACGCCGACATGGCCGATCTTTCCGCCCTGAAGCTTGATGGTATCTTCCACCTTGAACCGGCCGTTTTCGCCGCAGATCTCGCCTACATCGCCCTGCTGGCCGCCCATCGTGGCGTAAAACGTCGTATCGTCCGTGATAACCGTGCCCCTCTGGCCGTCGGTCAATGCCTCCACGATCTCTTCTTCGGTGGTCAGCACCAGCACCCTGCCTTCGCCTTCTAACTTGTCGTAACCCACGAACACAGAGGTGACGGCAGGGTCGATGGACTGGTAGACCGTTACGTCTGCGCCCATGTAGTTTGTCGTCTTCCTGGCCTTTCTGGCCTTTTCCTTCTGTTCCTTCATGGCCAGGTTAAAGCCGTCCTCATCCGCGGCCAGCCCCTTTTCACCGAGGATCTCTTTGGTCAGATCCAGCGGGAATCCATATGTGTCGTACAGCTTGAAGGCATCCGCGCCGGAAAGCACCTTGCTTCCGCTTTTTTCCATCTCTTTTTCCATCTGCGCCAGGATTTCCAGACCCTGGTCGATGGTTTTATTGAACTTATCCTCTTCTTCCGAGAGCACCTTAAAGATCATGGCCTTCTTCTCGTCCAGCTCAGGGTAACCGCCCTTGGAGAGCTGGATCACCATTTCGCTCAAAGCGGCCAGGAACTCCCCTTCGATGCCCAGTTTCCTCCCGTGACGGGCCGCGCGGCGCAGGAGACGGCGAAGAACATAGCCGCGGCCCTCATTGGAAGGCATGATGCCGTCAGAGATCATGAACGTGCAGGACTTGATGTGGTCCGTCACGATACGGAGAGATACATCGATTTCATGACACGCCTTGTACGTCTTGCCGGCCAGCTCGCAGACCTTCGTCAGGAGGGCCTGGTTGGTATCCACCGTGAAGAGGGAGTCTACGTCCTGGATCACGACAGCCAGACGTTCCAGTCCCATTCCGGTATCGATGTTTTTCTTCTCCAGTTCGGTATAATTCCCTTTTCCGTCATTATCAAACTGCGTAAATACGTTATTCCATACTTCAATGTACCGGTCGCAGTCGCAGCCGACCGTGCATCCGGGCTTTCCGCAGCCGTACTTCTCGCCGCGGTCATAGTAGATTTCCGAGCAGGGGCCGCAGGGGCCGGAACCGTGCTCCCAGAAATTATCTTCCTTTCCGAAGCGGAAGATCCGCTCCGCGGGGATGCCGACCTGCTCATTCCAGATCCGGAAGGCCTCATCATCGTCCAGATAGATGGACGGGTACAGGCGCTCCGGATCCAGCTTCACGATCCCGGTCAGAAATTCCCAGGACCAGTGGATCGCCTCGGTCTTGAAGTAGTCGCCGAACGAAAAGTTTCCCAGCATCTCAAAGAAGGTACCGTGGCGGTCTGTCTTTCCGATATTGTCAATATCGCCGGTACGGATACATTTCTGACAGGTAGTCACCCTGGTCCTCGGCGGAATCTCCTGTCCGGTAAAATACGGCTTTAACGGCGCCATACCGGAATTGATCAGCAAAAGGCTCTTATCATTATGAGGAACCAGAGAAAAGCTCTTCAAACGCAGGTGGCCCTTGCTCTCAAAGAACGAAAGGAAGGACTCCCTCAGTTCATTGACCCCGAAAGGGCGCTCTTTATCCTGACCGGAGGCCTTCCACGCCTGGTACCGCGCGATCGCCTCGCTATATTTAAGAAAATTCCTGTAATCTTCCACTGCTGTTTACCTCCAAAATTCATCTGCTGCCTGTCCGGCACGAAATCAGCCTCATATATGGTATCATAGCCGATTTTAATTTTCAAGCAGAAATGCGCTTTTTGGACGTGACGTCCAAAAAGCGCATTTCACTCGTAAGTATCCAGCAAGCTATATACCCGTGCTCTGGTGGACTCGGCTACGGAAGCGGCATACTCCACGCTTTCCATGGATGAGCCGCTGACTTTGCCGGACGCCTCACGGGCTTTG
This sequence comes from uncultured Lachnospiraceae bacterium, assembly GCA_964425595.1. Taxonomy (GTDB): domain Bacteria; phylum Bacillota; class Clostridia; order Lachnospirales; family Lachnospiraceae; genus Caccovicinus. The sequence continues at coordinate 22,346 of CAYRMW010000030.1, forward strand.
TTTGTCGTTTCCTCAAGCCAGGTCTGCTGCTCTTTTTTCAGCATCTCCGCCTCGTCCTCCGGCAGCGTTTCCATCAGCAGATCGTACACCGTATCCAGCTCTCTCTCCCAGATCTTCTGTTCAGACTGCGCCAGATTCCTGACGTTGTAAACATTGCTGTCGGTATCGGCGTCGCGAAGTCGCTCGATCTGCGCCTCTACCTGGGTCAGATGCTCACGTATATCCGCCAGCCGGGTCTGGACGTCTTCTGTCCCCGCGTCGGCAGAAGCGGCTTCCGGGGCCTGGTCAGCAACGTCTTCCGAAGCGTTCCCGTCCGGCCCGGTGATGGCGCGCGCACGCACCGGCCCGACCTGCGTCGTCTCCTCCGCAGAGATATCATCATCCGGGTCTTCCGGCTCTGCCATGTCCTCTTCTTCGGCAGCCTCCGCAGGGACTTCTTCCACGGCAGCTGTCTCTTCCGTTCCCATGGAATCAGCAGCATAGCGGGCGGTCAGCTGCGAAACGTACGCCGTGGTAAAACGCGTGATCAAACCTCCCGCCGCCACCATGACGAGAATGATAATCCAGATCTTCAGGTTTGTTTTCACAGATATCCTTCCTTTATCGAATTCGGACACGCCGCCCGCGGCAGCGAAATTTCCTAGGGAAAAGATAACACAACTTGCTGTGAAAGAAAACAGAAATTCGGAAGACGTAATATTTTGTAAGCTTTCCTTAAATAATTCCCGGATCGTCCATCAGCGAATCCCCATCCGCCGCAGAAGTCGCCAGTTGATCGCACCGTTCATTTCCCGGATGGCCGGCATGGCCTTTGACCCAGATAAACTCGACCCGATGGGGCGCCTTGGCCTTCAGCAGGCGCTTCCATAGATCAATATTTTTTACCGGGCCGCTTTTTCCCCGCTTCCAGTTGTTCGCTGTCCAGTTATCGATCCAGTGCTGATTAAAGGCATCCACCAGATATTTTGAATCCGAATACAGTTCCACCTCGCAGGGGCGATTCAGGGCCTCAAGGCCCATAATGGCAGCCAGAAGCTCCATCCGGTTATTCGTCGTACGCTTAAAGCCGCCGGACATGGTTTTTTCATGCAGCACGCCCTGCTGATCCACATAATGCAATATCGTGCCGTAACCGCCAGGCCCTTCCGGATTTCCTCTTGCCGCTCCATCCGTATAAATCTGTACCTTTCCCATGAACAAGATCCCTTTCCGTCCTGTACCGCGCCGTGATCTCCCGTGTCCTTAACGGTCCCACTTATTGCATAAAGCCATGATCTGATCGGCAAATTTTGCCAGATCTTTATTGGCCCCGCCCTCGTTGCGGTGGATCACCTGCAGCAGGTGCTGACCGGCGGCAACCAGTCGATCATAAGCAGCAGAGGCTTTCTTCTTGGCAGCCGCTTTCTTCTCCACGGGAATGCCTGCCGTTTGCCGGAGCCATGCCCCGTCAGTCAGATCGAAAACCGAGCCAGAAAACGGAGCCGACGCCTCAAGTCCCATCATCCGCTTTAAGTCCCCGGCAAACGATGTGCAGACCTGGTCATCCCCGTGCACCATAAACACGTGGGACGGCTTCTTCTCAAAAGCAGCGATCCATTCCAGAAGGCCGTTCCGGTCTGCATGGCCGCTGATGCCGTCGATCAGTTCAATATGCGCCCGCACATCGATCGTTTCGCCAAACAGCTTGACTTCGCAGGCCCCCTCCAGGAGGCTCCTGCCCAACGTCCCGCTGGCCTGATAGCCGGCAAAGACCACCGAACATTCCTTCCGCCACAAATTATGCTTCAGATGATGGCGGATCCGGCCGGCGTCACACATACCGGCAGCAGAAATGATGACCTTGGGCGTCTGGTCAAAATTAATGTTTTTTGATTCATCGCTGGTGATGGAGAGGCGCAGATCGGGGAAATCGATGGGATTGATGCCCTGCTCGACCAGAGACCGTGTCTCGTCATCGTAGCAGTCCAGCATATTTTTCTTAAACACATGCGTGGCCTCCACCGCCAGCGGGCTGTCTACATAGACCGGAAAGCCGTCGTGTCCGGTCACTGCCTTGTCCGCCTTGATCTGACGGATAAAATAAAGCAGTTCCTGGGTCCGTCCTACCGCGAAGGCAGGGATCACGACATTCCCTCCCCGGTCCAGAGTTTCCTGGATGATCCTGGCCAGATCTTTTTCGTAATTAACATTTTTTTTGTGATAACGGTCGCCGTATGTGCACTCCATGATCACATAATCGGCTTCCTGAATATACTGAGGATCCCGGATCAGCGGCTTGTTCTTATTTCCGATGTCACCGGAAAAGACCAGCTTTTTCTCCGTCTCACCTTCTTTCGCCCAGACCTCAATCGACGCCGACCCAAGCAGATGACCGGCGTCCGTAAAGCGGACGGACACCCCATCCGTCAGGCGGATGATCTTCCCGTAGGGACAGCCTTCGATCAGCCGGATGACGCCAAGCGCGTCGTTCATCTCGTACAGAGGCGGCTCTTCCGGCCTGCCTGCCCGCCGGGCTTTCCGGTTTTTCCACTCCGCCTCCATTTCCTGGATATGCGCGCTGTCCTGGAGCAGGATGTTGCACAGATCCGCAGTGGCATCCGTAGCCAGGACCCGTCCACGGAATCCTCTGGCATAGATAAACGGAAGATAGCCCACATGATCGATATGCGCGTGCGTCAGAAGCACAAAGTCGATCTCGCTGTAGCTGACGGGGGGCTCTGCATTTTCGTAGACATTCTGTCCCTGCTCCATGCCGCAGTCCACAAACAGGCGGGTCCCGCCGATTTCCAGATAATGGCAGCTTCCGGTGACCTCATGATTTGCGCCAATAAACTCCAGCTTCATAGCATCCCTCCTCCTGCGCCGGGACAGCCGCAGCCCATCCTCGGCCTTTATTCACTTAAATATGCTTTCTTTACGGAATCATTGTTCATCAGATCCTTCGCGTCGCCGGACAGGGCGATGGTGCCCGTCTCCAGAACATACGCGCGATTGGCGATGGAAAGCGCCTTTTTCGCGTTCTGCTCGACTAAAAGCACCGTCGTTCCGTCCTTATTGATGCTCTGGATAATATCAAAGATCTCATTAACATAAATGGGGGAAAGCCCCATGGACGGCTCATCCATGACGATCAGCTTCGGATGGCTCATCAGCGCGCGTCCCATGGCCAGCATCTGCTGCTCACCGCCGGACAGCGTTCCTGCCATCTGGTTTTTTCTTTCCTCAAGTCTGGGGAAACGGTGATAGATCATCTTAAGGGTGTCTTCCACCTCGCCTTTGTCGCGCCGGGTATAGGCTCCCAGCTTAAGATTCTGCAGGACCGTCAGCTCCGCGAAGACCCGCCGTCCCTCCGGTACATGGGCCATGCCCATCGGCACAAGCCGGTGCCCCGGCATTCTGGTGATATCTTTGCCGTCGTAGGTGATAGTCCCTGCCTTGGCGGGGATCAGTCCGGTAATAGTCTGGAGCGTCGTCGTCTTTCCGGCGCCGTTTGCTCCGATCAGAGCAATGATCTCTCCCTGGTTCACCTCGAAGGAGATTCCCTTAATCGCCTGGATGACGCCATAAAATACCTCCAGGCCTTTTACTTCCAGCAATGCCATCTCTCTCCTCCTATTCTCCCAGATACGCGGTGATCACCTGGGGATCGTTCAGCACATCGGCGGTCTCCCCTTCCGCAAGCACCTGGCCGAAGTTCAGCACGGTCAGCTTCTCGCAGATACCGGACACCAGCTTCATATCATGCTCGATCAGCAGGATCGTCATCGAAAAGTTGTCCCGCACAAAACGGATGGTTTCCATCAGCTCGGCAGTCTCGTTTGGATTCATGCCGGCAGCCGGTTCATCCAGAAGAAGAAGCTTGGGATCAGTGGCAAGTGCCCTCGCGATCTCTAATTTTCTCTGTTTTCCATATGGAAGGTTGGATGCCTTATATTCCGCCTCCTGTTCCAGATCGAAAACTTTCAGAAGCTCCATGGCCCGTTCATTCATCTCTTTCTCCACCCGATAATAACCGGGCAGGCGAAGGATCCCGGTCACGGTAGAGTACACATGGTGGTTATGAAGGCCGACCTTGACATTATCCAGCACGGACATATTTTTAAACAGACGGATATTCTGGAACGTCCTGGCGATTCCGGAACGATTGATCTCGATCGTCTTCTTCCCGGTAATGTTCTCTTCGTTCAGCACAATACTTCCCGTATCCGGCCGGTAAACGCCGGTCAGCAGATTAAACACCGTGGTTTTCCCGGCGCCGTTTGGGCCGATCAGGCCATACAGCTGGCCCTTTTCGATCGTCACACGGAAATCGTCCACGGCCTTCAGTCCGCCGAAAGATATACTCAGATTTTTTACTTCCAGTACCGCCATTTAGGACGCCTCCTTCCCCGCTGTCTTATTGGCACTCCGTTTGATCATCTCGATCAACCGCTCACGCATCTCCAGCGCTTTCGGCGCCGAGTTAAACAGCATCATCACGATCAGAACGATGGCATAGATCAGCATACGGTAATTGTTCAATCCGCGCAGCATCTCCGGAAGCGCCGTCAGGATCACGGCGGCGATCATGGAACCGCGCATATTGCCGATGCCGCCGAGTACGACAAACACCAGGATCGTAATGGACATGTTGTAGCCGAAATTCTTTGTCGTTGCCGCCAGGCTGGACAGGTTGTGGGCGTAAAGAACACCGGCTACGCCTGCCATGGAAGCGGAAACCGAAAAGGCCAGAAGCTTATATTTGGTGATATTGATCCCCACCGACTCCGCCGCGATCCGGTTGTCGCGGATCGCCATGACCGCGCGACCCGTCCTGGAATTGATCATATTCAGGACAATAAACAAAGTAAGGAGGATCAGCAGGATGCCGATCAGGAAAGTGGATGCCTTCGGCGTTCCGGTAATCCCCTGCGCGCCCTTGATGATCACTTCACCGGTCTCGTCGAGGTTAAGGGAAGCCACATCCTTCATGGAAACATGGATGCCGCTGCTGTCCTTTCCCACATAAAACGCGTTGATCAGATTTTTAATGATCTCGCCGAAAGCCAGCGTGACAATAGCAAGGTAATCGCCCTTCAGCCGGAGCACGGGGATGCCGATGAGCACGCCGAAGATGGCAGCCACAACCGCGCCGATGACCAGAGCAAGCGCAAACCGGACGCCCACACTGGGAATGACATCCGCCATAGCGTTAGTAAAGAAGGCGCCGGAAAACGCGCCCACACACATGAATCCGGCATGGCCAAGGCTCAGCTCGCCCAGGATGCCGACCGTAAGGTTCAGCGACAGCGCCAGGATCACATAGGTACAGATCGGCACAAGAAGTCCATTCAAAAGGCTGGACATGTTTCCGCTCATATCCAGGATCTGCATCACCGCCCAGAATCCGATCACAAGGCCGTAGGTAATCGCGTTTTGCATGATCGTCTTATTTTGTCCCTGTTTTCTTTTCATCTTAGCACCTACACTTTCTCTTGGATCTTCTTGCCCAAAATGCCGGTGGGACGCACCAGCAGCACGATGATCAGCACGGAAAATACGATGGCATCCGACAGCTGGGAAGAAATATACGCCTTGGACAGATTCTCGATGACCCCCAGGATGATGCCGCCGATCATGGCGCCGGGAATGGAGCCGATGCCGCCGAACACCGCGGCTACGAACGCTTTAATGCCCGGCATGGAACCGGTGTATGGAGTAAGGGACGGATAGGCGGAGCACAGAAGAACGCCGGCGATAGCGGCCAGAGCGGAACCGATGGCAAACGTCACGGCAATCGTGCGGTTCACATCGATGCCCATCAGGGTAGCCGCGCCCCGATCTTCGGAAACAGCCAGCATAGCCTGTCCCATTTTTGTCTTGTTAATAAAGGTGGTCAGCACGATCATAATGACGATACAGGAAATGATCGTCACGATCGTCACACTGGAAATCGACAGCTGGCCGTCCGCCAGCTTTAACGCCGGGATGTTGACCACAGAAGTAAACTGTCGGGAATTGGAACCAAAAATCAGCAGCGCCACATTCTGAAGAAGATAACTGACGCCGATCGCCGTGATCAAAACGGCAAGAGGAGACGCCTCGCGCAAAGGACGATAAGCAACCCGTTCAATAACCACGCCGAGCACTGTACATACCACGATTGCCGCAAGGATGCCCACGATCGAACTGCCGCCCATGGTACTGATCACGGTAAAGGCCGCAAATGCGCCGACCATGATGACGTCCCCATGCGCAAAATTCAGCATTTTAGCAATTCCATATACCATCGTGTAGCCAAGGGCGATAATCGCGTAGACACTGCCAAGGCTGATTCCATTAATTAAATAAGATAGGAAGCTCATACATTCACCTCTCTGCGTTGATTGCAGTGCTTCAGCATGCATCTCTGAACCGCTGCGGTTTTCCTGTTTACAAAACAGAGGGCTGTCCGCCGGACAACCCTCTGTTGGGTCATATACTCTTATCTTAAGTGGCAGCAGCCTAGTCCTGCATTACGTAAACGCCGTCTACGATCATCACTGCCTTGGGCTCTTTTTCAGGCTCACCGGACTCGTCCCAGGTCATGGCAGTTCCGGTCAGTCCGTCAATGGAGATCTCCGTCATCGCAACTACCATGGCATCGCAGATGTCGGAAACGCTCATATCCGGCGTGATCCCTGCGGTCTCCGCTGCGGCCTTGATCGCGTACATCGCGTCATAAGCATCCGCCGCGAACTGGTTCGGCGTCTCGCCATAGGCTTCTACATAAGCCGCCGTGAAATCCTGCGCGTCCTCAGCATCCGCCGCGAACGGGGTAAGCAGCATCAGACCCTCGGCGAGAGACGTATCAAAGTTCTCTACCGTCAGGATACCGTCCATGCCGTCGCATCCGAAGAAGATGGGGCTGAATTCCTTATCCGCAGCCTGTTTTAAGATGATGGAAGCTTCCTGGTAATAAATAGGCAGGAATACCAGCTCCGCGCCGGCCTCCTTCGCCTTGTCCAGCTGTACGGAGAAATCCGTTTTGCTGTCAGAAGTAAACGCCTCGCTGGCAACGATCTCAATGCCCTGGTTAGCCGCCTCAGCGACGAAGTTCTCGCGGATACCGTCAGAGTACACGCTGGAGCTATCGTAGATAATGGCTACCTTGGTCGCGAGGTTATGCTCGCCGATATACTGTGCGGATGCCGTTCCCTGTTCCGGATCGGAAAAGCACACACGGAACACGTTGGGATTCTCCACGCACTCCTCCGCAGAACCGGAAGGGGTGATCTGGAACATATTGTCCGCATAGCTCTCCGCGGCTACCGCAATACAGGAACCGGAAGTGGTGGAACCCACCAGCATCTGCATCCCCCAGTCCTTTAAGGTGTTGTATGCGTTAACACCCTTCTCCGCGTCCGCCTCATCATCCTGTGCCTGAAGCTCGATCATGGCGCCGTTGATGCCGCCGGCCTCATTGATCTCCTGCGCAGCCAGCTCCGCGCCGTACTGTACAGCAAGTCCGTATGCCGCGTTGTCACCGGTCAGCGGACCGATCACACCGATCTTGAACGTACCTCCGTCCGTCAATGAAGCATCCTCTTCCTCAGATACCTCCGCGGAATCCTCCGCCGTATCTGCCGCGGCTGCAGTGGTATCGGTATCGGAAGTGCTGCTACTGCTGCTTCCGCACGCGACCAGAGAAGCCGTCATCATAGCCGCCAGGCCAAGACTTACTACTCTTTTCATAATAATTCCTCCTCTTTTTCGCTCTTAAGTTCCCCGCTTTGCCTGCCGTCTGCAGCAGGGCAAAGCGCATCCCGACTTAAAGCTTACATAATTATAGTTTTTCCTCTATCAAATGTCAACCGTTTTTCCGTGTTCTCCGGACGCACCGGCGCACTTTTACCAGAATGCATCCCTACTCTCCGC
>CAYRMW010000031.1:0-29367 GCA_964425595.1 uncultured Lachnospiraceae bacterium
TCGCACCGCCACCGACACCCTGGTCTACAACGAGGAGGAGATCCGCCGCGTTGCAAAGCGGGCCTTTGACATCGCCGGCAAGCGCCGGGGCAAGGTCACCAGCGTGGACAAGGCCAATGTGCTGGACTCCTCCAGACTCTGGCGAAAGGTGGTGGAGGAGGTGGCCGTAGACTACCCGGACATCACCCTTGAGCACATGCTGGTGGACAACTGTGCCATGCAGCTGGTGAGGGATCCTGGCCAGTTCGACGTGATTCTGACGGAGAATATGTTCGGGGACATCCTTTCCGACGAGGCCAGTATGGTGACAGGCTCCATCGGCATGCTGTCGTCAGCCAGCCTGAACGAGACGAAATTCGGCCTGTATGAGCCGAGCCACGGCTCCGCGCCGGATATCGCGGGCAAAGACGTGGCCAACCCTATCGCGACCATCCTGTCGGCAGCGATGATGCTAAGGTATTCTTTTGATCTGGATCAGGAGGCCGACGCGGTGGAGAAGGCAGTAAAGCAGGTATTGACCGAGGGTTTCCGCACAGGCGACATTTACCGCGAGGGCTGCGTGAAGGTAAGCTGCAGCCGGATGGGTGATCTGATCGCAGAGCGGATCGTAAAATAAGTGATAGCGGCAGGAGGAAAAACAGATGAGAAGTGATCATGTCAGATGCGGGATGCAGCAGGCTCCCCATCGTTCCCTGTTCCATGCGCTGGGAATGACGCAGGAGGAGATGAAAAAGCCTCTGGTAGGCATCGTCAGCTCTTACAATGAAATCGTACCGGGCCATATGAACCTGGATAAGATCGTGGAAGCGGTAAAGCTGGGTGTGGCGATGGCGGGAGGGACCCCGGTGGTCTTCCCGGCGATCGCCGTGTGCGACGGCATTGCCATGGGGCATGTGGGGATGAAGTACTCGCTGGTGACCAGAGATCTGATCGCCGATTCCACGGAGTGCATGGCGATGGCGCACCAGTTTGATGCGCTGGTCATGGTTCCCAACTGCGATAAGAACGTGCCCGGGCTTTTGATGGCAGCGGCCCGCATCAATATCCCCACCGTATTCGTCAGCGGCGGTCCCATGCTGGCCGGTCATGTGAAGGGAAAGAAACGTAGCCTTTCCAGCATGTTCGAGGCGGTGGGCGCTTACACGGCCGGAACGATGACGGAGGAGGATGTGACCGAATTTGAAAATAATGTATGTCCTACCTGCGGTTCCTGCTCCGGCATGTATACGGCCAACAGCATGAACTGTCTGACCGAGGTCCTGGGCATGGGCCTTCGGGGCAACGGCACCATCCCCGCGGTGTATTCGGACCGGATCAAACTGGCAAAACATGCCGGCATGGCCGTGATGGATATGTACCGGAAGGGGATCTGTCCCAGGGATATCATGACGGAAGCGGCCTTCCGCAACGCGCTGACGATGGACATGGCGCTGGGCTGCTCCACGAACAGTATGCTGCATCTTCCGGCCATCGCCCATGAGGCCGGTGTGGATTTAAACCTGGATATCGCTAACGAGATCAGCGCGAAGACGCCGAATCTGTGCCACCTGGCCCCGGCCGGCCCCACGTACATGGAGGACTTAAATGAAGCCGGCGGCATCTACGCGGTCATGAAGGAGATCAGCAAGAAGGGGCTGTTGGACCTGGACTGCATGACGGTCACCGGAAAGACGGTCGGCGAGAACATCGCGGATGCGGTAAACCGGAATCCGGAAGTGATCCGGCCCATCGACCATCCCTACAGCGCGACCGGCGGCATCGCCGTGTTAAGAGGCAACCTGGCTCCGGACAGCGCGGTGGTCAAGCGGTCTGCCGTAGCGCCGGAGATGTTAAAGCACGAGGGCCCGGCCAGGGTGTTTGACTGTGAGGAAGACGCGATCGCCGCGATCAAGGGCGGGAAGATCGTGGAGGGCGACGTGGTGGTGATCCGCTACGAGGGCCCCAAGGGCGGTCCCGGTATGCGGGAGATGTTAAACCCCACCTCGGCCATTGCCGGAATGGGTCTGGGCTCTACGGTGGCGCTGATCACGGACGGCCGGTTCTCCGGCGCTTCCCGCGGCGCTTCCATCGGCCACTGTTCGCCGGAGGCGGCGCTGGGCGGCCCCATTGCCCTGGTGCGGGAAGGCGATATCATTTCCATCGATATTGACGCAAATAAACTGGAATTAAAGGTACCCGATGAGGAGCTGGCACTAAGGAAGGCGGAATGGAAGCCCAGAGAGCAGAAGGCACTCACCGGCTATCTGGCGCGCTACGCTTCCCTGGTGACCTCCGCGGACAAGGGAGCGGTGCTTAAAGTTCCAGGAAAGGAGCAGAGTGTATGAGCAGTTTAACCGGAGCGGAAATTGTAATCGAGTGTCTGAAGGAGCAGGGAGTAGATACGGTCTTTGGCTACCCCGGCGGTTCGATCTTAAACATTTACGACGCCTTATATAAGCATCAGGATGAGATCACGCACATCCTGACCTCCCATGAGCAGGGGGCGTCCCATGCGGCGGACGGCTATGCCAGAGCCACGGGAAAGGTGGGCGTATGCCTGGCGACATCCGGGCCCGGCGCCACGAATCTCGTCACCGGCATCGCGACGGCGTTCATGGATTCTGTCCCGCTGGTCGCCATTACCTGCAATGTTGGGATCAGCCTGCTGGGGAAGGACAGCTTCCAGGAGATCGACATTACCGGCGTTACCATGCCGATCACCAAGTATAATTTTATCGTAAAAGATGTAAACCAGCTGGCCGGCGTGATCCGCCGTGCCTTCGTCATCGCCCAGACCGGCCGTCCCGGCCCGGTGTTGGTAGACATCACAAAGAATGTGACCGAGGCCAGCTGCGAGTATACATATCAGGCGCCGGCGCCCATTGAGCGGACGACCGACACCATCACCGAGGAGGCCGTGGATCGTGCGGTCGAGATGATCCGGGCGTCCAGAAAGCCCTTTATCCTGGTGGGCGGCGGCGCGGTCATCGCCAACGCGTCGGAGGAGCTGCGTATCTTTGCAAAGAAGATCCAGGCGCCGGTAGCGGACAGCCTGATGGGCAAGGGGGCCTACGACGGCACCGATGAGCTCTATACCGGTATGGTTGGCATGCACGGGACGAAGACCTCGAATTTCGGCATCACGGAGTGCGATCTGCTGATCGTGGCCGGGGCCCGCTTCAGCGACCGGGTGATCGGCAACGCGTCAAAGTTTGCCAGGAACGCAAAGATCCTGCAGATCGATGTGGATCCCGCGGAGATCAATAAGAACATTAAGGTGGACGCCTGCGTCATCGGCGACGTGAAGGTGGTGCTCCGGAAGCTGAATGCCCGCCTTGATCCCATTAATCACGAGGAATGGGTGGCGCACATCGAGCGCATGAAGGATATGTACCCCCTTCGCTACGATAAGAGCGTGCTGACCGGCCCCTACGTGATCGAACAGATCTACGAGGCAACGAAAGATAAGGATGCCATCATCGTGACGGACGTGGGACAGCACCAGATGTGGGCGGCCCAGTACTATAAATACAAAAATCCCAGGACGCTTCTGACTTCCGGCGGTCTGGGGACCATGGGCTACGGCCTTGGCGCGGCCATCGGCGCGAAGATGGGCTGCCGGGATAAGATCGTCATCAATGTGGCCGGCGACGGCTGCTTCCGCATGAACATGAATGAGATCGCCACGGCCACCCGTTATAACATCCCGATCATCGAAGTGATCATCAACAATCACGTGCTGGGCATGGTGCGCCAGTGGCAGACGCTGTTCTATGGCAAGCGCTACTCTCAGACGATCCTGAATGACGCGGTGGATTTTGTGAAAGTGGCGGAGGCCATGGGTGCGAAAGCGTACCGGGTGACGAAGAAAGACGAATTCCTGCCTGTGCTGGAAGAGGCCATCGCCCTGAACATCCCCTGCGTCATCGACTGTCAGATCAACTGCGATGACAAGGTATTCCCCATGGTGCCGGCGGGAGCGCCCATCGAGGCGGCCTTTGACGATACGGATCTAAAGATCAGATAAACGCGCCGCGCATCACGGCGGCGGGCAACCGGATGCAACGAACTGAAGAACCGAGAAGGGGGAATAGGAATGAGCAGAGTATACAATTTTTCTGCAGGCCCGGCGGTGCTGCCGGAGGAAGTGCTGAAAGAAGCGGCGGCGGAGATGTTAGATTACCGGGGGACGGGGATGTCGGTGATGGAGATGAGCCATCGTTCCAGCGCGTTCCAGGGGATCATCGATGCGGCGGAGAACGATCTGCGGGAGCTGATGAATATCCCGGATCATTATAAGGTCCTGTTCCTTCAGGGCGGCGCTTCCCAGCAGTTTGCCATGATCCCGATGAATCTGTTCCGAAACCGGGTGGGCGATTACATCATCACCGGTCAGTGGGCGAAGAAGGCCTGGAAAGAGGCGGCGCTTTACGGAAAGGCCAATGCTATCGCTTCCAGCGAGGATAAGACGTTTTCCTACATACCGGACTGTTCCGACCTTCCCATTGACGAGGACGCGGACTATGTGTACATCTGCCAGAACAATACAATCTACGGGACGGTTTTTCATGAGCTCCCCAATACGAAAGGAAAGACCCTGGTGGCGGATGTGTCTTCCTGCTTTTTGTCGGAGCCGGTTGATGTGACAAAATACGGCGTGATCTACGGCGGCGTGCAGAAGAATATCGGGCCGGCCGGTGTGGTGATCGTGATCATCCGCGAGGATCTGATCAGGGAGGATGTGCTTCCCGGTACGCCCACGATGCTCCGTTATAAGACCCATGCCGACGCGAAATCCCTTTACAATACCCCGCCCTGTTACGGGATCTATATCTGCGGCAAGGTGTTTCAGTGGCTGAAGGCCAGGGGCGGCCTGGAGGCGATGCAGGCGTATAACGAAAAAAAGGCAAAGATCCTCTACGATTTCCTGGACGAGAGCAGGCTGTTTAAAGGGACGGTGGTAAAGAAGGACCGCTCGCTGATGAATGTGCCCTTTGTCACCGGCGACGCAGAGCTGGATGCGCAGTTTGTTAAAGAAGCCAAGATGGCGGGGCTTGAGAATTTAAAGGGCCACCGCACCGTCGGCGGCATGCGCGCCAGCATCTACAATGCCATGCCCATCGAAGGCGTGGAGAAGCTGGTGGCCTTTATGCGGGATTTTGAGGAGAAGCACACGAAATAATCAGGGGAGATGATCGCCATGAAACTGCATTGCTTAAATCCGATCTCCAGATACGGGATCGATCTGCTGACGGACGACTACACGATGACGGACGACGCAGCCCAGGCCGAAGGGATCCTGGTGCGCAGTGCGTCCATGCATGAGATGGAGCTGCCGGACGGGCTGCTGGCCGTGGCAAGGGCAGGAGCCGGCGTGAATAATATTCCGCTGGATGTCTGCGCCAAAAAGGGCATCGTGGTCTTTAATACGCCGGGAGCCAACGCAAACGGCGTGAAGGAGCTGATCATCGCCGGCCTGCTGCTCGGCTCCCGGGATATCGTGGAGGGCGTGATCTGGTGCCGGGAGAACGCGAAGGACCCGGATATCGCGAAGACGGTGGAAAAGAAAAAGAAGGCCTTTGCCGGACATGAGATCCGGGGGAAAAAGCTGGGCGTCATCGGTCTGGGCGCCATCGGCGTGGAAGTGGCCAACGCAGCGGCCGCGCTGGGCATGGAGGTGTACGGCTATGATCCGTTCCTCTCGGTCAACGGCGCGTGGATGCTTTCGCGGGACGTAAAGCACATCACATCGGCGGATACCATTTATCAGGAATGTGATTACATCACCATCCATGTGCCGCTTCTGGATTCCACGAAGAAGATGATCGATCAGGACACCATCGCCGCGATGAAGGACGGCGCGGTGGTGCTGAATTTCTCCAGGGACCTTCTGGTGGACGACGAGGCCATGGCGGAAGCGCTGGAGTCGGGAAAGGTACACCGCTACATTACCGATTTCCCCAATCCGCGCTCCGTAAACATGAAAAACGTCATTGCCATCCCGCATTTGGGCGCTTCGACCGAGGAGTCGGAGGATAACTGCGCGGTGATGGCGGTGAAGGAACTGATGGATTATCTGGAGAACGGCAACATCCGCAATTCCGTCAATTACCCGGCCTGCGATATGGGCGTCTGCCGGACGGCCAGCCGGATCGCCGTCCTGCACCGGAATATCCCCAACATGATCGGGCAGATCACGGGGATCCTGGCGGCGCAGGATGTGAATATCTCCGACATGACCAATAAGAGCCGGGATCAGTATGCGTATACGCTTCTTGATCTGGAAAGCCGTCCTGAGGCGGCCGTGGTGGAACGGCTGAGAGAAATCAAAGGTGTGCTGCGGGTGCGCGAAGTAAAGTGATGCCGTACGGATGCCCGCCGCCGGGCGGGCATCCCCGTGCCCGGGCGGGGCGTGAAAGGAGAACGAAAGAATGGCGGATGTAAGACCGTTTTGCGCCGTGCGGCCGGCCCAAGGACTGGCCGCACGCGTAGCGGCGCTGCCCTATGACGTATATGACCGGAAGGAGGCTTTTCTTGCCGTAAAAGAGGAGCCCCTGTCGTTTTTGGCGATCGACCGGGCGGAGACCGCGTTTCCGGATGAGGTGGATACCTACGCGGATTGTGTTTATGAAAAAGCCAGGGCGCTTTTTCAGGAGAGGATGACGGACGGAACCTTTATCCGGGACGATGCGCCCTGCTATTATGTTTACCGTCTGACCATGGAAGGAAGGAGCCAGACGGGAATCGCAGCCTTAAGCAGCGTGGACGATTATCTGAACCAGGTGGTAAAGAAACATGAAAATACCAGGGAGGATAAGGAGATCGACCGTATCCGCCATGTGGATACCGTCAATGCCCACACCGGCCCCATCTTCCTGGCTTACCGGAAACGGGAAGAGATCGACCGCATCGTAGAGCAGGTATGCACCGGGACGCCGCTTTATGCGTTCGTGTCGGAGGACGGCGTGGAGCATCGCGTGTGGAAGATCGCGGCTCCGGGGCTGGTATCCAGGCTTTCCCGGGCGTTTGCCGAGGTACCGGCCACGTATATTGCCGACGGCCATCACCGGGCGGCCTCCGCGGTAAAGGTGGGCTTAAAACGCCGCCGGGAAAATCCGGGATGGACGGGAGAGGAACCTTTCAACTATTTCCTTTCCGTGCTGTTTCCGGATGAACAGCTTCGGATCCTGCCCTATAACCGGGTGGTGAAGGATCTGCACGGCCTGACGAAGGATGAATTTCTGCGGCAGGCTTCCCGGGCATTTGCCGTCAGCGAGATGGGGGAAAAACCGTATGCGCCGGATCAGAAGGGGGAATTCGGCATGTACCTGGACGGCGCCTGGTACCGGCTTACCGCAAAGGAGGCGCTTCGCAGCGCGGATCCGGTGCGGGGGCTGGACGTATCGATCCTCCAGGACGCCCTGCTTGGACCGGTCCTTGGCATCCGGGATCCCAGGACGGATAGCCGGATTGCATTCGTGGGCGGGATACGCGGGCTGAAAGAGCTGGAGCGCCGGGCGGATGAAGGGCAGGGAGCGGCGTTTTCTCTGTACCCGACCTCGATCGGTGAGCTTTTGGCGGTGGCGGACGCCGGGCTTTTGATGCCGCCAAAGTCTACCTGGTTTGAACCGAAGCTCAGGAGCGGACTCCTGATCCATCCGCTTTAAGCCCGGGCCAGGGCAGGAACAGGGCAACGCAAGAAGGCATCAGCCGCCGGGCTGATGCCTTCTCTGGGAATGGTAGGTATAAATAAGAAAATGTTTAGGGGGCCGGATGGCCTGGTTGCCATCCGGCATGAGTATGAAAAAGCTTTTCAAACCGTTGCCTCCTAGGCAACTGTCATCAGTATAACGGGCAAATATGTCCTAAATGTGGCGGCAGAATGTAAAATTTATAAAATCTATAAAGAAAATCTTAGAAAAGTGAAAACTATTGTGCCTTCCAGTAGAGCCGGCAAAGCTCGAGGAAGGTTTTTTCGGCTGCGCTTAGATAGGCATTTTTCCGGCAGCACATGGTGATCTCCCAGAACGGGCGCTGCCGCAGGCGAAAGAAGACCACATTTTCGTTTGGAACGGCGAAGACGGCGGGGAGCAGCGCGCAGCCGATCCCGGCCATGACCATGCGGTATTTGCTCACATTGCTGATGGTGTAAAACAGGACGTGGGGCTCGAAGCCGGCCTCGGCAAAAAGCCGTTGGCAGAGCTGGTACATCGTGGACGACTGGGCGATCTGAATGAACGAGTCCGCGCTGAACCTGGCCAGGTCGATCACCGGCGCGTCAGATGATTGTCTGCTCCCCAGGCCGGCCGGCGTAGGCCTCCAGTCCGAGCGTGTGCGGATAAAGAGCGGCGTGCCAAGCTCATCTTCCAGCTTCTTCAGCTGCTGGTTCAGGGCGGACTGGGTTAAGAACAGCTTTTCTGCGGCTCGGGTGATACTCTTTCTATATATACAATAAAAAGAGAGGAAAAAACAAGCTGATTTCTGTCTGAAATGCCGAAAACTGCCGCGGCAGTATCAGAGGAGATCGGACGCGCCGCCGGGGCGGCAGAACAGGAGGGATGCGCAAATGGAACAATGGGATGTGATCGTGATCGGAGCCGGTGTGGTAGGCTCCGCGGTCGCCAGGGAGCTGGCATGATTCCGCTTAAAGATCGGCGTTCTGGAAAAAGAACCGGATGTCGCCTGTGGGAACAGCTGCCGGAACACGGGAATGCTGCACGCCGGCTTCACCTACAAACCGGGATCGCTCAAGGCGGAGTGCGCGGTAGAGGGCAACCGGGAATTTGATCAGGTGGCGGAGGAACTGGGCGTTCCTTTTCACCGTACGGGAAAGCTGGTGGTTGGCTTTACCGACCATGACATGGAAAACATTTTGAAGTACAAAAAGATCGGGGAACAGAATGGCGTGCAGGGGATGCGGATCATCGGCAAGGAGGAGATCCGGCAGATCGACCCCAATGCCGGCGGCGAGTTTGCCATGTATGTGCCTTCCTCCGGGATCCTGGATCCCATGGCGTATACCATCGCGCTGGCGGAAAATGCCTGTCAAAACGGCGTCCGTTTCTTTTTTTTGCCGGGAGGTGACGGCGATCCGCCGGGTAAAAGAGGAGGACAGTTATCTTTTGGAGACGCCGAAAGGGGATTTTAGGACACGTTGGGTGGTCAACTGCGCCGGCATGTACGCTTCCCGGATCTCTGCCATGCTGGGGTACCCGGATTATCCGGTCAGGGGCTTTAAAGGCGAGTATTTTGTTCTGGATAAGAAGGTCGGCGCCTTCCTCTCCATCCCCGTGTACCCGGCGCCCAATGACAACGGCGGTTTTGCCACCCACGCGACGCCTACCATTGACGGCAATGTCCTGGTGGGGCCGGATTCCTATGTGACGGAGGAGTGGGAAGATTACAAGGTGACTAAAGAGCATATGGACGGTCTGTTCGCGGACGGGAAAAAGATGTTCACGCAGATGAAACGGGAATATTTTATCCGGAATTTTGCCGGGATCCGCTGGAAACGGTATGATCCGGAGACGGGGGCCGTGCTGGACTTTAAGCTGGAGGCGGAGGATGCCCATCCGCATACGGTAAATCTGGTGGGGATCGAATCGCCGGGCGTTACCTGCGCACTTCCGTTAGCCCGCCGGGCGGCGGCTCTCCTTGCCGCGCGCGAGCATCCGGCCGCAAACGAGGAGTTTGACCCGGTCAGGCCGGCGCCGAAGCGTTTTTGCGCGATGACCAGAGAAGAACAGCAAAAGGCGATCGAACAGGATCCGGCCTATGGCGAGATCGTATGCCGCTGCGAGACGGTGACCCGGGCGGAGATCCGCAGGGCCATACACAATCCGCTGGGTGTCTGTACGGTGAGCGGGATCAAGAACCGCACCAGAGCGACGATGGGACGCTGTCAGGGAGGCTATTGTGAAACCAGGATAACGGAGATGATCGAGGAAGAGCTGGGGATCCGTCCGGAGGACGTGCGCTTTTCCGGGGAAAATTCGTATATGTTTACCGGAGCGGTGCGCACCAGGGAGGATGCAGCCTGTTCCGGAGAAAAGGGAGGTGCGGCACGATGAGACAGGAAGATGCGGTGATCGTCGGAGGAGGTCCGGCGGGACTGGCGGCAGCGATTGCGCTGCGAAAGAAAGGCATCGACGATATCCTGATCCTGGAGAGAGAAAAAGAACCGGGCGGGATCCTTCGCCAGTGCATTCATGACGGATTCGGGCTGACCCGGTTCGGAGAGACGCTGAGCGGACCGGAATACGCATCCCGGTTCGTGCGCCAGGCGCGGGAGCTGGGCATTCCCTGCATGACGGATACCACGGTGTTGGAGGTGACGCCGGACAGGAGAGTGTATGCGTCATCCGCAGAAGGGTTGATGGAGATTCAGGCTAAGGCAGTGATCCTGACCATGGGATGCCGGGAGCGGACCAGGGGCGCCATCAGCATCCCGGGTACCAGCCCGTCAGGCATCTATACGGCGGGGGTGGCGCAGGCCTACATCAACCTGAAAAACAAGATGGTCGGGAAAAAGGTGGTCATCCTCGGCTCCGGCGATATCGGCATGATCATGGCTAGGCGGATGACGCTGGAGGGGGCGGAAGTGATCGGCGTGTTTGAGATCCAGCCCTACCCCAGCGGCCTTCCGCGGAACGTGGAGCAGTGCCTGAACGATTACCACATCCCGCTGCATTTGAGCCATTCGGTGACGGACATCCGGGGGCGGGACCGGCTGGAAAGCGTGGTGGTCTCGCAGATCGGCAGCGACATGGAGCCCATACCGGGCACGGAGAAGGAATATGAATGCGACACGCTGATCCTTTCCGTGGGTCTGATCCCGGAAAATGAGCTGACCTGGATGACCGGCGCCATGGCGGATGAAGGGACCAAAGGCCCGTCGGTCGACGAGCACTATCAGACGATGGTCCCGGGGATCTTCGCCGCGGGCAATGTGCTCCATGTGCACGACCTGGTAGATTTTGTTTCGCTGGAAGCCGAGGCTCTGGCGGATGGCGCGGCCCGTTTTATCCGGGAAGGCGTCCTTGCGGAATGTGGACTGAAGGTGAAGGGCGACAGCCTGACCGGGCAGCTGAACAGAAACGATGATCTGGAGGTGAAGGTGATATGCTGAGAGAATTTACCTGCATTATGTGCCCGCAGGGGTGCGATATCCGGGTGGAGTTAGAGGGGGAGCAGATCATCGGGATATCCGGGAACCGATGTCCGCGGGGGGAAACGTACGTGACCCAGGAGATCGAAAATCCCATGCGCAATATCGCCACCTCGGTCCTGGTGGATGGGGGCGATCTGCCGCTTGCAAGCGTACGGCTGACCAAACCGATCCCCAAAGCCAGGATCTTCGCGGTCATGACCGAGATCAAAAAGATAGTCCTTAAAGCGCCGGTCCGTGAAGGCGATGTGGTGATCAGCCGGGTTTTGGGGCTGGACAGCGATGTGATCGCGACCCGCTCGGTGGACGAAGCTGCGCGGTAAGACCCGCTGCCGGAAAAAGAAAATGAAAAGCAAAAGAGGGCTGTGAAAAGCGTGGAGCCAAGCGCTCCGCTTCTCACAGCCCTCTCGATATCCGGTCAGATAGCAAACACAAAAAAAGGGGGGGGCCGGACAGCTTCGCAGCTGCCCGGTATGAGTATGAAAAAGCTTTGTGATTTCAAGTATACACTTGAAACAAAGGTCGTCATCCTTTCGGATAACAGGATACAGTATAGTGGGGAAATGTGTCGGAAGTATGTTCGCGAAATAAAAAAAACATAAACAAAACAAAAAAGGCAAAAAAACATTTGAAAACTCCGGCAGTTCGTATATAATAGAGTGGATGTATTGGCGGTTCGTGAATTTTTGGTCGCGAGGTATCCGGCCAAGGGAGTCAGACAGGAGGAAAAAGGGATTATGTTTACGATGATGTCCAATGACATTGGGATCGATCTGGGCACAGCCAGTATTCTGGTTTACATTAAAGGCAAAGGCGTTGTACTGAAGGAGCCGTCGGTTGTGGCGATTGACCGTGACACCAATAAGATCATGGCCATCGGAGAGGCAGCCCGTCTGATGATCGGACGTACGCCGGGCAACATTGTGGCAGTCCGTCCTCTGCGGCAGGGCGTGATTTCGGATTATACGGTAACGGAAAAGATGATGAAGTACTTCATCGAGAAGGCGGTGGGAAGGAAGACGCTGCGCAAGCCGCGGATCAGCGTTTGTATCCCCAGCGGCGCCACCGAGGTGGAGAAGAAAGCCGTGGAGGACGCGACCTACCAGGCCGGCGCCCGGGAGGTGACGATCATCGAGGAGCCGGTGGCCGCGGCGATCGGTGCCGGGATCGATATTTCCAAAGCATGCGGGAACATGATCGTGGATATCGGAGGCGGTACGGCCGACATCGCGGTGATCTCTCTAGGCGGAACGGTGGTAAGCACGTCCATCAAGACAGCGGGCGATGACTTTGATGAGGCCCTGGTCCGTTACATGCGCAAGAAACATAACCTTCTGATCGGTGAGAGGACGGCAGAGGAGATCAAGATCAATATCGGCGCGGCTTCCCGCAGGCCGGAGGTTCTGAGCATGGAGGTCAGGGGGCGCAACCTGGTGACCGGACTGCCCAAGACCATTGTGGTCACTTCTGACGAGACCCTGGAGGCGCTTCGCGAGCCGGCCCTGCAGATCGTGGACGCGGTACATAATGTCCTGGAACGCACACCGCCGGAACTGGCGGCGGATATCTTTGACCGGGGCATCGTCCTGACCGGCGGCGGTTCTCTGCTGAGCGGACTGGATACCCTGATCGAGGAGAAGACCGGCATTACCACCATGATCGCCGAAGATCCGCTGACGGCGGTGGCGATCGGAACGGGCAAATTCATTGAGTTCACCCACGGGGACGGAAAGTCGGACTTTAATTAGGACAGAGGACATTTCCGTATGGCGACGGTAACAGGTTTTGTAGAACGAATTAAATATCGGAACGAAGAAAACGGCTACACTGTTTTAAGCCTTAACGCAGAGGGGGAGGAGTACGTCCTGGTCGGAACCTTCCATTACATCAGCGAGGGTGAGATGGTGGAGGCGATGGGAAGTATGATCGAGCATCCCGTCTACGGCCGGCAGCTGCAGGTCGAGAGCTACTCGATCTTAACGCCCCGGGACACCGTTTCTGTGGAACGCTATTTAGGCTCCGGTGCCATTAAGGGCATCGGAGCTGCTTTAGCATCCAGGATCGTGCGCCGCTTCAAGGCGGATACCTTCCGGATCATGGAGGAGGAGCCGGAGCGGCTGGCTGAGGTGAAAGGCATCAGCGAAAAGATGGCGATGGACATCAGCCGGCAGATGGAAGAGAAAAAGGAGATGCGCCAGGCCATGATGTTTCTTCAGGATTACGGAATCTCCATGAATCTGGCAGTCAGAATCTGTCAGCAGTACGGTTCCAGGCTGTATTCCGTGATCAGGGAAAACCCCTATCAGCTGGCGGATGACATTCCCGGCGTGGGGTTTAAGCTGGCGGATGAGATCGCGGGGAAAGCGGGGATCGTAGCCGATTCGGATTTCCGGATCAAATGCGGGCTGCTCTATACGCTGCTGCAGGGCGTGGGGAACGGGCATACCTATCTGCCGAAGAAGATGCTCCTTGGCCAGGCGGCGGAGCTTTTGAAGGTGGAGCCGGAGCGGATGGAAAAGCACCTGATGGATATGCAGATGGAGAAGCGGATTGTCGTCAGGGAAGGGCAGGGAGAGACTGCGGTGTACGCGGCCCAGTATTACTATCTGGAGCTGAATTCCGCCAGGATGCTTCATGACCTGAATATCCGCGGAGAGACCGCGAAGGAGCAGATCGACGGGAAGATCCTTAAGATCCAGCAGGAAGAAGGGCTTCTTTTGGATGACCGGCAGAAGGAGGCCGTGTGCCGTGCGGTAAACTGCGGCCTTCTGGTCATCACCGGCGGCCCGGGTACGGGAAAGACCACCACCATCAATACCATCATCCGCTTTTTTGAACAGGAAGGCTTGGAGATCCTTCTGGCCGCGCCCACAGGAAGGGCGGCCAAGCGGATGACGGAGGCGACCGGATGCGAAGCCAGGACGATCCACCGGATGCTGGAGCTGACCGGAGGCGGCATCGGCGAGCGGGAAGGCGCGCTGATGAACGGGATGCATTTCGACCGGAACGAGGAGAACCCGCTGGAGGCGGATGTGGTGATCATTGACGAGATGTCCATGGTGGATATCCACCTGCTCCATTCGCTTTTGCGGGCGGTGACCGTGGGGACCAGACTGATCCTGGTCGGTGATGTCAACCAGCTGCCCAGCGTGGGGCCGGGGAATGTGCTGCGGGACATCATCCGGAGCGGAGCCTTCCCCGTGGTGCAGCTGACGAAGATCTTCCGGCAGGCGGCAGAGAGCGATATCGTCATGAACGCCCACCGGATCCACCACGGCGAGCAGGTGGATCTGTCCAGGCGGAGCCGGGATTTTCTGTTTATCCGAAGGGAGACGCCGGACGCCATCATCAGCGCGATCCTGACGCTGGTGCAGAAAAAACTGCCGGAGTACGTTCACGCGGATCCCTTCGATATCCAGGTGATGACGCCGATGCGCAAGGGCGCGCTGGGCGTGGAGCGGTTAAACGGGATCCTGCAGGCGTTCCTGAATCCACCGGCTCCGGAAAAGACGGAACGTATCGTGGGCCAGACGGTGTACCGGACGGGCGATAAGGTGATGCAGATCAGGAATAATTACCAGACGGAGTGGGCGGTCAGAAACCGCTTCGGGATCCCCGTGGAAAAGGGGCACGGCGTCTTTAACGGCGACGTGGGCGTGATCCGGGAGATCAATCTTTTCGCGGAGCTTCTCACGGTGGAATTTGACGAAGGCAGGATGGTCGAGTACAGCTTTAAGCAGCTGGAGGAGCTGGAGCTTGCCTACGCGATCACCATCCACAAGTCTCAGGGGAGCGAATATCCGGCGGTGGTCATCCCGATGTTTTCCGGGCCGAGGATGTTAATGACCCGGAACCTGATCTACACGGCGGTGACCAGGGCGAGGCAGTGCGTCTGCCTGGTCGGCCTGCCGGAGGCCTTTTGGTCCATGGCTGAAAATACCGCGGAGCAGAGAAGATATTCGGGCCTGCGGGAGAGGATTTGCGAGATCGCGGGTCCGGAGGACCAGGAAGACGGGGCACAGGCCTGACGGCCGCGCCATGGGACCGGCGGCATCAGCACAGGAGGGAACGGAAACGAAAAATACAGAAAGAAACTTATCCGGCGCGCCGGATCGGGAGGCGCTGATCGCTATCCTTTTTCCCAGACGGTGCCCGGTATGCGAAAAGATCGTGACGCCTAAGGGCGCAAAGATCTGCCCGGGATGTGAAAAGACACTGTCCTTTGTGTCCGGGGCGCGCTGCTTAACGTGCGGGAAAGAGCTGGAGGAACAGGAAGCGGAGTATTGTCTTGGATGCAGGAAGGCAAAGCGAAGCTTTTCCTCCGGCGCGGCACTTTTAAACTATAATGAAGTATCCGCCCGATCCATGGCGCGGATCAAGTACCGGAACCGGAGAGAGTACCTGGACTATTACAGCGAGGAGGTGGTCCGGCGTCTGGGCGGTACGATCCGCCGGATGCGGGCCGGTTTTCTGGTGCCGGTGCCGGTTCATCCGGCCAGGAAGCGGCAGAGAGGCTACAACCAGGCCGAGGAGCTGGCCGTGCGGCTGAGCCGCCTTACCGGGATCCCGGTCTGTGCGCAGGCGTTGGTCCGGATCAGAAAGACGGCGCCCCAGAAGGAGCTTACGCCGGGGGAAAGGCTGAAAAATCTGGAAAAGGCCTTTGCTGTCCGGAAAGAATTCCTGCCTCCAGGGGCGGACGGCGTGATTTTAGTTGACGATATTTATACGACAGGGAGTACGGCGGAGGCCTGCGCCAGGGCGCTTAAGCGTGCCGGTGTGCAGCGGGTGTATGTCCTTTCCCTCTGCATCGGCGGGGACCGGTAGAGAAAGGCCGGGCGCATGGAGGAAAATGCATGACGAAAAATGAAACCGCACGCCGCCTTGCCCACTATGACCTGGTCAAAGTGCTGGCGATCTTTATGGTGGTGGCCGTGCATATGCTGAATGTGGTGAATCTGATGCCTGACGGGGATGCGGTGGCCTACCGGATCCACGAGGTGGTCCGTACGCTTCTTCTGACCAGCAACGGCCTGTTTTTCATGGTGAGCGGCCGCTTCTTGCTGGAGCGCTATGACGGCCGTGCGGGCCGTTTTTACTGGAAGCGCCTAGTAAAGATCGGGATTCCGGTGCTGGCTGCGTCGCTGTTTTACTACATTTATGTTTATGGAAGGAACGGGATGGGCCCGGCTTTCTGGAAAGCCTTCGTCCTGGATTTCTGGCAGAGCCGTATCCAGGGCTACTTCTGGTTTGTTTTCGCTCTGGCCGGGTTTTATCTGGCGGTGCCCTTTCTGGCTCCCATGTTCCGGGCCTTGACAAGAAAGGAACTGATGCTGTTTTTCGGGGTCAGCCTGGCATATTTTCTGGTGCAGGACCTGTATCAGATCTTCGGGCTGGAGATGGTGCTGACCTCGTACCCTTTTTACAGCTGGGTCTTTTACTGCGTGCTTGGTTACCTGCTTGACCGTCTGGCCCTTTCTTCGCGCGCGCGGAAGGGGTTTGCGGCGGCGGGCGCGGCGGCGTTTTTGCTTTCGGCATGGGAGACCTGCTTTTGGGAACGCGAAAACCCGGCGATCCATGATTATTCGCCGACGATGATCCTGATGACGGCGGCGCTTTATCTGGCGATCACCAGCCTGGGGAAGCGGATGCCGGATCGTTGCGCCGGGGCGGTTCGCTTTTTATCCGTGCGTTCCTTTTACATCTATCTGATGCACGGGATCACCCAGTTCTGGCTGTCCGAACAGGCGGGCGGCCTGGCGTCGGGCTGGGGCATGTGGTTTTTGCTGTCCGTGGTCTCGTTTTCGTTCGCGCTGGTGATCGCGGTGATCCTGGAATGGCTGTACCGGCCGGTGTCGGGAAGGCTCTGCGGTGCAAAGAAAGGCGGTGCAAAAGGATGCTGATCTATGTCCGGAGATTTTTTCGGCCGGATGGGTGCAGAGGAGGGGATAAATACCGCCTGGAGCATGAGGCCGGACTGCGTCTTCTAGCGGAGGCGCTGCGGGATTGGCCGGGGCTTTCCGGACTGGGGCCCGAAGAGCTGGAAGGGCTGATGGCTAAGGGGGAAGGAGGGAAACCCTGGTTTCCGGCTTTTCCGCAGGTCCACTTTAACCTCAGCCACAGCCAGGATGTGGCTGTCTGCGCGGTAGGAGAAGCCCCGCTCGGCGTGGACGTGGAGAAGATCAGGCCGGTCCGGCCGTCCCTGGCGCGGCGTATGCTGACGGAGGGAGAACGGCGCCGGCTGGAGGCGGTGCGGGCAGATGAGCGGGACCGGGAAATGCTCTCTTTATGGACGCTGAAAGAAAGCCTGGCCAAGGCCCTGGGGACCGGGCTTGCGCTGGATCTGCGCAGGGCGGAGTTTACCCTGGCGCCGTGGCGGCCGTCCGGCGGCAGGGAGACGGCGCCGGTCCGTGACGGCGCGCAGATCGGGTTTTCTTTTCTCTCCGGACAGGGCGATGTGTTGAGCCGGAGGATGGCCGGGCCGCCCTCTTTTTTTCAGACCGTGTGGGAAGGAGAGTATGTGATCGCGTTCTGCAGTCTTCAGCCGCTGCGGGAAGAACCGGTTTTTATTGTCAATGTGACGAAAAACGCGGGTCAGAAGACGGCGCAGTAGATAAGAATGGCAGAAAATCGGCGCGAGGGGTTGAATGTGCTGGATTTATGACGGATAATGTGTTAAACTGGTAAAAGGACGCAAGGAGGCGATGGGTGATGGTCATAAACCGCCTGCTTGTGTCTTTTTGTGTGTTTGGCGGCCTGTGCCGGAAGCCGCTGTTTTCCGGAGCGGCTGCCGAGCAGAAAAAGAAAA
Source organism: uncultured Lachnospiraceae bacterium (assembly GCA_964425595.1). Taxonomy (GTDB): domain Bacteria; phylum Bacillota; class Clostridia; order Lachnospirales; family Lachnospiraceae; genus Caccovicinus. The sequence goes on from CAYRMW010000031.1 coordinate 17,952, forward strand.
GAGGAGGAGATGACACAATGAAAAAAACGAAAGCAGCATTAGCTGTCCTGACAGCTGCGGCTATGGTTTTTGGCATGACGGCATGCGGCAGTTCTTCGACGTCAGAAGAGACGGCGACGACGGCAGCTGCGGCATCGGATGATACCGATGGATCCGCGGAGTCCGCAGAGTCTGACACCGCATCGGCGGTAAGCGGATCAGACTTAAACATCATGCTGGAAACGCCGGTCCAGTCTTTGGATCCCCAGCAGGCTACGGACGGAACTTCATTTGAAGTGATCGCTGATTTTACGGATGGTCTGATGCAGATGGACGAGGACGGACAGGCGGTTCCCGCGATCGCGGAAAGCTATGAGGTGTCTGAGGATGGCACGGTTTATACCTTCCATCTTCGTGAGGACGCGGTATGGAGCAACGGCGACCCGGTAACGGCTGCGGATTTCATCTTCGGCTGGCAGAGAGCGGTAGACCCGGATGTCGCGTCAGAGTACGCGTACATGCTCAGCGACATTGCGCAGGTCCAGAACGCGGCGGAGATCATTGCCGGCGAGATGGATAAGAGCGAACTGGGCATCAAGGCGCTGGATGACTACACGCTGGAGGTGACCCTGAACGTGCCGGTCAGCTATTTCCTGTCCCTGATGTACTTCCCCACCTTCTATCCGGTGAACGAGGCGTTCTATGAGTCGGTTGGCGACACCTTCGGCACCAGCCCGGAGACTACCCTGTCCAACGGCGCCTTTATCCTGGATACGTATGAGCCGGCGGCTACCGCGTTCCACCTGACGAAGAACCCGGATTACTATAACGCCGACAGCGTACAGCTGGCCGGACTGAACTACCAGGTGATCCAGGATTCGCAGCAGGCGCTGATGAGCTATCAGGCAGGCGATCTGGATATTACGCTGGTTAACGGCGAGCAGGTAGACCAGGTGAAGGATGATCCCGAGTTCACCACCGTCGGCGCGGGCTATCTGTGGTATGTAAGCCCGAACATTGACGCGGTTCCGGAGCTGGCGAACCTGAACATCCGGATGGCGATGACCTTTGCGATCGACCGTGAGTCCATTACCGAGGATGTATTAAAGGACGGCTCTACGCCGGCCTATACTGCGGTTCCGCCGGATTTCGCGACCGGACCTGACGGATCTGACTTCTCGGCAGATCAGACCCGCTATGCCGATGTGTGCGGCTACGATGCGGATAAGGCGCTGGAGTACTGGAACCAGGGTCTTAGCGAGCTGGGCATTACGTCCCTGACGCTGGATATGGTTGTTGACGCCGATGACGCACCCCAGAAGGTCGCTCAGGTATTAAAGGAGCAGTGGGAGACGACCCTGCCCGGCCTGACGGTAAACCTGGTGATCGAGCCGAAGAAGCAGCGTGTTGAAGATATGCAGAACGGCGACTTCCAGCTTGGACTTACCCGCTGGGGCCCGGACTATGCTGATCCGATGACCTATTTAGGCATGTGGGTAACCGGAAACTCCAACAACTACGGTTTATGGAGCAACGAAGAGTACGATGCCATTATTGCCGAGTGCACCACCGGTGATCTCTGCACCGATGCGGAAGGACGCTGGGAGAGACTGTATGACGCAGAGAAGATCGTCATGGATGAAGCGGTAATCTTCCCGCTGTACGCGCAGTGCAACGCGGAGATGGTTTCCTCCAACGTTTCCGGAATTGAATTCCACCCGGTTGCGCTGAATCGTGTATATAAGAACGCGGTGAAGACGGAATAATCCGGCTGTGTTTGACCGTGTTTCGGTTTGGGGGTGCTGCCAGGACAGTCGATTCTGGCGGCGCCCTCATTTCCCTTTATGCATGCGATTTACCGTCCAGCCCTGTCATAAAAGGTATATGGATCGGGTGTTTATGGCGGAGCTGAACGGTAACGGCAGCTTTGCGGCAATAAAGCGGGCGGGTCTTTCTGCCCCGGTGAGTTTTAAGGAGGAAAAACGTGAAGAAATATACACTCAAACGGATCCTGACTTCGCTGTTTACGCTTCTGGTGATCCTGCTGGTTCTGTTTATCCTGATGCAGCTGATGCCGGGATCGCCGTTTAATGATGAAAAGCTGAATGATGATCAGCGCCTGGCCCTCTACGCCAAGTATGGTCTGGACCAGCCGGTTGCCGTCCAGTTCTTTAAATATGTAGGAAATATGCTGAAAGGGGATTTCGGCGTCAGCTACAATATCTCCAAGAATACGCCGATCTCCCAGCTGATCCAGACCCGCCTTCCGGTATCGATCCGCATCGGCGGCATGGCGGTGGGGATCGGCGCGGTACTGGGCCTGATCCTGGGCCTGATCGCGGCCATCAAGCACGATACCATATGGGATTCCCTCGCTACGGTGATCTCCGTCATCGGCGTGTCGGTACCCTCTTATGTGTTCGCTCTGGCCCTGAGCTATTCTCTGGGCTTTAAGCTGGGGTGGTTCCCCATGCTTTACACTGCGAAGAGCGCGTTGAATTCCAGCGTGCTGCCCAGTGTTTCGCTGTCCATGTTTACCATGGCGTCCATAGCCAGATTCACCCGAAGCGAGATGGTGGAGGTCATGGGCAGCGACTACATGCTCCTGGCCGAAAGCAAGGGGATATCCGGGCCGGCGCTGATCTTCCGCCATGCGCTGCGGAACGCACTGATCCCCATCATCACGGTGCTGGCGCCGCTGATCGTGGATCTGATGACCGGATCGCTGGTCGTGGAAAAGATCTTCTCCATCCCCGGTGTGGGCAGCCTGCTGGTAACGGCCATCCAGTCCAATGACTATAACGTGGTTATCGCCCTGAGCTTTATTTATTCCGCGATGTACATCGGAATCATGCTGGTGGTCGATATCCTTTATGGAATTATTGACCCGAGAATTCGTCTGGCAAAGGAGGGCGACTGATATGTTTAAGAAAAGCAGCCCGGCCGCCGCTGCGGCAGCGGAGGCGCCCTATGTTCCTGTTGAGGCGGATTTCCGGCTTAAGGATAATGCCGGAGAGATCGCTATTGATACCAATTTTTCTTCCCAGAGTTTCTGGCGCGATGTGATCACGCGGTACCGCAAAAAGACCAGCGCGGTGATCGGCCTGGTGCTGATCCTGCTGATCGGGATCATGGCGGTCGTCGGACCGTGGATGAATGAGTACACCTATTCCGGTCAGAACCTGAGCCAGAAAAACCTGGCGCCGCGCGTCAAGATCCTGGAGGATTTCGGGATCTTCGACGGCAGCGAGACGTTGAGCACCACCACCGGTTCAAAAGAGGTCAACTACTACGAAGAAAACGAACTGGATGATGTTTATTACTGGTTCGGAAGCGATAATTTCGGACGCGATATCTGGACCAGGACCTGGTCCGGCGCCCGGGTATCGCTGGTCATCGCGGTGGCGGCAGCCATCATCGATATGGTGATCGGGATGAGCTATGGCCTGATCTCCGGATATTTTGGCGGCAAGGTGGATATGATCATGCAGCGTATCCTGGAGGTGGCAAACGGCATCCCCCGTCTGGTCATCGTTACCTTGCTCCTTCTGGTGCTGCAGCCGGGCATGTTGACCATCATCTTCGCGCTGATGCTGACGGAATGGGTCGGGATGAGCCGGATCGCGAGGGCGGAGATGCTTAAGCTTAAGGAACAGGAATTCGTTCTGGCGTCCAGGACGCTTGGCGCGGGCAGCTTCTTTATCATCTTCCGCGAGGTGCTCCCCAACATCATCGGCCCCCTGATCACCCAGGTGATGTTCTCCATCCCTACGGCGATCTTTACGGAGGCATTCTTAAGCTTTGTGGGACTGGGTATCCCTGTGCCCCAGTGCTCGCTTGGTTCCCTGATTTCCGACGGATTTAACAGTTTCACTACCCATCCCTACCAGATCGTTCCGCCGATCGTGGTCATGGCCCTGCTGATGCTCAGCTTTAACCTGGTGGCCGACGGTCTGCGGGAGGCGCTTGATCCGAAGTTGAAAGAAATGTGAGGTAACCGACTATGGCAGAAGAAAGAGAAAAAATTCTGGAGATCCGGGATCTGGATATCTCCTTTCGGACGACAGCCGGCACCGTCCACGCCATCCGCGGCGTGTGCCTGGATCTCCACAAAGGCGAGACCGTGGCGATCGTCGGTGAATCCGGTTCCGGGAAATCCGTGACCATGAAGGCGGCGATGGGGATACTGGCGTCCAACGCGCGGGTGACGCAGGGAACGATCCGCTTCAGCTATCATCACAGCGACGGTACGCCGGAGACGGTGGACATCCTGACCAAAGACAAAAAGTGGATCCGCCGCCATATTAACGGCAAACGGATTGCCATGGTCTTCCAGGATCCCATGACCAGCCTGGACCCGACCATGACCATCGGCAAGCAGATCATGGAAGGCATGATCTGGCACTTTAAGACGCCGAAGAAAGAGGCCTGGAACAAGGCGCTGGAGCTCTTAAGGGAGGTGGGGATCGAGGATCCGGAGAAGCGGATGAAGAACTATCCCCATCAGCTTTCGGGCGGCATGCGCCAGCGTGTGGTCATCGCCATCGCGCTTTCCTGCAATCCGGATCTTCTGATCTGCGACGAGCCGACCACCGCCCTGGACGTCACGATCCAGGCAAAGATCATCGAGCTGATCCGCAGGATCCAGCGGGAGAGAGGGATCTCCGTCATCTACATTACCCATGATCTTGGCGTTGTGGCCAAGGTGGCGGATTATGTGAATGTCATGTACGCGGGCAAGATCGTGGAAAAAGGCACCATTAACGAGATCTTCTACGATCCGCGGCACCCTTACACCTGGGGACTGCTGTCCGCCATGCCGGATCTGGATACGGATGATGAACGGCTATATACCATTCCCGGGTCTCCGCCAAACCTCCTCCATGAAAAGAAGGGAGATGCTTTCGCGCCCAGAAACCGCTACGCGCTTGAGATCGACGACAAGGCGGAGCCGCCGATGTTCCAGATCACGGACACCCATTACGCGGCGACCTGGCTTCTGGATCCCCGGGCGCCCAAAGTGGAGATGCCGAAGGAGCTGAAAGACCGGATCGAGCGGATGAGAAAGGAGGCGCAGGACATTGGCGGTAAATTATCATGAGGAACCCCTGCTGACGGTAAACGGACTGAAGCAGTATTTTAAGATCAGCAGCGGTTACACGGTAAAGGCCGTGGAGAATGTGTCGTTTAAGATCTACCCCGGCGAGACCTACGGCCTGGTTGGGGAATCCGGCTCCGGGAAGTCGACGATCGGCCGCAGCGTGATCCGTCTGTATCATCCGACAGCGGGCGAGATCTCCTTTAACGGCATGGATATCAGCGGCAAACTGTCCGCGGAAGCCAACAAGTGCCTGAGGACCCAGATGCAGATGATCTTTCAGGATCCCATGGCCTCGTTAAACCCCAGAAAAAAAGTGGGGGATATCATCGGCGAGGGACTGGACATCCACCATATGTACAGTAATTCCCGTGAGAGGGAGGAAAAAATCCAGGCAATCCTGAAAAAGGTCGGCCTGGCTCCCGAACACGCCAGCCGGTACCCGCATCAGTTTTCAGGCGGCCAGCGGCAGCGTGTGGGGATCGCCCGCGCGCTGATCATGAATCCGAAGCTGATCATTGCCGACGAATGTATCTCCGCCCTGGATGTGTCCATCCAGGCGCAGGTGGTCAATCTGATGAAAGATATCCAGCAGGAGACGGGGACCGCGTACCTCTTTATTGCCCACGACTTATCCATGGTCAAGTATATTTCCGACCGGATCGGCGTGCTTCACCTGGGGCACCTTCTGGAGACAGGGACCACGGAAGAGATCTTCGAAAATCCCATCCATCCCTACACCAGGAGCCTTCTGTCTGCGATCCCGGCGCCGAATCCGGTAGTGGAAAAGCAGCGGGTCGCGGAGAACTACGACTATAAGACTTCCGGACTCGACTATGCAAAGGGGACGGAGCATCTGGTATCGGGCACCCATTATGTGAAGTGTACGGACGAAGATTATGAACAATGGATGAACTGACGCGCTGTTTTTTGAAAAAGGCTTTGTAAAACAAAGAAAGCGGGACAGCTGCGGGAGAATGTAAGAAAAAGGGTGGGACTGGCCGTCGGGCCGGTTCCGCCTTTTGTGCATAACTTAACAAAAATCCGACGGATTTCCCCGGATAGCGAAGAAAAACTGGGCAAGATGAACAGAAACAATCCGAATTATCGTGAAAAACAAATTGTATACACGATTAATCTGTGCTATACTGAATGATATTAACTGCACACAGCCGTTTGGAATAGGGAGAAAGCGGGCAGGAAGGCGCGCTGTCCGGAGCGGCTGCGGCACAAAAAAGGAATAGAAAGAGGGTAAAGAGATGGGTTTGGCTACATTTAAGGGCGGCATTCATCCCTACGAAGGGAAAGAGCTGTCGGAAAACAAGCCGATTCGGGATCTGCTGCCAAAAGGCGATCTGGTATTTCCCATGTCCCAGCATATCGGCGCGCCGGCGAAGCCGTTGGTGAAAAAGGGCGACGCCGTGCTTGTGGGACAGAAGATCGGCGAGGCCGGCGGTTTTGTTTCGGCGAATGTGGTCTGTTCGGTGTCCGGAAAGGTCAAGGCCGTGGAGCCGCGCCTGATGGTCAATGGACAGATGGTGACCAGCATCGTGGTCGAGAACGATGGGGCATATGAGACGGTCCCGCATTTTGGCGAAGCGCGGGACTACACGAAGCTTTCCAAAGAAGAGATCCGCGGCATCATTAAGGAAGCGGGCATCGTAGGCCTGGGCGGCGCCGGATTCCCGACGCATGTGAAGCTGACGCCAAAGGACGAGAGCAAGATCGACTACATCCTGGTCAACGGCGCGGAGTGCGAACCGTATCTGACCTCCGACTACCGGCTGATGCTGGAAGAACCGGAGAAGATCGTCGGCGGCCTCAAGGTGATCCTCGCCCTGTTCGACCACGCGAAGGGCGTGATCGGCATTGAGAACAATAAGCCGGAGGGCATCAAAAAGCTCCGGGAGCTGGTGAAGGATGAACCGCGCATCGAGGTCCGGGAGCTTCTGACCAAGTATCCCCAGGGAGGCGAGCGTTCGCTGATCTGCGCCATTACCGGAAGAAAAGTCAATTCTTCCATGCTGCCGGCGGATGTGGGATGCATCGTGGACAATATCGATACGGTGATCTCGGTCTACAACGCGGTATGCCTGCAGACGCCGTTGATCCGCAAGATCATTACGGTCACCGGCGACGCCATAGCGGAACCGCAGAATTTCAGGGTGAAGCTGGGAACCAATTATCAGGAACTGGTGGAAGCCGCCGGAGGCTTTAAAACAGAACCGGAGAAGGTGATCTCCGGCGGTCCCATGATGGGACAGGCGCTGTTTTCTCTCGACCTTCCCGTGTCCAAGACTTCTTCCGCCCTTACCTGTTTTACGAAAGATATGGTGGCAGCACAGGAGCCCACGCCCTGCATCCGCTGCGGCCGCTGCGTGGCGGCATGTCCCAGCAACCTGATCCCGCCGATGATGATGACGGCGGCGCTGAAGAATGACGGCGAGGCCTTCGAGAAGGTAAACGGCATGGAATGCATGGAATGCGGAAGCTGCACCTATGTATGTCCCGCGAGACGGCCTCTGACCCAGGCATTTAAGGATCTGCGCAGACAGGTGACGGCGAACCGCAGGAAAAAGGCGTAGGAGGGAATAAGGAATGGAACGATTATTGCATGTATCATCTTCCCCTCACGTTAGGGACACGGTGACGACGAAAAACATTATGTACGATGTGCTGATCGCCATGGTACCGGCGGCAGCTTTTGGCGTGTATCAGTTCGGGTTCAACGCGCTGTTGGTGATCATCCTTACGATGGCGGCCTGCGTGCTCAGCGAGTACCTGTTTGAAAAGGGGATGAAGCGTCCCATCACCATTACGGACGGAAGCGCCCTGGTGACGGGCCTGATCCTGGCGTTAAATATGCCTCCGGAGATCCCGGTATGGGTGCCTGTCCTCGGCGGCGTCTTTGCGATCATTGTGGTGAAGCAGCTTTACGGCGGTCTGGGCCAGAACTTCATGAATCCGGCGCTGGCGGCCAGATGCTTCCTGCTGCTTTCCTTTGCCGGCCTGATGAACGATTTTTCCTCTGCGAGCCTTGGCTTTGACAGCGTTTCCGGCGCGACGCCGCTGGCGACGCTGCGTTCAGGGGGGACGCTAGATCTGGCGGCCCTGGTGATCGGGCGGATTCCGGGAACCATCGGTGAAGTATCGGTTCTGGCGCTGTTGATCGGCGCGATCTATATGCTGGTCAAAAAGGTGATCAGCCCGAGGATTCCCCTGGTTTATATCGCGACGGCGGCGGTATTTTTGTTCCTGTTCGGCGGTTTTGATCCCTACTATGTGCTCTGCGAGGTCTGCTCGGGCGGCTTGATCTTCGGCGCCTTTTTCATGGCGACCGATTACGTGACCAGTCCCATTACCCCTAAGGGGCAGATCGTTTACGGCGTTGTCCTGGGATTGCTGACGGGGATCTTCCGTCTGTGGGGCGCATCGTCGGAAGGAGTATCTTACGCCATCATCTTAAGCAACCTGCTTGTTCCCATGATCGAACGGGTGACGCTTCCCAAAGCCTTTGGAAAGGAGGGGGGAAAAGCATGAAAGGAATCATAAAAGACGCTGCGGTCTTATGTCTCATTACCTTGATTGCCGGCCTCGCCCTGGGCGTGGTTCACGAAGTCACCTTAGAGCCCATCGCGGCGGCGCAGCTGGCTTCCAATACGGCCACTTATCAGGAGGTCTACCCGGATGCGGACGCGTTCCGGGTCACGGATGAGCTGACGGCTGCCATCGAATCCAGCGCGGAAGAGATATCCGCCCAGGGCTACGGCAACGTTACGGTGGACGCAGCGCAGGAGGCCCTGGACGCCGACGGCAATGTGATCGGCTATCTGATCAGCGCCACATCGACGGACGGCTATAACGGCACGGTCCAGATCGCGGTCGGCATCACGGCGGAGGGCAGGATTACAGATATCGGCTTTTTGTCCATCAGCGAGACGCCGGGCCTTGGCATGAATGCGGAAAAACCGGAATTTAAGGATCAGTTCGCGGGAAAGAGCCTGCAGACGTTTGAAGTGACGAAACTTTCTCCCTCCGCAGATAATCAGATCGAGGCGATCAGCGGCGCGACCCTGACTTCATCGGCAGTGGTCGGCGCGGTGAACGCGGCCGTTTACTTTGCGGAGAATTACATAGCACAGTAGGAGGGAGCAGCATGAACAAATATATTGAACGGATTTATAGCGGCGTCTGGAAAGAAAATCCTATTTTCGTGCAGATGCTGGGCCTTTGCCCCACTCTGGCGGTCACGACTTCCGCTGTGAACGGCCTGGGCATGGGGCTTTCCACCACGGCGGTGCTGGTGGTGGCCAACCTTCTGATCTCGGCTCTTCGCAACATCATTCCGGAACGTGTCCGCCTTCCCGGCGAGATCGTTGTAGTGGCTTCTCTTGTGACTGTGGTGGATATGCTGATGGAGGGGTTTGTGCCTTCTCTGTACAGCGCGCTGGGAATCTATATTCCCCTGATCGTGGTAAACTGTATCATCCTGGGACGGGCTGAGGCCTACGCGATGAAGAATGAGCCGCTGGTGTCCGCTTTCGATGGGATCGGCATGGGATTGGGCTTTACCGTGGCCCTGGTGCTGATCGGCGCGTTCCGTGAGCTGCTGGGCTCCGGTTCCATTTTCGGCGTGGAGATCATGCCGTCCTCTTATCAGCCCATTTCCATCTTCATCCTTGCGCCGGGTGCGTTCTTCGTTCTGTCCGCACTGACCGCGATCCAGAACAAACTGAAAATGCCCTGTGCCACCAATGATCCGGACAAGGGCGGCAAGGCAGCCGGATGCGGCGGCGACTGCCTGCAGTGCGCCGGCCATGACCAGGTGAAAGGGGAATAGGAGGGAAGATAGATGAAAGAATTACTTGTAATCGCCATCAGCTCAGCGTTGGTGAGCAACGTGGTGCTGAGCCAGTTTTTGGGTATCTGTTCCTTCGTCGGCGTATCCAAAAAGGTAGAGACCGCTGCCGGAATGGGCGGCGCGGTGATCTTTGTCATCACCATTGCCTCGATCGTGGCCAGCCTGATTTATCAGTTTGTCCTTACCCCTCTGGGATTGGATTATCTGAAGACGATCGTATTTATCCTGGTGATCGCCGCCCTGGTGCAGATCGTGGAGATGTTTCTGAAGAAATGTATGGTATCCCTGTACAATGCCCTGGGCGTGTACCTTCCGCTGATCACGACCAACTGCGCGGTGCTCGGCGTGGCGCTGACGAATGTGCAGGATGGCTATAATTTCGTGCAGAGCGTAGTGAACGGTGTGGGAACAGCCGTAGGCTACACCATCTCGATCGTCCTGTTGGCAGGGATCCGGGAGAGGATCGAGGGCAATGATATCCCGCATAGCTTCCAGGGTTCCCCCATTGTACTGGTGACTGCAGGCCTTATGGCCATCGCGTTTTTCGGATTTTCCGGATTACTATAGAAGGGGGAGACGAAAATGAACATAACTGCGATTCTTATCGCCGCAATCGTGATTGCGGCAACTGGGATTATCGTCGGGATCGGCCTTGGCCTTTTCGGCGAGAAGTTCAAGGTGGAAGTCGATGAGAAGGAATTAGCCATCCGGGAAGAGCTTCCGGGAAACAACTGCGGCGGCTGCGGCTTTGCCGGCTGCGACGCTCTGGCAAAGGCGATCGCGGCAGGAGAGGCCCCGGCCAATGCCTGTCCGGTAGGCGGCGCACCGGTGGGTGAGAAGATCGCCGCCATCCTGGGCACGTCGGCGGAGGCAGTGGAAAAGAGGGTGGCCTTTGTTAAATGTAAGGGAACCTGTGACCAGACGAAGGTGCAGTATCAGTACAGCGGGATCGCGGACTGCTCCAAGGCATCCGTCATTCCGGGCGCTGGCCCGAAGGCCTGCGGTTACGGCTGCATGGGCTTTGGAAGCTGCGTGGCAGTCTGTCCGTTTGACGCCATCCATGTGATCGACGGCATCGCCCGGGTGGACAGGGAAAAGTGTGCGGCCTGCGGAAAATGCGTGGCTGCCTGCCCCAAACACCTGATCGAGCTGGTGCCTTACGAGGCGAAGCATCTCGTGCAGTGCGCTTCCCATGACAAGGGCAAGGACGTCAAGGCAAAATGCCAGGCAGGCTGCATCGGATGTACCCTCTGTACCAGACAGTGCCAGGATGACGCCATCCACATGGACAACAACGTGGCGGTCATTGATTACAGCAAATGTACCGGCTGCGGCAAGTGCGCACAGAAGTGCCCGGCGAAAGTGATCCTATAGAGAAACCTATGCCATAGATGATCGGCAGAACGCGGATCGTCTGTGGCATTTTTTGTGTCACAGTGAAAATAAACCCCCTGCTATGCAGGGGGAGGGCATCTCTT
>CAYRMW010000032.1:0-28638 GCA_964425595.1 uncultured Lachnospiraceae bacterium
TGACACTTTGGGAAGGCATATTCATTTTTTTATTGCAGTTTACGGAAACTCAAGCCGGAATGGACATTCCGGAGATTCCGCCTGCGCCCGGATTTTTTTGTTAACAAAAAGACGCTTTTGTGCTATGATAAACAGCAGGAATACTCAATTCGAGAATACGGCCATTGGGAGGATTGTAACGATGAAAGGGAAGTACATGGCGTACGTGGGATCCTATTCCTACACGGGCAAGGCAAAGGGCATCACCGTATACGATGTCGATGTGGAGAAAGGCATATTTAAAGAACGGTGTGAGATGGAGGTGGATAATTCCTCCTATGTTACCGTGTCGCATAATGGCAGGAACCTGTATTCCATTGCCGATGAAGGCGTGGTGTCCTTTCGGATCCTGGAAAACGGGAGTCTTTCCCGCCTCAACAGCGCCAATATCAAGGGCATGCGCGGCTGTCACCTTTCGACGGATGTGGATGACCGTTATGTATTTGTATCCGGCTATCATGACGGCAAAGCGACGATCCTCCGCTTAAACAAGGACGGATCGGTGGGAGGAATCGTAGACGGCGTTTTCCATAAAGGCTATGGATCGGTGGCGGAGCGGAATTTCCGGCCCCATGTCAGCTGTACCCGGCTGACCCCGGACAAGCGGTTTGTGGCTTGCGCGGATCTGGGGATCGATCAGGTGAGCATCTACCGGTTTGACGATGAACATCTTGTGCAGGTGGACGCGATCCGCTGTGAGCGGGAGTCGGCGCCCAGGCATTTTCGATTCAGTAACGACGGACGTTTCATGTATCTGATGTACGAGCTGAAGAACGTGATCGATGTCTATACCTATGAGACAGGAGAGCGCGCGCCGAAGATCGAGAAGATCCAGACGATCTCCACCACCGGGGACCGCAAATATTCGGAACTGACTGCGGCGTGCGCTATGCGGCTGTCGCCGGATCCGGACAATCAGTACGTGTACTGCACCAATGCGGGAGACAACGCGCTGAGCATCTTTGCCAGAGATAAGGAGACAGGGCTTCTGGAACTGATCTGCTGCCTTCCGGTCAGCGGGGATTATCCGAAGGATGTCGCTGTTTTTCCGGATGAAAAGCATGTGGCCTGCTTAAACCATGAAAGCGGGACGATCACCTTTTTCGCGGTGGATTATGAGAAGGGCCATCTGGTCATGTGCGGCAGGGAAGTAAAGGTCAATGAGCCCAACTGCTGCGCCATCGTGAAGGTATCGGACTGAAAGGTCGGGACGGAAGGAGAATGACATGGCCGGTTCAGTGTACGGAACATTATTTCAGATCATGACCTGGGGAGAGAGCCACGGGAAGGGCATCGGCGTTACGGTAGACGGGTGCCCGGCCGGCCTTCCCCTTTCGGAAGCCCATGTGCAGGAATACCTGGACCGGCGCAGGCCGGGGCAGGGGCAGTTTACCACGAAGCGCCGGGAAAGTGATCAGGTCGAGATCCTTTCCGGCGTGTTTGAGGGAAAGACCACGGGAACGCCGATCGCCATGGAGATCCGCAACCAGGATCAGCGCTCCCGGGATTACAGCGATATCATGGATGTGTACCGCCCGGGACACGCCGACTATACGTTTGACCGGAAATTCGGTTTCCGGGATTATCGGGGCGGCGGCCGTTCGTCCGGCAGGGAGACGGCGGGACGGGTGGCCGGCGGCGCGGTGGCGGCCCGTTTCCTGGAGGCTTTCGGCGTCCATGTCCGGGCCTACACCCGTTCCATCGGGCCGGTTTGCGTCGCGCCGGAGCGCTTCGATCTGGAGGAAATGTGGCGGAATCCGCTTTACATGCCGGATGGGCAGGCCGCGGAGGAAGCACAGGCCTATCTGCGCGAGGTCATGGCCGGACAGGACTCGGCCGGCGGCGTCATCGAGTGCGTGATCACTGGCCTTCCCGCAGGCGTGGGCGATCCGGTATTTGATAAGCTGGACGCCTGCCTGGCGAAGGCCATCCTGTCGGTGGGCGCGGTGAAGGGATTTGAGATCGGCGAGGGCTTTCGAGCGGCCAGGCTGCGGGGAAGCGAGGATAACGACGGCTTCTGCGCGGGGCCGGACGGCCGGATCCGCAAGACCGCCAATCATGCGGGCGGCGTGCTCGGCGGCATCAGCGACGGGGCTCCGGTGGTCTTCCGGGCGGCCATCAAGCCCACGCCTTCGATCGCGATGGTGCAAAAGAGCGTTACCCGCCGGGGAGAGGAACGGGAGCTTACGATCCGCGGGCGTCACGATCCGGTTATTGTCCCTCGGGCTGTGGTGGTCGTGGAGGCGATGGCGGCGCTGGCCGCGGCGGACCTTCTCCTGCGCTCTGCAGTTTCGCGAATGGACCGTCTGCAGGAGATGTTTGGAGCGGCGAAGGGGCCGGGAAAGGAGCAGGGACATGAGGATCGTATTGGCAAATGACCACAGCGCGGTGGAATTAAAATGGGAGATCCTGGCCCACCTGGAGGCAAAGGGGTATGAGGTGATCAATATCGGGACAGATTCATCGGAAAGCTGCGATTATCCGGCATACGGCGAACGCGCGGGACGGATGGTAGCTTCCGGCGAGGCGGACTTAGGGATCCTGATCTGCGGTACGGGGATCGGCATTTCTCTGGCGGCGAATAAAGTCAGGGGCGTGCGGGCCTGCGCGTGCAGCGAGCCATACAGCGCAAAACTTTCCCGGATGCATAATGACACGAATATGCTGGCTTTCGGCGCCAGAGTGGTGGGGTCGGAACTGGCAAAGATGATCGTTGACGAGTGGCTTGACGCCGAATTTGAAGGCGGCCGCCATAAACGCCGGGTGGATATGATCATGGAGATCGAAAACCGCTGAAAGGCCTGCCGCTTTAATGTCAGGGAATCGTAAGATTTGTAATATCTTTGTCTCTTGAAAAGGCCTGTTTTGCCGTGATATAGTAGAGACGGTAAGAAAGATGCGTCTTTTTCCCCGGAGGTTCCGGGGAGATTACGATGGGGAGAGAGTGGAATGAAGAGACGGACCGGCAGATTATGCGTTCTCTGCGCACTGCTGCTTTGTTTTTGTCAGGCCTTTGTTTTTTCCGGCTGGGCGTACACCTTTGAGACCGATGACGGCGTGGTGATTGCCATGGATCAGGATGTCTCGGAAGTGCTGGCACGGTTGGGCAGGGCAGAGAGTTATTACGAGGCCGAGAGCAGCAGCCGCCAGGGCAAAGAAAAGGTGTTTACCTACGCGGGCTTTGAGTTGTCCACATATCCTTCGGGGGGCAGTGATTACGTGAAGTCGATATGGTTCCTGGATCAGGAGACGGTTACCCCGGAGGGGATCCATATCGGTTCCGCCATTGATGAGATGAAAGAAGCTTATGGCGACGGATATACCGAAGAGAACGGCAAGTATGAATATGTATCGGAGGACGGGATCCTGGCTTTTTACACGAAAAAGGACACGGTAAGCGGGATCGAATATAAGTCCGCGATAGAATAACACAGACGGGAGCACACGGCGCGGCCGGTTCCCCTGTTTCGTTGATCGCGCAGAGCCGGAGAGGCCTGGCGGGATATGGGGCGGGAGGGCCGGCTGCTTGTTTTGGATGCCTGCCGGCGCATGAAGGTTTACTCTAAAAGTCCGCCGCCGAATAGGCGGCAATAGTTCAGGGCTGCCAAATGCGCCGCCAGGACTTTTTCGGGATAGCTGGTGCGTCGGCTGCCGACGCATGAAGGTTTGTTTGGAAAAAGCGCAGGTCCGGACTTGTATTTGCCCCTGTCCTCCCTTATAATAGAAGCGTTTCCGATGCGATTCGGGACGGGCGGCGCCCCGCAGTTTCCTGCGGGGTATTTGCCATGGCCTTGCGGCAGGGAAAGAAGGCCGCCTGGCTTCTACAAAATTGAATGGACGAGGTGTTTCAGATGATCAGGTTTGTGGCGGTGGCGTTGATATTAATTTTGTTTCTTATACTGAGTATCCCCGTGCTGTTGTATGAGCGGCTGCTGAAGCGGCGGGATTCGGAAAGACAGATGCGCCAGAGTCTTGCGATCGTACAGTTCATGTTTCGCCTGATCCTTAAGGTGTCCGGTGTCCAGGTGACGGTGGAGGGGCGGGAAAACATCCCGCAGGACCAGGCCGTTTTGTATGTGGGCAATCATCGGAGCTATTTTGATATCCTGGTCGGGTATACCACTGTCCCGGGCCTTACCGGTTTTGTGGCCAAAAAGGAGATGCTGCGCTATCCGCTGCTCAAGGACTGGATGGTTGATGTACAGTGCCTGTTCCTGGACAGAAAAAATATAAAGGAAGGGTTGAAGACCATCCTGGAGGGCGTGGACAAGGTCAGGAGGGGGATATCCATCTGGATCTTTCCGGAGGGCACCAGAAACCGGAATGTGGAGCTGTCAGACCTTCTTCCGTTTCGGGACGGGAGCTTAAAGATCGCGGAAAAGAGCGGATGCGCGGTCATTCCGGTGGCAATGGCGGGGAATGCGGATATTTTTGAGAACCATATGCCGAAGATCCGGAAAACAAAGGTTACGATCCGTTACGGCAAGCCCGTTTACCTGAAGGAACTTCCGCCGGAATTTCGCAGAAAGCACGGAGCCTACGTGCGGAATGTCATCATACAAATGTTAAACGAGATGCAGGAGGATCAGTGATCATGAACCATTCAGATCTTCAGGAAATCAGAAAACAGATCGATCAGGTGGATGCGCAGCTTGCGCAGCTGATCGAGCAGAGAATGCAGCTTACCGCGGATGTGGCGGAATACAAGCAGAAAAACGGAAAAGAAATCTACGATCCGGTCCGGGAAAAGGAAAAGATCGCGACGATCCGGTCGATGGCGAAGACGCCCTTTGGCGAGATCGCCATGAGCGAGATCTTCGCGCAGGTGATGACGATCAGCCGCCGTTACCAGTATCAGGTGCTGGGGACTTACGGAAATAAAGCCGATGGAGGATTTAAGCTGGTGGAAAATCTCCCTACTGCGGGGGCGCGTATCGTCTATCAGGGCGTGGAAGGGGCTTACAGCCATGAGGCCGCGCTGCAGGTTTTCGGACAGCAGGCGGATGTGTATCATGTGCCGGCCTGGGACGACGCTATGAAGGAAGTGGCGGAAGGGCGGGCGGCCTACGCGGTCCTTCCGATTGAGAATTCTTCCGCAGGCG
This sequence comes from uncultured Lachnospiraceae bacterium, assembly GCA_964425595.1. Lineage (GTDB taxonomy): Bacteria > Bacillota > Clostridia > Lachnospirales > Lachnospiraceae > Caccovicinus. Next base: position 5,142 of record CAYRMW010000032.1, read on the forward strand.
CGGTCAGCGATAATTACGACCTTCTGCTGAAATACGATAATTACATTGTGGCTGAGACGGAAGTGGCGGTAAACCATGCGCTGCTTGGCCTGCCTTCCGCGGATCTGTCGGATATCCGGACGGTGATCTCCCATCCGCAGGCGCTGATGCAGTGCGGGGAATTTTTAAAGGGGCACCGGGACTGGCGGCAGATCCAGGCGGAAAACACCGCCGGAGCGGCCAAGCGGGTTCGGGAGGCAGGCGATGTGGCGCAGGCGGCCATTGCCAGTCCGAAGGCGGGAGAAATTTACGGATTGAAGGTATTAAAGCCGGCGATCAACCACAACCGCGTCAACACGACTCGCTTTATCGTCCTGGGCAGGGATCCGGTGTACCGCCTGGATGCGAAAAAGGTCAGCATCTGCTTTGAGACGCCTCATGTCAGCGGCGCGCTTTACAATATGCTGGGACATTTTATCTATAACCACGTCAACATGCTGATGATCCAGTCAAGGCCGATCCTGGAACGCAACTGGGAGTACCGGTTTTTCCTGGATATTGAAGGCTCCCTAAGTGACGGGCCGGTGCAGAGCGCGCTTTTGGGATTGAAGAACGAAGCCGTTTCCATGCGGATTTTGGGGAACTACTGACCGACGTTACGGGAATACACAGAGCAGAGGGATTATCATGATGAGAACCGATGAATTGATCATTTACCGAAACATGAAACATCAGGAGCTGTTTGCTGACATGGAACGGCTCCTTCTGGGGGAGAGCGGGGAAGCGGAAAGGTTTTCCTGCGCGAATCAGCTGATCGAGCTGGCCGTCACCTACGGGTTCCAGGGAAATCTGTACCATTGCTTCCTGGCCTTCTGCCTGGCGAACCATGAGAATGCATACAGCACTTCCTGCGAGATCACAGGGCCGGCCGGCGGGACGCTGGATCAGCTGGCGCTGCATGATTTCCGGATCTTTAAGACGCTGTTTGACCAGGATATCCGCAGCCTCGACCGGGACGGCGAGGGGTTCTGGGCACAGATCGCTTCCTACGAAGCGGCCAGGGAAAACGGCAGGGTCTTTAATAAGCGGATCCGTGACAGGATCCTTTCCCTGGCGCTTTCCCTGGAAAACGCTTCGGATGCCGTGTCTTTCCAGAAAGAAGTGACGCAGTTTTACCGGGAGTTCGGCGTGGGAAAGTTTGGCCTAAACAAGGCTTTCCGCATCCTGGAAAAGGATGAGCAGGCCTTTATCGACCCCATTACCAGCATCGACCATGTGTATCTGTCCGACCTGGTGGGCTACGAGCGCCAGAAGAAGAAGCTGGTGGAGAATACGGAGAGCTTTATCGAGGGCCGGGAGGCCAATAATGTGCTGCTCTACGGTGACGCGGGGACGGGGAAGTCTTCCAGCATCAAGGCGCTTTTAAACCAGTATTATGACCGGGGACTGCGGATCATCGAGGTTTACAAGCATCAGTTCAGGGCGCTGTCCGACGTGCTGGAGCAGGTAAAGGACAGAAATTACAAGTTTATCATCTATATGGACGATCTGTCGTTTGAGGAATTCGAGCTGGAATACAAATACCTGAAGGCCATCATTGAGGGCGGCCTGGGAAAGAAGCCGAAGAACGTCCTGACCTACGCGACGTCCAACCGCCGCCATCTGATCCGGGAGAGCTTTCGGGATAAGCGGCAGCTTTCCGATGATGAGCTTCACGCCAATGACACCGTACAGGAGAAGCTGTCCCTGGTGGCCCGTTTCGGCGTGACCATCTATTACGGGGCTCCGGAGCCGAACGAGTTTAAAGAGATCGTCAGAGTGCTGGCGGCGCGAAACGGGATCCGGATGCCGGAGGAGGAGCTGCTTTTGAAGGCGAACCAGTGGGAACTGTCCCATGGGGGACTTTCCGGACGGACAGCGGCCCAGTTTATCACCTGGCTTTTGGGCCAGCAAGGCAGCCAGGACACCCCATCGGGGACATGAGCAGGAGGAGAGGATTATGGCCATCTTGACGTTCGCGGCGATCGCGGTAGGCTCCTTTGAGGTGGAGCTTGGGATCTATGAAATTTCCGGCAAATATGGGATTCGTTCCATTGATCATGTCCGTCATGTGATCGCGCTTGGCCGGGACACGTACCGTGAAGGAAAGATCAGCTACGAGCTGGCGGATGAGCTCTGTCAGGTGCTGAAAGACTTTTCCGGCATCATGAAGGGATATAAGGTGCAGGGCTATAAGGCGTACGGCACCAGCGCGCTCCGGGATGCGAAAAACAATCCCATTATCCTTGATCAGATCCAGGTGCGGACCGGGATCGAAGTGGAGTTGATCAGCAATTCCGAGCAGCGCTTTTTAAGCTACAAGGCGATCGCGGCCAAGGATCAGGAGTTCCATACCGTGATCCAGAAGGGGACGGCCATCGTTGACGTGGGATTCGGCAGCATGCAGCTGTCCCTCTTTGATAAGGACTCCCTGGTCACTACGCAGAACCTCCCCCTGGGCGTGATGCAGATCCAGCAGCTGACCGGGCAGATCCCGGCGAGCATGGGCCTGCAGCGGCAGATGGTGGAGGAGTTGGTGGACAATGAGCTGTTCACTTTCCGGAAGATGTACTTAAAGGACAGGAATATCCAGAACCTGATCGGCATCGGCGATAATTCGCTGGTCATGCTGCGCCAGGCATTAAACGGCGTGCGGCCGGATGCGGACCGGATGACGGCGGCGGATGTGAATCGCTTTTATGACGGCCTGTACCGGATGAGCCAGGATGAGATGCAGGATCTTTTCGGCATTCATGCCGAGTATGCGGAGCTTCTGCTTCCCGGCGCGGTGATCTATAAGCGGATCATGGAAATCACCGGCGCGGAGCAGTTCTGGCTGCCGGGCATCCGCCTGTGCGACGGGATCGCGGCGGAGTACGCGGAGCAGACCAGGCAGGTAAAGTTTAAGCATGACTTTGAAGAGGATATCCTGGCGGCGTCCCGGAACATGGCAAAGCGTTACAAATGCCATACCAGCCATAATCAGCTGCTGGATACGTTTTGCATGGAGATCTTCAATGCGATCCGCCGTTTCCACGGCATGTCCGCCAGGGACCGGCTGCTTTTGCGGATCGCCGTGTACCTGCACTCCTGCGGAAAGTTTATCAGCATCCGGAACGCCAATGAATGTGCTTACAATATTATCATGTCCACCGAGATCATCGGATTAAGTCATCTGGAGCGGGAGATCGTTGCCAATGTGGCCCGCTACAATATCCGGGACTTTGATTATAATCAGGTGCAGCTGGAGACGCAGGGACATAAAGGCGCATCCGGCGGCATTTCCGTGAATGAAATTACCATTAAGATCGCCAAACTGACGGCCATCCTGCGGCTGGCGAATTCCATGGACAGGACGCATAAGCAGAAGCTGGCCGGATGCAGGATCGCCGTCCATGACGGAAAGCTGCTGATTACGACAGACTACCCGGGCGATATCTCGTTAGAGAAGCAGTCCTTTGCGCAGAAGGCGGATTTTTTTGAGGAAATATTCGGGATCCGTCCGGTATTGAAGCAGAAGAGGAGGGTGTGATGATGGCAGAAGCCACTGGAAACTTTCGGGATCCGAAAAATTATGTCAATCGGGAACTGAGCTGGCTGGAATTTAACTATCGAATTTTGGGTGAGGCCAGAGACAAGAGCCTGCCTCTTTTTGAACGGCTGAAGTTTTTAAGCATTACGGCGTCAAATCTGGATGAGTTTTATATGGTCCGTGTAGCATCGTTAAAGGATATGGTGCATGCGAAATACACAAAGGCAGATATTGCCGGCATGAAACCGGAGGAACAGCTGACGAAGATCACGGAGAAGACCCATGAGCTCGTGAATCTCCAGTACTCCACCTACAGCCGTTCCCTGATCCCGGCGCTGCGCCAGCAGGGACTCTGCATCGTTCCGAACCACGAGGATCTGAACAGGGAGCAGGGCGAGTACGTGGACTGGTATTTCCGCGAGAATGTGTATCCGGTGCTGACGCCCATGGCCTTTGATTCATCCCGTCCGTTCCCGCTGGTGCGCAATCAATTCTTAAATATTGCCGCGCTGCTGAAAAAGAAGGGCAGGAAAGAACAGGAAGAGTTGGAGTTTGCCATGGTGCAGGTGCCCTCGGGCCTGCCTCGCTTCGTGGAACTTCCGGTAACGAAGCAGGAGGACGGCCGGGAGATGCGGAATGTGATCCTGCTGGAGCAGATCATCGAGCGGAACATGCAGAGCCTGTTTCTGAATTACGACATCCTGGATGCCCATCCCTTCCGGATCATGAGGAACGCAGATCTGACCATCGATGAGGAGGAGGCGGTAGATCTTCTGGAGGAGATCCAGAAGCAGTTAAAGAAGCGGCAGTGGGGAGAGGTGATCCGCCTGGAGGTAGAGGACAAGGCGGACAAACGCCTGCTTAAGATCCTCAAACGGGAGCTGGAGGTCGGTTCTGATGATATCTTTCCGATCGCCGGGCCGCTGGATCTGACTTTTTTATCGAAGCTTTACAGCGGCCTGGATGGGTTTGACAACCTTAAAGAAGAACCCTATACGCCGCAGCCGGTGCCGGAGTTTATGAACGATGACGATATCTTCACCAACATCCGGAAGGGTGATATCCTTCTCCATCATCCTTACCAGACCTTTGACCCGGTGGTGGAGTTTGTCCGTACCGCGGCGAAGGATCCGAATGTCCTGGCCATTAAACAGACGCTCTATCGGGTCAGCGGGCACTCGCCGATCATTGCCGCCCTGGCCGCCGCGGCGGACAACGGCAAGCAGGTATCCGTCCTGGTGGAGCTGAAGGCCCGGTTTGATGAAGAGAACAACATCCTCTGGGCGAAGATGCTGGAAAAGGCGGGCTGCCATGTGATCTATGGCCTGGTAGGGTTGAAAACCCATTCCAAGATCACCCTGGTGGTACGCCGGGAGGAAGATGGCATCCGCCGTTATGTGCATCTGGGGACAGGAAATTACAACGACTCCACGGCGAGGCTGTATACCGACTGCGGCATGATGACCTGCAACCCGCTGATCGGGGAAGACGCCACCGCGGTGTTTAACATGCTGAGCGGATATTCGGAGCCCTTAAGCTGGAATAAGCTGGCCGTGGCGCCGCTCTGGCTGCGGAACAAGTTCATGCGCCTGATCCGCAGGGAAACCGAGAATGCCCGGGCGGGAAAAAAGGCCGGGATCATCGCGAAGATGAATTCGCTCTGCGACAAAGAGATCATCGCGGCGCTCTACGAGGCCTCCTGCGCCGGGGTCAGGATCGACCTGATCGTGCGAGGGATCTGCTGTCTGAAGGCCGGGATCCCGGGCCTGAGCGAAAACATTTCCGTCCGTTCGATCGTCGGAAATTTCCTGGAGCACAGCCGGATCTTCTATTTTGAGAACGACGGCAGGGGCCAGGTCTTTATGGGAAGCGCCGACTGGATGCCCAGGAACCTGGACAAGCGGGTGGAGATCGTCTTCCCGGTCGAAGAGGAAAAACTGAAGGAAGCCGTGCTCCACATCCTGGAAGTGGAGCTGGAGGACAATGTCAAAGCCCATATCCTTCAGCCGGACGGAAGCTATGAGAAGCAGGATAAACGCGGAAAGATCCTGGTCAATTCCCAGGAGCAGTTCTGCCAGGAAGCCGTCCATATGGCCAGGGCCGCCAGGAAGCAGGGCGAGACCGAGCGTGGCCCGGCTGGATTTTTTCCGTATAAAGTAAGAGAAAAGTAAAGCAAATTTTTTCACCGTATGGTAAACTAAGGAAAAAGTTTGGGCTGTGATGCTCTTGCGTATTTCGAGGAAAGGCATTGGACAGACAGGAACAGTTCAGGAGGAACGTTGACATGACGCAGATCCATATTTTGGTAGTCGATGATGAGAAGGAAATTGCCGATCTGATTGAAATTTATCTGGTCAGCGACGGTTACAAGGTATATAAGGCGGACAACGCGGAAGCGGGGCTTGAGATCCTGGCGAAAGAAGAGATCCATCTGGTGCTTCTGGACATCATGATGCCGGGGATGAACGGACTGGATATGTGCAGGAAGATCCGGGAGACGAATAACATCCCCATCATCATGCTCAGTGCGAAATCGACCGATCTGGATAAGATCCTGGGGCTGGGAACCGGCGCGGACGACTACGTGACCAAGCCCTTTAATCCTCTGGAGCTTACCGCCCGGGTGAAGTCCCAGCTGCGCCGCTATACGCAGCTTAATCCCAACAGCAGCATCCATGACGGCGGGAAGAATGAGATATCCATCAAGGGCCTGACCATCAATAAGGATAACCATAAAGTGACGGTGGACGGGGAAGAGATCAAGCTGACTCCGATCGAATTTGACATCCTGTACCTGCTGGCATCCAATCCGGGCCGGGTCTTCAGCACGGATGAGATCTTTGAGAATGTCTGGAACGAGAAAGTCTATGAAGCCAACAACACGGTGATGGTGCATATCCGCCGTCTCCGCGGCAAGATGAAAGAGGATACCCGGAAGAATAAGATCATCACGACGGTGTGGGGAGTAGGTTACAAGATTGAAAAATAAAGATATGAGCAGACGCTTTTTTTGCCGGATCGCCGCGAATATCGGCTACAGTGCCCTGATCGCGTGCATGGTGGACATTTTCCTGGTGACGAATCTGTCCATCATCGCGCGATATCTTAACCAGACCGGCCGGGACGGTGGACTGGTGTCTTTGCTCGCGGCGCAGAGCGGCGAGGTGATGGGGATCCTGTTTTATGTGATCATCGGGATCCTGGTCTTTTCCGCCGCCTTTCTTTTGCTGCAGCACCGTTCGATGAAGTACATCGGTAAGATCTCCGCCGCCATGCAGAGAATTTCCGAGGGCGACTTAAACACCTTCGTGGAGGTGTCGGGCGATGATGAGTTTTCCGCGATGGCCGCGAACCTGAATAAGATGGTGGAGGATATCCGGGATCTGATGGAGCGGGAGCGGGAAGCGGAGCGGACGAAGAATGAGCTGATCACGAATATCGCCCACGATCTGCGGACCCCGCTGACCTCCATTATCGGCTATCTGGATCTTCTGCGGGGCGGACAAAAGCGTCCCATTCCGGAGGAGCTTAAGGAGAAATACATTGATATCGCCTACACCAAGTCCAAGCGGCTGGAAAAGCTGATCGAGGATCTCTTTGATTTTACCAAGATGAGCTACGGGAAGATGGCCATGAAAGTGGGGCAGGTGGATGTGATCAAGCTTCTCAGCCAGCTGCTGGAAGAGTTTTACCCGAGCTTTGTCGAGAGGAACCTGACCTATGAACTTTCATCCAACGTACCGGCAAAGGTGATCGCGGCAGACGGAAATCTTCTGGCACGGCTTTTTGACAACCTGATCAATAATGCCATTAAATATGGCGCGGACGGGAAGCGCATCGAGGTCAAGGTGCATGCGGAGGAGAAGATCGTGACGGTATCGGTGATCAATTACGGGCATGTGATCCCGGAACAGGAGCTTCCGCTGATCTTTAACAAGTTTTACCGGGTGGAGCAGTCCCGCTCTTCCAGTACCGGAGGGACGGGCCTAGGACTGGCGATCGCCAGGAACATCGTGGAGATGCACGGCGGGACCATCCAGGTCGAAAGCAGCTTAAACGGCACGGTGTTTATGGTGAAGCTGAAGACGGACTTTGATGTCAGCAGGGAGAATTTCGGAAAGATTGAGTGAGGTCGTATGAGAATATTCAGCTTTTTCTGCTGTATCTTTTTGACCGGAGTCCTGACGGTTTACGGTGCGGATACGGATGAAATCGGCGTGGAGGCAGTGGAGGCTGCCTATGGCTATCGGGATTCGCAGGTGGCGATGGAGGCCAGTTACGGCTATGACAGTATGGCAAAAGGCGGCCGGTACCTTCCGGTTTATGTGACGCTGACCAATCTTTGGGACGAGCCGTTTTCCGGGAAAGTGGTGGTTAAGTCCATGGAGTCGGATCTGAAGATCTATCAGTATGAGTATCCGGCGAGCCTTGAGGCGGAGGAGACCACGCAGATCAACTTAAATATCCCCCTGGGCCTGCGGGCGGACCAGCTGTACGTCTGCCTGCAGGATGCGGACGGGGAAGAGATCGTCCGGAAGCGGCTTAAGATCAATATCCGGCAGGATACGCCGGAGCTGCTGATCGGCGTCCTGAGCGATTCGCAGGGCCAGCTGGAGTATCTGGATGGAGCAGGCATCCGGCAAAGCACGCTGCAGACCAGGGTCTGCGCCATGGTGGCGGGGAGCATACCCGAGCAGGCGGTGGGCCTGGATCAGCTGGATGTGCTGCTGATCACCAATTACGATATCCGAAGACTGAATTCCGCCCAGATCGATACGATCGACGAGTGGGTCAGCCGGGGCGGCGTGCTGCTTCTGGGAACAGGAGGCGGGGGCGAGGAAGCCGTGGAAATGTTCCTGGCAGACGAGCTGGCCGCGCAGATACCCGATCCCGAAGTGCGTACGGTCAATATGGGGGATGAACTGGCAATCTACGGCCCGGCCGACGCGGAACTGGTGCTGCAGACCACGCTCGTTGAGCTGAAGAATGGGCAGGTGGTGCTTTCCAGCGGCGATATGCCGGTCCTGACGGCGGTAAACCGGGAGAAGGGCATCGTGGCTGTGGCCGCCTACGATTTCTCGGACATCGGCGAATTCTGCCAGGAGCATCCGTATGTCGACAAGCTGTTTACCAGCCTGCTGGGAGAAGAGCGCATCCAGCAGCTGGCCGAGTACCTGTATGACGGCGGGAACAGTGATTATCTTGAGGTGCAGAGCCTGATCAATTCCGGCTCCGTGGAGAACCTTCCCCAGGTCGCGGTATATGGGATCGTGATCGTGGGGTATATCCTCCTGGCCGGTCCGGGCCTCTACTTTTTCTTAAAGCACCGGCAGGCGGGACGGATTTACGGGCGCTGTGTGATGGCGCTGGCGGCCGGATGCGCGGTCTGCGTCTACCTGATGGGGAATGTGACCCGGTTTGACGACACCTTCTTTAATTACGCGTCCATCCGGGATTATTCCGAGGGGACGGTGACGGAATCCACGTATGTGAATATCCGGACGCCCTATAACCGGCCCTATTCCGTGATGCTGGATCCATCCTACGATATCCGGCCGGTGACCAGGATCACCTCTTCCTCGCAGTCCGTGCAGACGCAGTCTTTCGGGGAGGAACGGGCAGACATTACCCTTTCCTACGATGAGGACGCGACGAGGATATCGGCCTGGAATCCGGAAGCCTTTTCACCGAATTATTTCTATCTGGAAAAGCGCGAAAGCAATGACAGCAGCCAGGGATTCACCGGCAGGATCCTCTGCTTTGACGGAGAGATCAGCGGCAGCATCACGAACCAGCTGGGAAGAGATGTCGAGCGCGTGGGGATTTTCTGCTCCGGTTCCATGGTGGTGATCGAGGAGATGAAGGACGGAGAAACGGTGGAGCTGGACGGGCTTTCTGTCCTGCACTATCCGGTGGGCAATCCCTTTGTGACGGCAGATCAGGTAAGCGGCGGAAATCAGTTCTCCACGGCGGATATCCGGTCCGAGGAGTATATGGAGGCCCTGACAAGGACAAATCTGCTCAGTTTTTATCTGGAGAATTTCCTGACGGGCTGCCAGTATGAGGCCCGGGTAGTGGCCTTTGCCGCCGGAAACGAACCCGAAGACGGCGGTTTCCTGCTCGAGGACGGTTATGCGGTAGACGGGCTGACACTGTATACGGCCTCCGTGGAAGCGGTTCACGAAAAGGACGGGGAGGTATGCCGGACAAGCCTTGAGAGGAGCCCAAGGCTTGTCAGCGGCTCCTGCAGCGTTTCCGCCAATACCATGGATTCCAGCACGCCTTTGACGTTGGAATATCTGTTTGGCGACGACATGGTGATCGAAAGGCTTACGCTGATCGAACTGTCGGAAGAATTTACCGAAAACACAAAATACGGCATGCTGCCGGTCTTTAACGGCGACGTTTATTTCTACAACCACGAGACCGGAAACTTCGATCAGATGGAATGGGGGAAGAAAACGTTTAATGTGTGGGAGCTTGGACCGTATCTGAACGGTGAGAACAAGCTGACGGTCAAGTATGTATCGGATTCTTCTACGGAGTATATGCCGGATGTAGCGCTTCCGATCCTGTCTGCGGTGGGGAGGGAAATTGATGCTGAAAATTGAAAACCTGAAAAAGGCTTACGGACGGCATCAGGCTCTGGACGGTTTGAATCTGACCATAAAAGAGGGCGCGCTTTTTGGCTTCGTGGGCCCGAACGGGGCGGGGAAGACCACCACCATCAAGATCCTGGCCGGTTTGCTGACCCCGGATGAGGGCGCCGTGCAGATCGACGGGATCGATGCCGGAAGGGAGTACCGCAAGGCCCGGGGCCTGGTGGGCTATGTACCGGATGCCTTCGGAGTATATGATAACCTGCGGGTATGGGAATACATGGAGTTTTTCGCTTCCTGCTACGGCCTGACCGGTCTGGCGGCAAGACGCCGGTGCGCGCAGCTTCTGGAACGGACCGGGCTGGAAGACCGGGCGGATTTTTTCGTGGACGCGCTGTCGCGGGGGATGCAGCAGAGGCTTTGCCTGGCCAGGGCGCTGATCCACGACCCGTCTCTTCTGGTCATGGATGAACCTTCTTCCGGACTGGATCCCCGGTCGCGGACGGAGTTTAAGGAACTGATCCAGGAACTGAATGAGCAGGGGAAGACGATCCTGATCAGCTCCCATGTGCTCTCGGAACTGGCACAGATGTGTACCGATATCGGCGTCATCGAGCAGGGCCGGATCGTGCTGGAAGGAAGCATGAAGGAAATCATGGAGAGGGTGGACCATTCCAATCCTCTGCTGATCACCGTGCGGGGAAATCCGGACCGCGCCGTGGCGATCCTGCGCAGCCACAGCTGTGTCCGCACGATCTCCATCAAGCATGACTGTATCGCGATCAGTTTTATGGGCGATCCCCAGGACGAGGCACAGCTTCTCCAGCAGCTGGTGGACGCGGAAGTGCCGGTCACCCGCTTTTACCGGCAGCAGGGCAGTCTGGAATCGCTGTTTATGGAAATCACCGATCATGAGGATAAGGAGGTGCTGTTGTATGAGGGCAAACCCGATCTACCGGCGTGAACGGATCGCGGGCAGCCGGAGCATCCGCATCCCGATGATCCTGACCGTGTTCAACAGCATCCTGGCGCTGGCGGCGCTTCTGCGCATGTATTCGATCGTGGCGCAGGTCGAAGTGACCGCAGAGATCCAGTATTCGGCCTTTATGGAACTGTACGTGTTCGGGGCCACCATCGCGTTCGTCATGATCCTGTTCATCATGCCGGCGCTGACGGCCGGAAGTATCAGCGGAGAAAGAGAACGGCAGACCATGGATCTGCTGCTTTCCACGCCAATCACGGGCCTGGAAGTGGCGGCAGGAAAGCTCATGGCTTCCATGTATTACGTAATCCTGCTGATCGTCTCCAGCTTTCCGGTCATGGCGCTGTCTTTTGTTTACGGAAGGCCGGAACCGGAAGAGCTGGCGTTTTTGATCCTCTGCTTCCTGGCGGCGGCATTGTTTACGGCCAGCATCGGCATCTGCTTTTCTGCGCTGTGCCGAAAGACCACGGTGGCGACTGCCTTATCCTATGGCACGCTGGCCTTTCTGACGGCAGGGACCTACGCGCTGAACCGCTTCGTCTGGTCCATGGCCAATATGGAGATGACCGGATATGCCAACCGGGTGGGCGGCATGGGAAGTCAGGTAAACTCCGGCGGTTTTCTGTATCTTCTGCTCCTGAACCCGGTGGTGACGTTTTATGAGATCATCCGGGGACAGACAGGATGGTCGGAGACGATGTCATCCGTGTCCTGGTGGTTCGGCAGCCGCCCGGAGAATTTTGTGCTGAATGCCTGGGTTCCGGTCAGCGTGATCCTGCAGGTGGTGCTGGCCTGCGTGTTCCTGGCGGCGGCAGCCTGGCGCCTCGGGCTGGGTACGCGGGGGACGGGACGTTTCGGAAGGAGAAAAAGCAAGAGCCGGGAGGCGAGGGGATTACACCCGTCGGGAGACAAAAAAAGGTCCGGGAGGTAAACTCCCGGACCTTCGCAGTCCGCCCGGCCTTAAAAACACAGGACCGCGGGCATCGCAGTGGAAGCAAGGAGGCTCGAACTCCTGACCTTTCGCGTGTGAGGCGAACGCTCATCCCGGCTGAGCTATGCTTCCCGATTCCTATGAAGCCAATTATACCACGCTCTGCGAAATAGTCAAGGTTCAATTCGCCGCCCTACACTATCTTTTTTATTTAACTTATGCTATGATGTTTGGGTCGAAAGGAATTTTGACCCCGATATACATACATGCGGCTAAACTTTTGCGAACGGAGGACGCAGGACATGACCTCTGCAGAAACGTATTTATCAGCGTATTATGAGAATTTATTTTTTGGCAATGTCAACAAACGATACCGCGCCATGTCCTTCGGCGAGACGCGCAAGCGCTGTCGGCGCCTGGACGAGATGGACTTAAAGCAGGTAGAGAGGGCCAATGAACTCAGCGATATCCATGCCATGCTTTCGAAGGTCTGTGCCTGTCTGATGCGCAAGGAGCATACAGCGCCGGCGGAGCAGCAGCCGGAAGTGGAGGAGTGGACCGCCAGGATGAAGGCTTTCTGCCGGAGGCTGGCGAAAAAGGACCTGGAATTTCTTCCCGGACTGGATGAGGAGGAGCTGGATCAGGTCCTGCGGATGCAGGGGATCCGGAGGTATCTTCTGATGAATTCGCTGGAAAGGGGATACCAGCTGTTTTATATCCCAAAGGCTATCCAGAAGGGAATCCGGGAATCCATTAAGAGCAGGCCGGAGGAGGAATATCCGGAAGCGCGGCAGATGAAGCGGAAATTTATCCTTCACATCGGCCCCACCAACAGCGGGAAGACCCATGACGCCCTGGAGAGGTTAAAGGACTGTACCCACGGGGCCTATTTCGGTCCCCTGCGCCTTCTGGCCCTGGAGGTCTACGATAAGTGCAATGCCGAGGGGCTGCCCTGTTCCATGATCACCGGGGAAGAGACGATCCATGTGCCCGGCGCGCTCTGCCAGTCCTGTACGGTGGAGATGCTAAGCGACCATGAGTACTTTGACATCGTGGTGGTGGATGAGTGCCAGATGGTCGGGGATCCTTACCGTGGGCACAGCTGGACGAAAGCCATCTTGGGCCTCAGAGCGGAGGAGATCCACCTGTGCATGGCGCCGGAGGCGGAGTCGATCGTGACCCAGATGATCAAACGGTGCGGGGATCAGTACCGGATCGTGCGGCATAAAAGGAACACCAGGCTGACCGTGGAGAAAAAGCCTTATTCTCTGAAAAACGACCTCCGCAAGGGCGACGCCCTGATCGTGTTTTCCAAGAAATCCGTGCTTGCTCTGGCGGCGCATCTGGAAAGACAGGGTGTCCGGTGCAGCGTGATCTACGGCAGCCTGCCGCCGGCTACCCGCAGAGAGCAGGTGCGCCGGTTCCTGGAAAAGGAGACGGATATCGTGGTCAGCACGGACGCGATCGGGATGGGACTGAATCTTCCGATCCGACGGATCGTATTTGTCGAGACGCAGAAATTCGACGGCGTCGCGAAGCGGAACCTGGAACCGGGGGAGATCAAGCAGATCGCCGGAAGGGCCGGGCGCTACGGGATTTATGAAGAAGGCTTTGTGACGGCCATTGATAACATAGAGCTTATTGAGGACGGGCTGCGGCGGCTGCCGATCCCCATCATGAAGGCGTATATCGGCTTCCCTGAGCAGCTTTTAAACCTCCTGGCGGACATCGACAGCCTGATCAAGATCTGGGCGGGAATGGACGCGCCGGCCATATACCAGAAGATGGAGGTGGATGAGCTGTTGTCGCTCTACCAGGCGTTCGTATCGGTTCACGGGAACCATATGGAGGCGTTTTCCAAGTGGGAGATTTACAAGCTGATCACCTGCGCCGTTGATATCAACAACCGCCTGGTCATGGACCTGTGGAAGGATTACTGCCGGGAATACCGGAACGCGGACGAGCTGGAATTCCCCTATTCGCCGGGGAACGATCTGTACGATCTGGAAAGCTATTATAAGATGCTGGATCTTTATTTTCAGTTTTCCAGAAAGGCGGGCCTTCCCGTTCAGGCGGAGAATCTGATGGCGGAGCGCCACGAAACCGAAGCGGAGATCAGCCGGATCCTGAAAATGGAGTGCTCGAGTTATTCCCGCAAATGCAGTATCTGCGGCAAAGAGCTTCCCTGGGATTACGGATTTTCCATCTGCGAAAAATGCTTTGAACGCGGGCGAAACGTCAGGCGGTTCCCGGACGGGCGGCGTCTGCGGAGAGAAGACGCCGGGAAGGCAAATCCCTCCGGCAGGAGCCGCCGTCCGTCCGGGCAAAAGAGGCAAAAGCGGCGGCAGACCGAGCCCGGGCGCGAATCGGGGAAGCCGGCATAAACAGCGGTTTCCGGTTGCGCCGCCTGACAAAATATGCTACACTTTCCCCAGCAAACCGGCGCTTTCCGGCAGCCTGCCGGGAAGAAGGAAAACCGGGCGGCGGGCGTCTGCCCGCAGGAAGCCGCAAAAGGGCCGGTCAGACCGGAGCTGCCGCGAAAGGCGGCGGAGAAAGGATGGAGATCATGGCATTATCGTATCAGAGTACCAGAGGAGGGCAGCAGGGCGTTTCCGCTTCCCGGGCGATCCTTCAGGGCCTGGCAGCAGACGGCGGCCTGTTTATGCCGACCGAGATCCCGAGGCTGGAAGTTTCGCTGGAGCAGCTGGCCTCCATGACTTATCAGGAGACGGCTTGCGAAGTGATGCGGCTGTTCCTTACCGACTATACGGAAGAAGAATTAAAGCAATGCATTGCCAGGGCTTATGACAGTAAGTTTGACACCGAGGAGATCGCACCCTTGGTCAAGGCCGGCGGGATCTATTACCTGGAGCTGTTTCATGGAAGGACGATCGCCTTTAAGGATATGGCCCTGTCGATCCTTCCGCACCTGATGACCGTTGCGGCAAAGAAGAATCAGGTCGATAAGGAGATCGTGATCCTGACGGCCACGTCAGGGGATACCGGGAAGGCGGCCATGGCCGGCTTTGCCGATGTGCCGGGTACCCGGATCATCGTCTTTTATCCCAAAAACGGCGTGAGCCCCGTGCAGGAGCTGCAGATGCGCACGCAGAGGGGAGAGAACACCAGCGTGGTGGCGATCCGCGGCAATTTTGACGATGCGCAGTCCGGCGTAAAAAAGCTGTTTAGCGACGAGGAGTTTAACCGTGTCCTGGAGGAAAGAGGCTTCCAGTTTTCTTCGGCCAATTCGATCAATATCGGCCGTCTGATCCCGCAGGTGGTATACTATGTATACGCTTATGCCAAACTCCTGGAAAACCGCGAGATCACCGCGGGGGAGATCATCAACGTCGCGGTGCCCACCGGAAATTTCGGCAATATCCTGGCAGCGTATTTCGCGAAGCAGATGGGCCTTCCCATCGGAAAACTGATCTGCGCGTCCAATGACAATAAAGTCCTCTACGACTTTTTCGTCACCGGTACCTATGACCGGAACCGCGATTTTATCCTGACCAATTCCCCATCCATGGATATCCTGATTTCCAGCAATCTGGAGCGTCTGATCTATCTGAGCGCCGGATGTGACGCGCGGCTAAACGCCCGGTTGATGGAGGAACTCTCCGCCGACGGGAAGTATACCGTGACGGAGGAGATGAAGAAAAACATGCAGGATTTTCGCGGCGGCTTTGCGGACTGGAAGGAAGATGCCGGAGAGATCCGCAGGGTATTTGAGGATTACGGATACCTGATGGATACCCACACGGGCGTCGCTTCGGCGGTCGGCCGCCGGTATGCCGCGGAAAGCGGCGACCCGGCAAAGATCGTGGTGGCCGCTACGGCAAGCCCGTATAAGTTCGCGCGCAGCGTGATGGAGGCGCTGTCCGGCAGCCGGGAAGAAGCCGATGAATTTCAGCTGATCGATGAGATGAGCAGCCTTTCCGGCGTCCCCGTGCCGCAGGCTGTGGAGGAGATCCGCAGCGCGCCGGTCCGCCATCACAGAGAATGCGGACGGGACGAGATGAAAGCCGAAGTGGCGGATATTCTGGGAATCCGGTGAAAATGGCTTTCCATTTTCACGGAAATAAGTTATAATGACGGGAAGGGACATTGTTTAAGAATCATACAGGAGGTATTGGCATGTTAGTATCCGCAAAAGAAATGCTCCGGAAGGCCAGAGAAGGAAAATACGCGGTGGGCCAGTTTAACATCAATAATCTGGAGTGGACCAAGGCGATTCTTCTGACGGCTGAGGAGATGAGATCTCCCGTTATTTTAGGTGTGTCCGAGGGCGCGGGAAAGTATATGACCGGGTTTGGCACGGTAGCCGCGATGGTGAAGGCGATGATCGAGGAGCTGAACATCACGGTGCCGGTAGCGCTGCACCTGGACCACGGGACCTATGAGGGCTGCTATAAGTGCATCAAGGCAGGCTTTTCTTCCATCATGTTCGACGGCTCGCACTACCCGATCGAGGAGAATGTGGAAAAAACAAGAGAGCTGGTCCATGTGACGGAGAACCTGGGGCTGTCCCTGGAGGCTGAGGTTGGCTCCATCGGCGGCGAAGAGGACGGCGTTGTCGGTATGGGCGAGTGCGCGGATCCGGAGGAATGCAAGATGATCGCCGATCTGGGCGTGACCATGCTGGCCGCAGGCATCGGCAATATCCATGGCAAGTACCCGGAGAACTGGGCGGGCTTAAGCTTTGAGACGCTGGAAGCCGTTAAGGAGAAGGTCGGCGATATGCCGCTTGTCCTGCATGGCGGTACAGGGATCCCGGAGGATATGATCAAGAAGGCGATCAGCCTTGGCGTTGCCAAGATCAACGTAAATACGGAGTGCCAGTTATCCTTTGCTGAGGCTACCCGCAAGTACATCGAGGCCGGCAAGGATCAGCAGGGCAAGGGCTATGATCCCAGAAAACTTCTGGCCCCGGGTGCTGAGGCGATCAAGGCTACGGTGCGGGAGAAGATCGAGTTATTCGGCTCTGCAAACCAGGCCTGAGCGGAAAAACCTAAAAAACATGAAAAAAGTGCTTGCTTTTTTCTGGAAAATGTTTTATCTTAGTCTGTGAACGAAGGCGTTCTCTTTTAAAAGAGGACGCCTTTTCTGCATTACGAAGTATCCAGCAAGACGCGCCGGTGACGCGTCTTGTCGGATTAAAGTTTCTGTTGAGGAGGATGGAAATCGATGAGTGAGACCGTAAACGTAGCCGAGATCTTCGGCGAGAATGTGTTTAACGACGCAGTCATGAGAGAGCGCTTGCCGGGAAGCGTATATAAAAAATTGAAAAAAACGATCGTAGAAGGAAAAGAGCTTGATCCGGGCATTGCGGACGCTGTGGCGCAGGCCATGAAGGAGTGGGCCGTAGAGAAGGGGGCTACCCATTATACCCACTGGTTCCAGCCGCTGACCGGCGTGACGGCGGAAAAGCATGATTCTTTCCTTTCCGCACCGGACCGTTCCGGAAAGGTTATGCTGGAGTTCTCCGGCAAGGAGTTAGTCAAGGGCGAACCGGATGCCTCTTCCTTCCCTTCCGGCGGTCTGCGGGCAACCTTTGAGGCCAGAGGCTATACGGCCTGGGACTGCACGTCTCCTGCCTTTTTAAAGGAGGATGCTGCCGGCGTTACGCTTTGCATCCCCACCGCGTTCTGTTCCTACACCGGTGAGGCGCTGGATAAAAAGACCCCGCTTCTTCGTTCCATGCAGGCTCTGGATCAGCAGGCGCTGCGGATCCTGCGGCTGTTCGGGAACACCACCTCGAAGAAGGTGACCCCCTCCGTAGGGCCGGAGCAGGAGTATTTCCTGGTAGACAGGGAGAAGTACCTGCAGCGCAAGGACCTGATCTATACCGGACGTACCCTGTTCGGTGCGATGCCGCCCAAGGGCCAGGAGATGGAGGATCATTACTTCGGAAGCATCCGTGAGCGGATCGGCGCCTTTATGAACGAAGTGAACAAAGAGCTGTGGAAGTTAGGCGTTACGGCAAAGACCCAGCACAACGAGGTGGCTCCGGCGCAGCATGAGATCGCCCTCATTTATGCGGAGGCAAATCTGGCGACCGATCACAACCAGCTGGTTATGGAAACCCTGAAGCGGGTTGCCGGCCGTCATGGTCTTACCTGCCTCCTTCACGAGAAGCCCTTCGCGGGAGTCAATGGTTCCGGAAAGCATAATAACTGGTCCATCACCACCGATGACGGCATCAATATGCTGAATCCCGGCGCGACGCCCCACGAGAACATCCAGTTCCTGCTGGTGCTGGCCTGCATCCTGAAGGCAGTGGATGTTCATGCGGATCTGTTAAGGGAGTCCGCCGCCGATGTGGGCAATGACCATCGGTTAGGCGCGAACGAGGCGCCGCCGGCGATCATTTCCGTCTTCTTAGGCGAGCAGCTGGAGGATGTGATCGATCAGCTGTGCAGCACCGGCGAGGCTACCCATTCCAAGCAGGGCGGGAAGCTGATGACCGGCGTAGCTACCCTTCCGGATCTGGATAAGGACGCTACGGACCGGAACCGTACATCGCCTTTTGCCTTTACCGGAAATAAATTTGAGTTCCGTATGGTGGGTTCTTCCGATTCCATTTCTTCCCCGAACGTTGTGCTGAACACGATCGTGGCAGAGGCGTTCAAGGAAGCGGCTGATGAACTGGAGAAGGCGGAGGACTTTGATCTGGCCGTGCATGATATGATCAAGGAGATGCTGACTGCCCACAAGCGCATCATCTTCAACGGAAACGGTTATTCCGACGCCTGGGTTGAGGAGGCAGAGAGAAGAGGCCTTCCCAACATCAAGTCCATGGTAGAGTCGATTTCTTCCCTGGTAACGGATAAGGCAGTGAAGCTGTTTGAAGAATTCGGCGTGTTTACCAGGGCTGAGCTGGAGTCCAGAGCAGAGATCGAGTATGAGACCTACGCGAAGGCCATCAACATCGAGGCGAAGACCATGATCGATATGGCCGGAAAACAGATCATTCCCGCGGTCATCAAGTACACCACGCAGCTGGCACAGTCCATCTCCGCTGTGAAGGGCGCCTGCGCGGATGCTGACGTGAGCGTACAGATGGAGCTGCTTACCGAAACCTCCGATCTGCTGAGCGAGGCCAAGGTAGCATTGGCGACGCTGACCCAGCTTGATGAGGAAGCCTGCCAGATGGATTTCGGACGGAATCAGGCAGTGTTCTGCCACGAGAAGGTGTTCCCCGCAATGGAAGCCCTGCGTGCTCCGGTTGATAAGCTGGAGATGATCGTGGATAAGGAATTGTGGCCGATGCCGAGCTACGGCGATCTGATCTTCGAGGTATAAACAAAAAAACAAAAAACGTTCCCGCGGGATCCCCCGGCTTATCCGGCCGGGATCCCTGAACGGGAACGTTTCTTTTTTTACGAAGTATCCAGCAAGACGTGCCGGTGACGCGTCTTGTCGGATTGCTCGTTTTACTTTTCTGCTACGGCGATGGCTTCAATTTCCACCAGAGCATCCTTAGGCAGTCTGGCGACTTCCACGGCGGCTCTGGCCGGGCAGTCAGTCTCGAAGAACTCACCGTAAACCTCATTCATGTCACCAAAGGTGTTCATATCCTTTAAGAACACACCCACACGGACCACCTGATCCATGCCGATACCCTCGCTGGCCAGGATGTTTTTGATGTTGGTCAGGGACTGACGGGTCTGGGACCTGATATCATCCCCGGCAAATGCTCCGGTAGCCGGGTCGATGGGCAGCTGGCCGGATACGAATACCATTCCGCCTGCCTGGATGGCCTGGGAGTACGGGCCGATCGCGCCCGGTGCATTGGTTGTTGCAATTACTTTCTTCATGACTGATTCCTCCTGCGGTAGTTCGGCTTCGCCATGAGGCGAAGCGGGATTTTTTCCTATTGTACTGTAAACGGAAAATAAATGCAAGCAATAAAAAAGCGGTGTCACACACGGCAAAATCAAGCCTTTTTTGGTGGTTTAAAAAATTTTCTGAAAATTAGCACTCACCTCTTGACAGTGCTAACAAAATGTGGTATAACATGATCAGAACGAAGGAAGGGCAGCAGAAAGGAATGGAATCATTCCGGTATGTGCCTGAAACATCCCGGTTCCAGAAGACAAGGTAACATAGCATGATAAGGAAAAGGAGAGATGACTTATGTTAATGCCGAGTATTTTTGGAGAGAGTTTGCTGGATGACTTCTTTTATGATCCATTTGTTTATGACGGGAGCAGCACAGGCAGCCTGATGCAGACGGATGTGAAGGACGCGGATGATCATTATGAGATCATCATGAATCTCCCTGGAATAAAGAAGGAAGAGGTACAGGCCGAATTGAAGGACGGTTACCTGACGATCACCGCCTCTTCGGATACGAACAAAGAGGAGAAGGATGAGAACGGGCGATACATCCGCAGGGAGCGCCGTACCGGTGCATGCAGCAGGAGCTTTTACGTGGGTGACGGAGTTACCCAGGAAGAGGTCAAGGCGAAATTTGAAAACGGCATCCTGACCCTGACGGTGCCGAAGAAAGAGGAAAAGCCTGAGGTTTCGTCCAGGAAATACATTTCGATCGAGGGGTGATGCCCGGCCGTGAGCCGGCGAACGTTTTGCTTGGTAAGGAGGAATGAGTGATGTTGATGCCCAGCATTTTTGGTGAAGATTTATTTGATGATCTGATGAGAGATTTCCCGTTTTACGATGATCGCGGGATCAGGAAAGCGGAGAAGAAACTGTATGGCCGCCATGGCAAGAATATGATGAAGACCGACATCCGGGAGACGGATACGGCCTATGAGCTGGAGATGGATCTGCCCGGGTTTAAGAAGGATGAGGTCCAGGTGGCCCTGGAAGATGGTTACCTGACTGTCAGCGCCGCTAAGGGGCTGGATCAGGATGAACAGGAGAAAAAGAGCGGCCGCTACATCCGCAGGGAGCGTTACGCAGGCGCCTGCCAGCGTACCTTTTACGTCGGTGAGGATATCACGGAAGCCGATATCAAGGCTTCTTTCCAGCATGGCATCCTGAAGCTGACGATCCCGAAGAAGGAGGCTAAGCCAGCGGTTGAACAGAAGAAATACATTTCCATCGAGTAAACGATTGGCCGGAAGGTGGTTTTGCGAGACCGCCTTCCGGCTTTTGCGCGTCCGGCGGGCGCGCTTTGGATTACGAAGTATCCAGCAAGACGCGCCGGTGACGCGTCTTGTCGGATTCCGGGAAAGTGAAAGGGCAGCCACTGAGGCCTTTGCCTTATCGGCAATACGGGAATGACCATCAGCGCTGCCCTTTGGGAAGGATAGGTAAAAATAAGAAAAGTTAGGGGGCCGGATGACCCCTCGGTCATCCGGTTTGAGTATGAAAAAGTTTTGTTGCTGTTAAGCAACTGTCATTAGTATACTGTGGAATTGTGACCGGAATGTGACCGGAGGCAAAAAAAATAATTTTTTTTGCGGGGGCCGGAAAGCGGGACGTTTGGCGGAAATCGATTTGTCGTCAGGCAGGAAGAGTGGTATAATATGACGTTGGAAGGCCGTCAAAGGACGGCGCTGCAATCTGCGCCTTGCCGCGCGGGGAAAGGAACGATCATGGAATTATTGATTATCATTCTTCAGAAGGTGGATTATGAACGTCTTTCCATCGTGTTTAAACAGCACAGGATCCTGGCAACCAAATTTGAGACGGAGGGCCTGTATCTGAACAAACGGAATGTGACGCTGATGGTTTGCGTGGAAAAAACAAGGGAAGAGGAGATCCTGCAGTATATCCGCCAGAACTGCACCGAGCGCGTGGAGAAATGCAAAGTCTCCGAGTATAACGGCAGGACGATGGTAGACGTCGTGCGCGGCGTAAAGGTCGGCGGAGCCACCGTATTTAAGGTCGATGTAGACCAGATGTGGAAATTTTAGGCATCCCGCCGCCATGAGCAGAAGCGGCCGGGGAACGCGCGGTTGATTGGGATTGCGCTTTTTTTGAATCTGTAGTAAACTATCTCCATCGGTTAAGCCTGCATGTGCCGTCCGTAAGATTGGCGGCGCATGGGTATCTCTGTGTTAAGGCCGCCGGTCCGGCGGCAGATTTTCAGCATAAAGGAGAAGATGAACATGAAGATTGCACTGATCAATGAAAACAGCCAGGCGGCGAAGAACGAGATGATCTGCGATAACTTAAAAAAGATCGTGGAGCCCATGGGACATACGGTATACAATTACGGAATGTACACGGCAGAGGATGAGAACCAGTTGACCTACGTGATGAACGGTCTTCTCGCTGCCATTTTGCTGAATTCCGGTGCGGCGGACTATGTGGTGACCGGCTGCGGTACCGGCGAGGGCGCGATGCTGGCGCTGAACGCGTTCCCCGGTGTGCTTTGCGGGCATGTCGTGGACGCGGAGGACGCATACATGTTTGCGCAGATCAATGACGGCAACGCCATCGCCCTTCCGTTTGCCAAGGGCTTCGGATGGGGCGCGGAGCTTCGTCTGCAGTATATTTTTGAGAAGCTGTTCGGCTGCGAGAGCGGCGGCGGCTATCCGAAGGACAGAGCCGAGCCGGAGCAGCGGAATAAGAAGATCCTGGATGGCGTGAAGGAGATCACCCACAAAGACATCATGACGATCTTAAAGGAGATCGATCAGGATTTCCTGAAGGCGACGGTCAGCGGCCCGAAGTTTAGGGAGTATTTCTTCGCGAACTGCCAGGTCCCGGAGATCGCAGAGTACATCCGGCGCGTTCTGGATTGAGATAAGCTGCGGCACGTGAGAGGAAGCAGTAAGCTACAGAGCCGGGAGGGGTTGCCATGACAAAGGTTATAACCATAAGCAGAGAGTTTGGAAGCGGAGGGAGAGAGCTGGGACGCCGTCTGGCGGACCGGCTGGGTATTCCCTTTTACGATAAGGATCTGATCCGGATGGCGGCGGACGACATTGATATCGCGGAGCACATCTTCGAGATGTACGACGCCGCTTTTATGGAGAAGAAGGAAGTGGAGTATACGCCGTTTTCTTCGGTCTACGAGGTGCCGATGTCAGATCAGATTTTTATGGCCCAGTCCAGGGTGATCCGCCGCCTGGCCCATCATGGCCCCTGCGTGATCGTAGGGCGGTGCGCTGATATGGTGCTGAAGGATGAGCTGTGCCTGAATCTGTTTATCTATGCCAGCTTTAAGAGCCGCGTGCGGCGGCTGATGGACCGGGAGCAGCTTCCGGACAGTGAACTGCGGCAGATGGAGCGCCGGGTTCGGGAGATCGACCAGAAGCGCCGGGATTATTATCAATACTATACGGGGAATGAATGGGGGAAACCACAGAATTACCATCTCTGCCTGGACAGCCATAAGGCAGGGATGGACGCATGCACCGATGTGATCATGGCCTATGTGGCGCATCTGGATTGATGTGCGTGAACCGGATGTTTAGGCTGCTGCAGCGCGAGCTTTCGTCTGCGGCAGCCTTTTT
>CAYRMW010000033.1:0-27189 GCA_964425595.1 uncultured Lachnospiraceae bacterium
TATGGAAATGACTTGATATTTTTGACGATTCATAATAGAATTGTTTGTGCAGGTTTTTTGATTTACCAGGAGCCGGTTTGGGTTCAGGAAATTGACTTTTGTCAAAATATTAAAAAATGGAGGACTGCAACATGAGTATTTCAGCACAAACCTCATCAAGGACAAGGATAAAAACCTTGCTTGATGACAGCAGTTTTGTCGAAGTCGGCGGATATGTTACGGCAAGAGCCACTGACTTCAACATGACTGCGCAGGACACACCGGCTGACGGTGTAGTAACCGGATATGGTACGATTGATGGTAATCTTGTGTATGTATACAGCCAGGATGCTGCTGTTTTGGGCGGTTCGGTAGGCGAGATGCATGCGAAAAAGATTGCCGGACTTTATGATCTGGCGATGAAGATGGGTGCTCCGGTGATCGGACTGATCGATTGCGCTGGCCTGCGTTTGCAGGAAGCGGTCGACGCGTTGAACGGATTCGGCCAGATTTATTTGTGTCAGACTATGGCATCCGGTGTGGTCCCGCAGATTACCGCGATATTCGGCGCGTGCGGCGGCGGTATGGCTGTGTCTGCGGCGATCTCGGATTTTGTGTTTATGGAAGAGAAGAAGGGCAAGCTGTTTGTCAACTCGCCCAATGCGCTGGACGGCAATTATACGGCTAAGTGCGATACGGCTTCTGCCGCTTTCCAGAGTGCGGAATCCGGCCTGGCCGACGTGGTGGGCGCGGAGAGCGAACTCCTGGAGCAGATCCGGACGCTGGTTGCGATCCTCCCGGCGAACAATGAGGATGATATGTCCTACGGCGAGTGCCATGACGACCTGAACCGTCTGTGCCCGGAGCTTGCATCCTTTGCGGGCGACGCGGCCTCTGCGCTGGCGGCGGTATCGGATGAAAATTTCTTCATGGAACTTAAGAAAGATTACGCTCCGGAGATGGTGACTGGATTTATCCGCTTAAACGGCAATACCGTGGGTTGCGTGGCCAATGCCGTATCCGATGCGAAGAAAAGCCCGGCTCCGGTGCTTACGGTCAATGGCTGCGAGAAGGCGGCGGATTTTGTGAACTTCTGTGACGCATTCAATATTCCTGTCCTGACGCTGGTTGATGTGAAGGGTTATCAGGCAGATAAGGAGTCCGAAAAGAAGATCGCCAGGGCGGCCGGCCGACTTACCTATGCCTACGCGAATGCGACGGTGCCGAAGGTTACGGTGGTCACCGGCCAGGCCTACGGTACGGCGTATCTGACCATGTGCAGCAAGGCGCTTGGCGCGGATATCGTGTATGCGTGGGATACGGTGTCCATCGGCATGATGGATCCTTCCGCTGCGGTAAAGATCATGTACGCCGGGGAGATCGAAGCGGCAGAGGATGCTTCGGCCCTGATCGCGGAAAAGGCGGCGGCTTACGGCAAAGAGCAGTCCAGCGCCCTGGCAGCGGCGAGAAGAGGCTATGTGGATGATATCATCGCACCGGCAGACACCAGAAAGCGGGTAACGGCGGCGCTCGAAATGCTGTTTACAAAAAGAGAGGATCGTCCGGATAAGAAACACGGTACAGTCTAGGAGTGAGGTGACGCAGAATGAAAATAAAAAGAAAGCTATTCGCCGTCCTTGCCGCAGTGCTGTGTATCGGTTCTCTGGCAGGTTGCGCGTCGCAGAGTTCGGATGACAGTGCCATGGATCCCACCATGGAAGCAGCAGTGATCAGCAGTGCCCAGGCGGTCGTGCAGGAACTGTCCGGCTACGATGAAGCCACGATCAATACCATGATCGAAAATTATGAGTACAATGATAATTCGGATATGGTTTCCAGCCTGCAGTCATGGATTTCCACAAAGGAAGAGGTCGGAGCGTTGCTTCAGATCGATGGCGTTACGGCTACTTACGCAGACCGTCAGTATACGGCGGAGGTAGAGGCGACGTTTGAACGCTGCCCGGTCGTGATCACACTTACCTATGACCGCCAGGGCGCGATCACCGTGATCGAGGCTTCACCTCAGTACAGCATGTCTGACAATATGACGCGTGCTGCCATCCACACGGTCATCGGTATGGGCACAGTATTTATTGTTTTGATTTTCATCAGCTTCCTGATCGGCTGCTTTAAGTATATCAATGCCTGGGAAAAACGGCATGGAGGCGGAGAGGAAGACGGCGGACAGACAGGAAATCCCTCTGCCGCCGCGGCGGCGCCGGCGCAAGAGACCGATCCGGCGCTGGTGGCCGGCATGATGGCGGCCATCGCTGCGGAAGAAGATCTGGTCAATGATCTGGAGTTAGTGGCGGTGATCACCGCTGCGATCTCAGCATATACCGATACGCCGGCCGATGGTCTGATCGTCCGCTCGATCAGGCGCAAACCGGGGTCCAGATGGAAATAAGGATGATTGATGATCAATAAAAATTAATTTAAGGAGGATCTTACCATGAAAAACTATACAATCACCGTAAATGGTAACACCTATGTTGTCACGGTTGAGGAGGGCATCAAGGCAGGCGCGGCAGCGCCGGTTATGCAGGCCGCTCCGGCTGTGCAGGCCGCTCCGACTCCTGCCCCTGCCCCAGTTCCCGCAGCAGCACCGGCCCCGGCTCCCGCCCCTTCACCGGCTCCGGCGGCATCAGGTACGCCCGGTTCCGTCAGCGTGACCGCTCCCATGCCGGGCAAGGTGATCAGCGTGACGGCGGCGCCGGGACAGGCGGTGAAGAGAGGCGAGACCGTTCTTGTGCTGGAAGCCATGAAGATGGAGAATGATATTGTTGCTCCGCAGGATGGAACGATCGCGTCGGTAAATGTGGCAGCAGGCGACTCCGTAGAGGCAGGTGCGGTTCTGCTCACCTTAAACTAGGATGAAGAATGCATAGCGATATGCATTCCGGACGGAGGAATTAAATATGGATTTAGGCAGTACATTTTACAACCTTCTTCATCAGATGGCGTTTTTCAACTTGAGCTTGGGCAATTTCATCATGATCGCGGTGGCGTTTTTGTTTCTTTACCTGGCGATCAAAAAAGGCTTTGAGCCTCTGCTGCTGGTGCCCATTGCGTTCGGTATGCTCCTGGTCAATATCTATCCGGATATTATGGCATCTCCTGAAGAAACATCAAACGGCGTGGGAGGACTGCTCTGGTATTTCTTCCAGTTAGACTCGTGGAGCATCCTGCCGTCCCTGATTTTTATGGGCGTAGGCGCCATGACGGATTTCGGCCCGCTGATTGCCAATCCCAAGAGCTTTCTGCTTGGCGCGGCGGCTCAGCTGGGCATCTACGGCGCGTACTTCCTGGCTATTCTTATGGGATTCAACGGAAAGGCTGCTGCAGCCATTTCCATTATCGGCGGCGCGGACGGTCCCACATCCATCTTCCTGGCCGGAAAGCTCGGGCAGACCACGCTGATGGGTCCGATCGCTGTCGCGGCATATTCCTACATGGCGCTGGTTCCCATCATTCAGCCGCCGATCATGCGTGCGCTGACGACGGAAGAAGAGCGTAAGATCAAGATGGAGCAGCTTCGCCCGGTATCCAAGCTGGAAAAGATCCTGTTCCCGGTCATCGTAACCACAGTCGTGTGTCTGATCTTGCCCTCGACCGCACCTCTGGTCGGCATGCTGATGTTAGGAAATCTGTTTAAGGAGAGCGGCGTGGTCAAATACCTGACCGAAACGGCATCCAATGCGATGATGTACACGGTAGTTATCCTTCTGGGAACTTCGGTCGGCGCAACCACCAGCGCGGAGAACTTCCTGAATGCCGATACGATCAAGATCGTGATCCTGGGTCTGGTAGCCTTTGCGGTCGGCACAGCCGGCGGCGTGATCCTCGGAAAGATCATGTGCAAAGCGACTGGAGGCAAGGTGAACCCGCTGATCGGCTCTGCAGGCGTATCCGCGGTGCCTATGGCGGCCCGCGTTTCCCAGAAGGTTGGTTCTGAAGCAGACCCGACCAACTTCCTTCTGATGCATGCGATGGGGCCCAATGTGGCAGGTGTGATCGGTACGGCGGTGGCGGCCGGCGCGTTTATGGCGATATTCGGCGTGTAAGAGAGGATACCCGGTGAAAATTAGAATCTATAGGAGGAAATGATAATGGCTGATATAGAAAAGAAGCCGGTAAAGATTGTGGAAACCGTCCTTCGTGACGCCCATCAGTCCCTGCTGGCAACCCGAATGACCACCGAGCAGATGCTGCCCATTGTAGACAAGATGGATCAGGTCGGCTACCACGCGGTGGAGTGCTGGGGCGGCGCAACGTTTGACACGTGCCTCCGCTTCCTGAAAGAGGATCCGTGGGAGAGACTGCGGAAGCTGCGCGACGGGTTTAAGCGCACCAAGCTGCAGATGCTCTTCCGCGGCCAGAATATCCTTGGCTATAATCATTACGCAGATGACGTAGTCGAATACTTTGTACAGAAGTCTATCGCGAACGGCATTGACATCATCCGTATTTTCGACTGCCTGAACGATATCCGGAACCTGGAAACGGCAGTGAAGGCGACCAAGAAGGAAAAAGGCCATGTGCAGATCGCCCTTTCCTACACACTGGGCGACGCGTATACGCTGGATTACTGGAGAGAGATCGCCAGAAGGATCGAGGATATGGGCGCGGACTCTCTGTGCATCAAGGACATGGCGGGACTTTTGACGCCCTACGCGGCGGATGAGCTCGTGCGCGCGCTGAAGGAGGGCACCAGCCTTCCCATTGACCTGCACACCCACTATACGTCCGGTGTTGCTTCCATGACCTATTTAAAGGCGGTGGAAGCCGGATGCGACATTATCGACTGTGCCATGTCGCCCCTGGCCCTGGGTACCAGCCAGCCGGCTACGGAGGTTATGGTTGAAACCTTCCGCGGCACGCCGTATGACACCGGTTACGACCTGGATCTTCTGGTGGATATCGCGGAGTATTTCCGCCCGATCCGCGAGGAAGCGCTAAAGAGCGGCCTGCTGAACCCCAAGGTGCTTGGCGTCAATATCAAGACACTGCAGTACCAGGTGCCGGGCGGTATGCTTTCGAACCTGGTCAGCCAGTTAAAGGATGCCGGGCAGGAAGACAAGTACCAGCAGGTACTGGAAGAGATCCCGAGGGTAAGGAAAGACTTCGGCGAACCGCCGTTAGTCACGCCGTCTTCGCAGATCGTCGGCACACAGGCGGTGCTGAACGTGATCTCCGGCGAGCGCTATAAGCTCGTCCCGAAGGAGTCGAAGAAGATCATGATGGGCGAATTCGGTCAGACAGTCAAGCCCTTTAACCCGGAAGTGCAGAAGAAGATCATCGGCGACGCAAAGCCGATCACCTGTCGCCCGGCCGATCTGATCGAGCCGCAGCTTCCCCGGTTTGAGAAGGAGTGCGCGCAGTGGAAGCAGCAGGATGAGGATGTTTTGTCCTACGCGCTCTTCCCCACGGTTGCAAAGGAGTTTTTTATGTATCGCGAAGCGCAGCAGACAAAGATCGATCAGTCTGCGGCGGATGGCGCCAGCAAGGCCTATCCGGTGTAGTCTGCGGACGGACCGGAAACGGTGCCTTCCTTTGCGGTTATTTATTAATAGAAAAAAGAGGATCCGTTTCCGGTATATTCGGGACGGGTCTTTTTTTGCGTGGCGAACCCCGGTTTGCGTGTGAACTTTTTCCGATTCAGTTGACGGGGAAGGACTTTGTCATTATAATAGTTAAGGTGTACATTGCCGAGATATAAAGTTTTTTGTGTACAGAAAAATGCATACAGGAGCGTATGATGAAGAAATATTGGAAGAAAGGTCTGGTACTTGGCCTGAGTGCTTTGATCGCGGCGGAGGCGACCGCCGTCCTGCCGGGTTCTGTCTCTTTAAGTTACGGAGCGGAGCAGGCAGCGACGGTAACGGCCACTACGCTGAATGCGCGAAGCGGTCCGGGAACGGAGTATTCCATTGTTGGACAGGTTACGAACGGAACGGTAGTCAGCGTTCTGGGAGAAACCACAGGAAGCGATGGACGGACATGGTATCAGATCCGGTTTACGGACAGCACCGGCGCATCGCTTTCCGGGTATGCGTCCGCCACCTATCTGCAGCTTACTTCCTCGTACTCAACGGATGCGGATTTTGAGGCTTATCTGGACAGCCAGGGATTCCCGGAATCCTACCGGGAATCCCTTCGTGCGCTGCATGCCAAGTATCCCCAGTGGGTATTCACTGCCCTGGATACGGGGTTAGACTGGAACGATGTGATCGAGAATGAAAGCCTGGTGGGACGCAACCTGGTGAGCAGCAGCAGCGTTTCCTCGTGGAAGTCCACGGCGGACGGCGCTTATGACTGGGCGACCTCTACGTGGCCGGGATTTGACGGCAGTTCCTGGGTAGCTGCCAGCGAAGAGATTATCAGCTACTATATGGACCCGCGGAATTTTTTGAACGAAACATATATTTTCCAGTTCCTCCTTCAGAGCTATGACAGCTCGGTCCATACAAGGGAAGGACTGGTATCTCTGGTTTCCGGTACGTTTTTAGAAGGTACGGTGTATGTCAGCGACAGCTATGCCGGAGTTCTTTCGGACGGGACAGCATCGGATACCGCAAGCAGCTCGTCGGATGAGCCGGCCGGCCCGGGAAGCAGTACCCAGACAGAAAGCACCCCGGCGGAGACGGCACAGACCGAAACCGGCGAGACATCCGACATCGCGGTAGGAGAGCCACCCGGTCTGAATGTCAGCAGCGTGAGTGGGAGCGGAATATCCGGCAGCCGTTATCAGGTGGATCGGGTGACGGCTACGACGATTATCCGGGTAGGCCCGGACGGGAGTACGACGACGACCACCACCGGCAGCACATCGGATTCGGGCAGTACGGGCACCGCGCCGTCAGGAACGGGAAGCCGGACGGCGGCTTATGTGGATATCCTGATGCAGGCGGCCGAGACATCGGGTGTCAGTCCTTACGTTCTTGCGGCGATGATCCTGCAGGAACAGGGGACGGACGGCAGCGGGAGCAGCATATCCGGAACTTCCGGCTACTACAACTACTATAATTTTGAAGCCTATGCCAGCGACAACATGACGGCAGTGGAGCGGGGGCTCTGGTACGCCGCGCAGTCGGGAGATTATATGCGGCCGTGGGACAGCATTGACAAGGCGATCATCGGCGGAGCGATCCAGTACGGCCAGAATTATGTTCAGGCCGGTCAGAATACATTTTATCTGAAAAAATTCAATGTCCAGGGCAGCAACCTGTACAAGCATCAGTTTATGACGAATATTCAGGGAGCCGCCTCAGAGGGAGCGAAAATGGCGGAGGCGTATTCTGATGATATGCGCCAGACGACCCTCCGATTCTCCATTCCGATATACCAGAACATGCCGGAGGATGCCTGTGCGCTTCCGACCGGAGACGGCAGCCCGAACAACAAACTTTCCTCGCTCACTGTGGATGGCTTTGCCCTGACGCCTTCGTTTGACCAGGATACGACGGTTTACGACGTGACCGTGAACAGTTCGGTAAGCAGCGTGACGATACAGGCATCGGCTGCTGACAGCACAGCGCAGACATCCGGCACCGGATCGGTCGCCTTAAACGGCACGACCACAGAGGTGCAGATCCTTGTCACGGCGGAGAATGGTTCTGTGCGGCAATACACAGTACGCATTACCCAAAGTGACAGCGGGCCTTCCTATGGGGGCAGCTCCGGAGGCACGTCCGGTTCTGTGACATCTGGCCCGGGAGCGAGCGTATCCGAAACCACGGATTCCGGCACCTCTTCAGGCAGCAGCGATTCTTCGGGAAGCGCTTCCGGCCCCGGAGGGAGCAATGTGACGATCGTGGGATAACGGACAAGATGGGTACGCGTTGGAGTAAGACGTTAACCATCTAAGGGAATATGAAGACGGGAGATTAAAAGAAATGAACAAAAGATTGAGAACGATGCTGGCAGGCATTCTGCTGCTATGTGCGATGGTCCTGGTTCTGCCGGCACAGCTGCTGGTGTCCATGGCGGCCAGCGGAAATATCACATTTTCAGACCCAAGCGCCGCCGTGGGCGAGGAGGTCACGGTCAATATGAAGGTCAGCACTGCGGACGGCTCCCTGAGCAGCGCGGATATCATGCTTGCCTATGATGCCACGGCGTTGGAATTTATCAGCGGGAACAGCGTGGATGGAGGCGCAGGATCGCTGCGGGCCAGAGGAGGCCCGGATGCCAGCGATCTGTCGTACATTGTTTTTTCCATGCAGTTTAGGACGCTTAAGGCAGGCAGCAGCCAGATTACCATTACCTCCCAGGAGGTGTATGATATTAATGCCCAAACGGTGACGATCAATCATCTGGGAACCGCCACCGTCACGGTGGTCGATAGCAGCGGGGACGTCGCGGGAGACGGTCTTCTGACCTCACTGTCGATCTCGCCGGGAACGCTGAGTCCGGCCTTCTCTTCCTCGGTGGACAGCTATTCCGCCGCGGTCGGGCTGGATGTAGACAGCATTGAGGTGACCGCGGTTCCGGTGGACGGCGCGACGGTATCCATCGAGGGCAGCGACGGCCTGCAGATGGGGGAGAATACCGTTACCATCCGTGTGACAGCGGCTGACGGCGTGACCGTGAAGACCTACACCATTTCCGTGACAAAGAGCGAGGAAGGAGACGCCGAAACCTCGGAGACGGAAGAAGTGCAGGGCGTGAGTCTGGAAGCGGCGGCAAAGGCGATTACGATCCTTGAGCCGGAGGACGGCGTTACGCTGCCGGACGGCTTTGTGGAGACGACGATCGACATTGACGGCCACAAGGTGACCGGATGGATCTGGGCCGATGAAGAGGAACACCAGTACTGCATCTTCTATGCTATGAACGCGGCGGGAGAGAAGAATTTCTACCGCTATGACCTGACGGAAAAGACGATCCAGCGCTACTTTGAGACGGATGGTACCGGCGTGGTCACGCAGGAAGAGTACACGGCTCTGGCGGAGGATTACAATAGCCTGCTTCAGGATTATCAAATCCGTTTCTACATCGTGATCGCTCTGATCGCTGTATCGGTGGTATTGCTGATCCTGGTGATCGTCCTCCTTTCTTCCCGGAAGACGCCGGCGGCTGGTGCTGCCGGCGCGGCGGAGAAACCCGAGCCTGCGCGTCCGGCCGTAAGGACGGCTGAACGGACGGTAAGCAGGGAAGAACAGTATCTGCGGGATGAGGAAATCGAGGAGGGGCCGCAGGTTCTGCGCGACGGGACGCTGACAGAAGAAGGGCCGCAGGCTTTGCGTACCGGGACGCCGGGGACGGAAGAACCGGAGGATCTGCCGCTGAGCGATGACTTTGAGGAGATCGTAACGGAGGAGATCGATCCCGTGCAGCCGGAAGCGGAAGCGCCGCAGCCGGAAAACAAGGCTAGGACGGAGGCAGAAAACGCCGATGACGACGATTTTGCCTTCATTGACATCGATTTATAATAACCGGAAAAACCGCGATCAACATCAGCTTCGGGCCCGAGCAAAGCCCGGAGCTGATTTTTCTGTACGGCTCCGCCACGGTGCATGGCGGCTTGACATTTGTATCTATTTGTTATACAATGCGTATAACAGACGAGCAAGTGAAAGATGGTGATCATATGATATTGAAAATTGATTTTAACAGCGACGAAGCCTTTTATCTGCAGTTATGCAATCAGATCATTCTGGGGATCGCTACCGAGGCGTTTTGCGAAGGTGACCCGCTGCCGTCTGTGAGAACGCTGGCCGACCAGGTCGGGATCAATATGCACACGGTAAATAAGGCTTATTCCCTGCTGCGACAGGAGGGATTTGTGAAGCTGGATCGCCGGAAGGGTGCGGTGATCTCCCTGGACGTGGATAAGATCCGTGCCACGGAAGAGATGCGCCGGGATCTGAGCGTAGTCCTGGCCAGAGGTATCTGCCGGGATATTTCACGGGACGAGGTACATCAGCTGGTCGATCAGCTTTATGATCTGTTTTTAAATGGTGCTTCGGATCGGGAGGAGTGAGGAGGATTTCCATGTTATGCGAGAAATGTAAGATAAGAGAAGCGAACATTAAATATACAGAGATTATTAACGGAGTCAGGACGGAGCATAATCTGTGCGCCCAGTGCGCCAGGGAGGTGGACTTTGGTCATACTTCCCTTTTTGAAGGCGACTTTCCGTTAGGAAAGCTTTTATCCAGCCTTTTGGGGATCGAGGAGAACAGCCAGAAGGAGGATAAACTGCAGCAGATCGTCTGCCCGGTCTGCGGCACCAGCTATCAGGAGTTTGTGGAGAACAGCCGCTTCGGCTGCCAGGACTGCTACAGCGTGTTTGACCTTCTGATCCGGGATAAGATCAAGAAGCTCCAGGGGAGCGACACCCATACAGGCAAGAAACCGCGGTTCCAGAAGATCGTACCGGCCGGTCAGGAGTTAAAGACAGCGGCAGAAGGCGGCGCGCCGGAGGAGTCGGAACTTTCGCCCAGGGAACAGCTGGCGCTTTTTAAGGCCAGACTCCAGGAGGCGCTGCGCAAGGAAGAGTATGAGGAAGCGGCGCGTTACCGCGACCAGATCCGACAGCTGTCCAAGGAGGAGGGAGCCAATGCTTAAATGGTTTGAACAGACAGAAAACAAAGAACCCAACGTGGTCAGCAGCCGTATCCGGCTGGTGCGCAACTGGGATCAGTACCGGTTTCCCAAGACCCTTTCTCCCTCGGAAAGCGAGGAGTTGGTCAAGCGGATGGAGTACGGCCTGAAAGATCTGCGCGAGCTGGATGGAACAGAGTATGAATACGCTTACCTGGAGGAACTGGATGAACTTAGCCAGAGCGCGCTGAAGGAGCGGCGGATCTTAAACTCCAGTATCCTGGGGAAAAAGGAGACGGTGGGGCTGATCGTTTCACAGGATGAAAGCGTCAGCCTGGTGCTGAATGGCGACGATCATATCCGCATCCAGCTTCTTTCTTCCGGGCTCCGCTTAAATGAACTGTGGAAGAAGGCGGATCAGCTGGACGATTACGTCAATACGCGCTTTTCCTATGCTTTTGATGAAAAATACGGTTACCTGACTTCCTTCCCTACGAATGTGGGAACCGGGATGCGTGCGTCGGTGACCCTTCACCTGCCTACCTTGTCCACGGGGAAGAAGTTCCAGAACTTGATCGGTGATATGAGCCGCTTCGGTGTGACCCTGCGTGGTGTATACGGCGAGGGCAGCGAAAATTACGGGAGCCTTTATGAGGTAGCCAACCAGAAGACGCTTGGCCTTTCCGAGCAGGAGATCATCGATCTGGTAAGCCGGATCGCCAATCAGTTGAACCGACAGGAAAAGCAGGTGCGTCAGCTGTCCCTGCGCAACCATACAGTGGAACGGGAGGATGAGGCGTACAAATCCTACGGCGTCTTAAAGTACGCCAGGAGGCTGTCAAGAAAGGATGCCATGGCTTTCCTTTCGCAGCTTATGGCTGCGCTGGACGACGGCCTGATCGCATTTGAGGAACCCTGCTCCATCTATCGGATGATGCTGGGAATCCAGACAGCGAACCTGCAAAAGCTTTCCCACAGGCCCCTGAACCGGGAAGAACTGGATATGGCCAGGGCCGTTTATCTGCGAGGAGAGCTGCCGGAGCTGCGAAAAACGCCCGTCGGCTGATGCCGGCCTGCCGGTCATTAAGCGGGCGGCGGGAAGCGGGACACAGGATATGAAAACGACAGATCGATTGGGAGGAAATTTATGATAGACAGATTTACAGCCAAAGCCAGGGAAGCGATCAGCATCGCGGTGAACGCGGCCGGATCCCTGGGGCATAATTACGTAGGTACAGAGCATCTGCTGATCGGCCTCCTTCATGAGGGGACCGGAGCGGCGGCAAAGGTTCTTTTGGAAAACGGCGTCCGGGAGGAGAAGGTCCTGGAGCTGGTAAGCCAGCTGATCTCGCCGAATCAGTCGGTCGGGATGGCGGAGAAAAACGGCTATACACCCAGCGCCAGACGGGTGCTGGAAAACAGTTATAAGGAAGCGGTGCGTTTCCGCGCACCGCTGATCGGCACGGAGCATCTGCTGATCGCGCTGATCAAAGAAGGTGACTGCGTGGCATCCCGCCTTTTGAACACGCTGGGCGTCAGCGTACAGAAGCTGTACATCGACCTGCTTTCGGCTATGGGTGAGGACGCGCCGGTGGGCGCCAGGGAAGAGCTGCAGAATGTGCGGACGGCGCAGGGCAAGTCAAACACGCCGACGCTGGACAGCTACAGCCGCGACCTGACCGCGCTGGCCAGAGAGGGGAAGCTGGATCCGGTGATCGGCCGGGAAAAGGAGATTCAGCGTGTGATCCAGATCCTGAGCAGAAGGACCAAGAATAATCCCTGTCTGATCGGCGAGCCGGGCGTGGGAAAGACTGCCGTAGTGGAAGGTCTGGCCCAGATGATCGCCTCCGGCGATGTGCCGGAAACCATCGCAAAAAAGCGCGTCGTCACCCTGGATCTGTCCGGTATGGTAGCCGGTTCCAAGTACCGTGGCGAATTTGAAGAACGGATCAAGAAGGTGATCAGCGAGGTGATGAAAGACGGACAGGTGCTGCTCTTTATTGATGAGATTCACACCATCATCGGTGCCGGTGGAGCGGAGGGTGCGATCGACGCTTCCAATATCCTGAAGCCATCCCTGGCCAGAGGAGAGCTGCAGCTGATCGGCGCGACCACCATCGAGGAGTACCGGAAATACATTGAAAAAGACGCGGCTCTGGAGCGCCGGTTCCAGCCGGTGACCGTAGAGGAGCCTACCCAGGAAGAGACGGTCGCAATCTTAAAGGGCCTCCGCGGACGCTACGAGGATCATCATAAGGTGACCATTACCGACGATGCCCTTGAGGCTGCAGTGAAGCTTTCCGCCCGCTACATTAATGACCGTTTTCTGCCGGATAAGGCCGTTGATTTGATCGATGAGGCTTCTTCCAAGGTCCGCCTGACCAATTTTGTCGAACCGGAAGAGATCAAGATCCTGGAGCAGGAGGTGCAGGCCCTGGAGACCGAGAAGGAAGAGGCGGTGAAGGCGGAAGCCTACGAAACGGCAGGAGAGATCAAGCGCAGGCAGCAGGAGAAGAAAGAAGAGATCGACGCCATCCGTTCACACTGGGAGCAGGAGAAGCTCACCAGAAAGCTGGTCGTGGATGAGAACCAGATCGCCGATGTGGTGGCCGGATGGACGAAGATCCCCGTGCGGAAGCTGGAAGAGGAGGAGTCCGAGCGGCTTTTGAAGCTGGAAACCATCCTGCATGAACGGGTAGTCGGTCAGGATGAGGCGGTTGCCGCGGTCGCGAAGGCGATCCGCAGGGGCCGGGTGGGCTTAAAGGACCCGAAACGTCCGATCGGTTCCTTCCTTTTCCTTGGACCGACCGGCGTGGGAAAGACCGAACTTTCCAAGGCGCTGGCAGAGGCCATGTTTGGTACCGAGTCCGCGCTGATCCGTGTCGACATGTCCGAATATATGGAAAAGCACAGCGTTTCCAAGATGATCGGTTCGCCGCCAGGCTATGTGGGCTATGAAGAGGGCGGCCAGCTCAGCGAGAAGGTACGCCGGAACCCCTATTCTGTCATCCTTTTTGATGAGATCGAGAAGGCGCACCCGGATGTGTTCAACGTGCTCCTCCAGGTGCTGGATGACGGGCATATCACCGACGCACAGGGACGCAAGATCGACTTTAAGAACACGATCCTGATCATGACCAGCAATGCAGGCGCCGAGAACATCATTACACCCAAGCGTCTGGGATTTGCTTCGGAGAATGATGAGAAGGCCAGCTACAGCTTCATGAAGGACAAGGTGATGGAGGAAGTCCGCCGCCTGTTCAAGCCGGAATTTTTAAACCGGATCGATGAGATCATCGTATTCCACCAGCTGAACAAGGCGCATATGAAGGAGATCGCCGGTATCATGCTCCAGTCGATCTTAAAACGTACCAGGGAGCAGATGGATCTGACCCTCCAGATCGACGATTCCGCCAGGGAGCTGCTGATCGAAAAGGGATACGACCAGAAGTACGGGGCCAGACCTTTGCGCCGGACCATACAGAGTATGGTGGAGGACAGGCTGGCCGAAGAGATCCTGGACGGACACATTAAGAAGGGGGATCTGGTGCAGGTATTTGCGGACAAAGATGCGCTGGCTTTTCAGACAAAGGAGAGGCAGGAGGAAAGCCCGCAAGACAAGGCAGTCCTGCGTTAGGAGCGTCTGACCGGCAGCAAAATTGTAAGGTTTAGCCGAAAGGTTTCGCTGGTAAAGCACCGGAAATTCGTGTATAATCTATCAAGGGAATCGTTCCCAGGAGAGGGTCAGTGCAATCGCCGGCGGGCCGCCGGATCATGGAGATATGGCGGCGCACGGGGCATCCCTGACCTGATGCCGCCGGTCGGGCGGCAGACTTCAAAGAAATGACTAGGAGGGCAAGCAAATGCCAGGAATCGCAGCTTTAATCCAGGCCGAACAGGATGGAACCATCAGTTTTGGAGATTATACGTTAAATGCAAAGTCAAAACTTCAGGATTTTGAGCACCAGGGAGATTCATATAAGGTCAAGACGTTTTATGAGATCACCAAACTGGAGCGCAACGGTATGTTCGTCTACGAATCCGTGCCCGGTACAGCGGTAAGGAATTTTCTGGAGACCGACAACGGCGTAACCTGCCGGATCGAGGGCTATAAGGACTCTCAGGTCACGGTTCAGCTGGAAGAGGATACGCTGTATCAGGTGATCGAGGACGGACTGCTGACAGCGGAGATACAGACCAATTTAAGCGGAAAGCTGGCTGTGAATCTGGAACTGGAAGACGGAAAGCCGCTGGAACTTAAGCTGGTGAAAGCGTGATCTTTGCGTACGCAGACGGCGGAAAGGAAGATGTATGGCGAAGGCAAAGGCGACCGCCTTCTTTTGCAAGGAGTGCGGGTATGAATCCGGCAAATGGATGGGTCAGTGTCCCGTCTGCAGACAATGGAATACGATCGTGGAGGAGCCGGCAGCGCCAAAGATCAAGGCGGTTTCCCGGGCTTCCATGACGGCAAAGGGGCAGGCTGTACCTGCCCTTTTGTCAGAGATTTCCATTGAAGAGCAGGACCGGATGGAGACCGGCTTCGGTGAACTGGACCGGGTGCTGGGCAGCGGCATCGTGGCCGGTTCGCTGGTGCTGGTGGGCGGAGATCCGGGCATTGGAAAATCCACCCTCCTTCTCCAGGTGTGCCGGAATCTGGCGGCCTCCGGAAAACAGGTGTTGTATATCTCAGGAGAGGAGTCGTTAAAGCAGATCAAGCTTCGGGCGAACCGGATCGGGCCGGTGACGGGGGAGCTTCGCTTCCTCTGCGAGACCAGCCTGGATGGCATACGGGCGGTGATCGAGGCACGAAAGCCGGAGATCGTGGTGATCGATTCGATTCAGACCATGTTTATGGAGACGGTCAGCTCCGCGCCGGGCAGCGTCAGCCAGGTGAGGGAATGTACGAATGTTCTGATGCAGATCGCCAAGGGGCTTGGCGTGGCCGTCTTTATCGTCGGCCATGTGACCAAGGAAGGCGTGGTGGCCGGCCCTCGCGTGCTTGAGCATATGGTGGATACGGTGCTTTATTTTGAAGGGGAGCGCTCCGCCTCCTACCGGGTCCTGCGCGGCGTAAAGAATCGCTTCGGCTCTACGAATGAAATCGGCGTTTTCGAGATGCGGGAAGAGGGATTAAGCGAGGTGAAGAATCCGTCCGAGTTTCTCTTAAGCGGCCGGCCGGAGGATGCCTCCGGCGGCGTGGTCTGCTGTCTGATGGAAGGGACCAGGCCGATCCTTTTAGAGGTACAGGCCTTGGTGACGGAGTCCGGTTTCGGCATGGCCAGGAGGACAGCGGCCGGCGCGGATTACAACCGGGTAAATCTTTTGATGGCGGTCCTGGAAAAACGGTGCCGCTACGCGTTCGGCCGGTATGACGCCTATGTAAATATTGCCGGAGGGTTAAAGATGAGCGAGCCGGCGATGGATCTTGCCATCGTCATGGCGCTGGTCTCCAGTTACAAGGACAGGGCCGTGGATCCGGGGACGGTGATCTTCGGTGAAGTGGGGCTGGCCGGCGAGGTCAGGGCGGTGTCCATGGCGGATCAGCGGATTTATGAAGCGAAACGCCTCGGGTTTTCCGCCTGCATCCTGCCCAGGCTGTGCCTGGAAAAGATCAGGCCGGTCGATGGGATCCGCCTGATCGGCGTCTCAAACGTGCGGGAAGCCATCGCGTGTCTGTAATGGGAGGGACGGCTGTGTCCCACCCGGCCCGCGTCATTCCCAAGCTGTTACGAAAATGCGGGAATAGAACGAATTGTTAGAAAAAGTCAGAAAAATAATTTGGGAAAGCAGTTGACAGGAACCGGATTCTGTGATATTATACTTAGCGTTGTGAGGGTGCTCGCAGCGCACAGGGGAATAGTTCAATGGCAGAGCAGCGGTCTCCAAAACCGTAGATGGGGGTTCGAGCCCCTCTTCCCCTGCTTGATTTGGCCGGAGAGGCCGTCTTTCGTGATATGAGGCTGAGAACGTCGCAAGGAGCGGGGTTTTTGGCCTTTTCTGTTTGTCAAAAACTTGAAAGCCCATTCTCCTTTTGCTATAATGGAAAAAATGACCTTCGTGAAGGCATAATAAGGAGGGACAGTATGGCAAAAAAAGGAAATATTATTGTCGGGCAGTCGGGAGGCCCTACGTCGGTGATCAATTCCAGCCTTGCCGGGGTCTACAAGACCGCCAGGGAGAGAGGGTTCCATAAGGTTTACGGTATGCTGCACGGCATCCAGGGGTTCCTGGATGAGCAGTATGTGGATCTTTCTACCCAGATCCATTCGGATATGGACATTGAGCTGCTAAAGCGTACTCCCTCGGCGTTTCTCGGGTCCTGCCGTTACAAGCTGCCGGAGATCCATGAAAATCTGGAGATTTACGAAAAGATCTTCCAGATCCTGGATAAGTTAAACATCGAAGTGTTTATCTATATCGGCGGCAACGATTCCATGGACACTATAAAGAAGCTTTCGGATTTTGCCATCGTAAAAGGGCACCGGCAGAAATTCCTCGGTGTTCCCAAGACCATTGATAACGATCTGGCCCTTACCGACCACACGCCGGGCTTCGGCAGCGCGGCAAAATATATCGGTGCGTCTACAAAGGAGATCATCCGGGATGCGCTGGGCCTCACCTATAAGAAGGCCATGGTCACAGTGATCGAGGTGATGGGGAGGAATGCCGGCTGGCTGACCGGCGCGACCGCGTTAGCCAGGACGGAGGACTGCGAGGGACCGGATCTGATCTATCTTCCGGAGGTCCCGTTTGACATTGATAAATTTTTAAAGAAAATTAAAGAGCTGCTGAAAAAAAAGAATTCCGTGGTGGTCGCGGTATCGGAGGGCCTTAAGCTGGAAGACGGGCGCTATGTCTGCGAGCTGTCTGGCGGCGCGGACTATGTGGATGCATTCGGCCATAAGCAGCTCCAGGGCACGGCGGCTTACCTGGCCGGATTTTTAAAGAATGAGATCGGCTGCAAGACCAGGAGCGTGGAATTTTCCACGCTGCAGCGGAGCGCGTCGCATATGGCGTCCAGGGTGGATATCAATGAAGCGTTCATGGTCGGCGGCGCCGCAGTGAAGGCGGCGGACGAGGGCGATACGGGCAAGATGGTCGTGATCGATCGGGTATCGGACGATCCGTATATGAGTGCGGCGGGCATTTACGACGTCCACAAGATCGCAAACAACGAAAAGCTGGTGCCGAGAAGTTGGGTCAACCGCGAGGGGACTTACGTGACTGCGGATTTCCTGAATTATATCGAACCGCTGATTCAGGGGGATTACCAGCCTTTTATGGTGAATGGCCTTCCCCAGCATCTGGTGCTGAAGCGGTAGCGCGCCGGAGGCAGACGGTGAGAAGACGGACGCAGGCGGATGACCAGGGGAATTGCGACGAAAAAACGCACAGAAAAAGGCAAAATGGCGCGAATCCGGCAGGCTGTTTTGCCTTTTTTTTGTGGAAGAACGAGAAAATAGCACAGGAAGAGGCGGAGAGAGACGGATTTTCTCAGAAAAGTCACGAAAACACATGGGATCGATTTCAGTGCAGAGATTTGACTTTTTCCAGAGAAGATGCTATAAATACCGTGACACAAGAAAACGATGAATGTTGAAAAAGGAGTTTGATTGTCGTGCCGAAACAGAAAAAATCATGCTGCCGACCGTTGCTGCCGCAAGGGAGTTTGTGAAGATGGCATCCGGATGTGATTTTGATATTGATATATTTTATAACCGCATCGTGATCGATGCCAAGTCTCTGCTTGGCGTGCTGAGCCTTGATCTGACGCGGGAACTGACCGTATCTTTGTACGGTGAGGATCCGGAATTTGAGGCATATCTGGATAAGCTGGCTAAGGACACGGTGTCCGCAGCGTAATCGGTATGGATGAGAGACGGGAAAACCAGGAGAAGGATCTCCGAGGTTTTCCCGTTTTTTATCGGGCGGGAAAACATTCTGTATCCAATTAAAAACTTGCGTTCCGCGGTCTTTCGATGTATAGTTTGTGCGACGATGCAACGATAGACACTGCCGTCAAAAAGGAGAGCATGGAATGAGAGGAGTAGAAACACGTATCAGAGAGATCCGCCACTGGATTTTTCGTGAAGTGGCCCGCATGGCATTTCATCGGGAGTGGACGGTGGACAAGCGGATCGAAGAACTGCCTTATGAGATCATACCTGGGGAGGTGGGAAACTTTCGGAATGACGTCTTTCTCGAGCGCGCGATCGTCGGAGAACGTCTGCGCCTGGCGATGGGTCTTCCCTGCAGAGGGGCGGGAGAGCACGCGCCCTTGTCGGATAATATCGAAGCGGCGGACAAACCGGAGACATACTATACGCCGCCGCTGATCAATGTGATCAAATTTGCCTGCAATGCCTGTCATGAAAAGCGCGTTTTCGTGACGGATGGCTGTCAGGGCTGCCTGGCCCACCCTTGTGAGGAAGTCTGTCCCAAGGGGGCGGTAAAGCTCGGCCGGACGAACGGCCGCGCCCGCATCGATGACGATAAATGTATCCGCTGCGGAAGGTGCGTGGATCTATGCGCCTACCACGCGATCATTGTCCAGGAACGGCCCTGCGCGGCAGCCTGCGGCGTGGACGCGATCCACACCGATGAGAACGGCAAGGCGGACATTGATTACAGCAAGTGCGTATCCTGCGGCATGTGCCTGGTCAACTGTCCGTTTGGTGCGATCTCAGATAAATCGCAGATCTTTCAGGTCATCCGGGCGATCCAGTCAGGCGAGAAGGTTTACGCTGCGGTGGCGCCCGCCTTTGTGGGCCAGTTCGGGCCAAAGGTCACTCCGGGAAAACTCCGCGCGGCCATGAAGGCCCTGGGCTTTACGGATGTCTTTGAAGTGGCGATCGGCGCCGATCTCTGCGCCACTCAGGAGGCGATTGACTTTGTCAAGGAGGTACCGGATAAGATCCCGTTTATGGGGACGTCCTGCTGCCCGGCCTGGTCCGTGATGGCAAAGAAGATGTTTCCGGAGTACAAAGAGTGCATTTCCATGGCGCTGACCCCGATGACGCTGACCGCGCGCCTGATCAAGAACCGGTATGAGAACGCGAAAGTTGTCTTTATCGGCCCCTGCGCCGCGAAAAAGCTGGAAGCGATGCGCAAAGATATCCGAAGCGATGTGGATTTCGTCCTGACGTTCGAAGAGATGGCCGGGATTTTTGACGCGAAGCAGGTGGATATTGAAAATATGGAAGAAGATCCGGATGGCGTAAACGACGCCTCTGCTGACGGCAGAAACTTTGCCGTAGCCGGCGGCGTGGCCAAATCGGTGGTGGATGTGATTCATCAGCGCTTCCCGGATAAAGAGATCAAGGTGGTCAATGCGGAGGGACTGAGGGAATGCCGCAAGATGATGACGATGGCCAAGACGGGAAAGTATAACGGCTATCTTCTGGAGGGGATGGCATGTCCCGGCGGCTGTGTGGCCGGGGCAGGAACGATGCAGCCCATCAAAAAATCCCAGGCGGCGGTGAACCTGTACGCCTCCAGGGCAAATCACAAGACCTCCAACGAAACAGAACATGTGAAGGAACTGGATAAGCTGGTGGACTAAATCAGCCTGCAAAAAAGACGGACCGTTCGGATTCCCCAGGCGGTTCGTTTTTTGCAGGGCTTATGGGAGAACCTGCAGCTTTTTCACGAAAAAAGCACACCAGCGGGATTGACAGGACCGGGGATGCGTAGTATCATAAATATGAACAATGAATCATATGAATAAACGAGCAATTATCAGGAAGGGAGGGAGCAATCGTTTGGCAGTGCAGTATGCAGAATGCTGCGATGATTTTCAGGTTCACGATGAAATGGTGCAGAGAGTGAATTCCCGGATGCCGGGTGAAGATGAGCTTTATGACTTGGCAGACCTGTTTAAGATTTTCGGTGATTCAACAAGGATACGGATCCTTTTTGCTCTTTGCACGGAAGAGGTTTGCGTATGCGATATCGCCAATGCCCTGAATATGACGCAGTCGGCAATCTCTCACCAGCTCAGGATCCTCAAACAGGCTGGACTGGTCAGGAACCGGCGTGAGGGGAAGCAGGTATTTTACTCTCTGGCGGACGATCATGTGCGCACCATCTTGGCCCAGGGCCTGGAACATGTAGAAGAGTAGAGAACGCCGGACCGGCGCGCGCCGTCTGTCCGGCGGCAGACAGGAAAAGAAATGGAGGAAAAAACAAATGAAGAAGAAATTTAAATTGGAAAATCTGGATTGCGCGAACTGCGCGGCTAAGATGGAGGATGCCATTAAGAAGATTCCCGGCGTGAATGACGCCAGCGTAAGCTTTATGATGCAGAAGATGACGATCGATGCGGAAGACGGCCGGTTTGACGCCATCATGGATGAGGTTGTGGCAGCCTGCGCAAAGGTAGAGCCGGACTGCAAGGTCCTCCGGTGATCTTTCGCGTTTTGCCTGGTTCAGGACGGCACGGGGCGGCCGTCCTGAACTGTTCATATGGTAAAAATACATACGCTTTGACGTAGGATTGGAGCAATAACGATGACAGAGAAACACAGAAAGACGCTGACCAGGATTCTGGTCACCTTTATTTTGTTTGTCATACTGATGGCGATGGATCACAGCGGCTTATTTTTGTGGATGGAAGAATTCCCGGGAGGGTTTCTTTTGTACCTTGTGCCGTATCTCCTGATCGGGTATGATATTATCTGGAAGGCTGC
This sequence comes from uncultured Lachnospiraceae bacterium, assembly GCA_964425595.1. GTDB lineage: Bacteria > Bacillota > Clostridia > Lachnospirales > Lachnospiraceae > Caccovicinus. The sequence continues at coordinate 21,216 of CAYRMW010000033.1, forward strand.
GCGAAACATCCGCAACGGACAGATCTTTGATGAAAATTTCCTGATGATGGTGGCTACGTTCGCGGCATTCGGCGTGGGAGAGTACTCGGAGGCGCTGGCGGTGATGCTGTTTTATCAGGTGGGCGAGCTGTTTCAAAGTTACGCGGTGGAGCGTTCGCGCAGATCGATCGCCGACATGATGGATATCTGCCCGGAATATGCGAACATCGAGGTGGACGGCGAATTAAAGCAGGTCGATCCCGATGAGGTGGAGCCGGGAGATCAGATCGTTGTCAAACCCGGCGAGCGGATCCCTCTGGATGGTGTGGTGACCGAGGGAGAATCCATGATCGATACAGCGGCCCTGACCGGCGAATCGGTGCCCAGAAGAGCGGCGGCAGGAGATGAAGTGATCAGCGGTTGCGTCAACGGAAACGGCACGCTTAAGGTCAGAGTGACCAAAGGGTTTGAGGATTCCACGGTGGCGAAGATCCTTGAGTTAGTCGAGAACGCCGGCAGCAAGAAGGCGAAACTGGAGAATTTTATCACCCGGTTTGCCCGGTACTACACGCCGGTGGTGACCATTGCCGCGGTGCTGCTGGCCATTATCCCGCCGCTGCTGTTTGGCGGCGCATGGACGGACTGGATCCAGCGCGCCTGCATCTTTCTGGTCATCTCCTGCCCCTGCGCGCTGGTGATCTCCGTGCCTTTGGGCTTCTTTGGCGGGATCGGCGCCGCTTCGCGCATTGGCGTACTGGTAAAGGGAAGCAACTATCTGGAAGCGGTGGCGGAGATGACCACCATTGTCTTTGACAAGACCGGAACCTTGACCAGGGGAGAATTTAAGGTAACGGAGGTGCTTGCGGAAGGGATCAGCCGGGAGGAACTTTTGCGGATCGCGGCATTTGCTGAGGGGTATTCGAATCATCCGATCGCCCGCTCGATACAGGAGGCGTACGGCAGGCCGCTGGATCTCGGACTGGTTTCGGATGCCAGCGAGCAGGCCGGGCACGGCATCCGCGCCGTCGTGAATGGACACGATGTCCTGGCGGGAAATGAAAAGCTGATGAAGCAGGAGGGGATCAGCTTTACTCCTTGCAGCCGGGGCGGAACGGTGGTTTATGTGGCGGTGGACGGATGCTTTGCCGGTACGATCGTGATCTCCGATACCATCAAGGAAGGAGCGAAGGAGGCCATCCGCGACATGAAGCAGGTGGGCGTGAAGCGGTGCGTCATGCTGACCGGAGACCGGAAAGAGGCCGCGCAGGAGGTGGCTGACGCCCTGGGGCTGGATCAGGTTCACGCAGAGCTTTTGCCTGGGGATAAGGTGGACCGGGTAGAGACGCTGCTTGACGCGCAGCCGCCGAAAGAAAGGCTGGCCTTTGTGGGCGACGGCATTAACGACGCGCCGGTGCTGAGCCGCGCGGATATCGGAATCGCCATGGGAAGCATGGGTTCCGACGCGGCGATCGAAGCGGCGGATATCGTCCTTATGGACGATGATGTCCGCAAGATCGCTTCCATCGTCCGCATTTCCCGAAAAACCCTGCGGATCGTCAAACAGAACATCGTCTTCGCCCTGGGCGTTAAGGTGCTGGTCCTTTTGCTGGGCGCTTTAGGCATGGCAAACATGTGGGAAGCGGTTTTTGCCGATGTGGGCGTTTCGGTCATCGCGATCCTTAACTCCATGCGGGCGATGAAGGGAAAGTAAGGACGGTACGCGCCGGGGAGAGAGTATGGCAAGACGAAAGCGAGGAAGACAGAGCGATTGAAGAAAACAAACGCAATGATGCTGGCGGCTTTGTTCCTGGCTGTGACCCTGACTGCCTGTGCCTGTGATCAGGCGGCAGGTGGCGGGGAAGAGGAGGTCGTCCTGCGGCTTCAGCTGGATGCGGAAGTTTCCACGCTGGATCCGCAGGCGGCCGTGGACAGTGCGTCTTTTGAAGTGATCGGGCTGCTGATGGAAGGGTTATATCAGATGAGCAGCGAAGAGACGCCGGAACCGGCGTTAGCCGAAAAAACGGAGGTGCTGGAAAACGGACTCCTCTATCGTTTCACACTGCGCGAGGCCTGCTGGTCGGATGGGAGTCCGGTTACGGCAGAGGATTTTGTGTATGGCTGGCAGAGGGGCGCGGATCCGGGGCGTGGGAATGAAAATGCGGGTCTGTTTTCGACAGCCGGCATTGCCAACGCAGATGCTGTGACGCAGGGAACGATGGCCGTTTCCGAACTGGGCGTCCGGGCGCTGGATGAGAAGACGCTGGAGGTCCGCCTGGAGCAGCCGGTACCGTATTTTTTGTCGATGCTGACGCTGCCGGCTTTTTTCCCCATGAAGGAATCTTTCTGCGAGGCGGCGGGAGAGGAGTACGGCACTTCGCCTAAGACAGTCCTCTCCAACGGCGCGTTCTGCCTGGAGGAATACGAGCCTGCCGGACAGGAGATCCTTTTGACCAGGAATCCGCGCTATTGGGACAGCCGTTCCGTCAAAGTGGATGCGATCACCTATCAGGTGATCAAGGATACGCAGACGGCCTATATGGCTTACCGGTCCGATCTGATTGATATGGCTCTCCTGTCCGGTGAACAGGCGAGGCTGTACGCCGGTGAGGAAGGGTTTCGCACGGTACCCCTCGGTTCTTTGTGGTATCTCGTCCCGAACCTGCAGAATGAGGATCTGGCTAACCGGAATCTGCGGATGGCGCTGGCGATCGCGTTTGATCGGGAAGAGGCAGCCCGGGAGGTTTTGGCAGACGGTTCTCAGGCGGCCTGGGGAGCGGTCCCCCGGGGCGTCATGACCGGCCCGGACGGGCAGGATTTCCGGGATGGGACGCAAATGTATCTGAAACCGGACAGAGCCCTGGCGAAAGTGTACCTGGACCAGGCAAAGGAAGAACTGGGAAAGGATACCTTCACCTTCGTCCTGCTGATCGAGGATACGGACACCGCCGGCGATTTGGGACAGTTTTTGCAGGGGGAGATCAGCGAGACACTGCCGGAGGTTACGATCGAGCTGGAAACCGTGCCGAAAAAGACACGCCTGGAGCGGATGGCGCAGGGGGACTTCATGATCGCGCTGACCCGATGGGGAGCAGACTATCCGGACCCTCTGGCTTTTCTGGATCTTTGGAGCAGCAAAAGCGCGTTTAATTATGGATCCTGGGAGAATGAAACGTATGACCAGATGATCCGGGAAGCCAGGGAAGGCAGCCTCCTTTCCGCCCTCTCGGCGCGGTGGGATGTCCTGCACCAGGCTGAGGCGATCCTGATGGAGGACGCGGCGATCTTTCCGGTGTGTGAGAAAGCGGTCAGTATGCTCCTGAATCCGCAGATCATGGGAGAGGAGTTCCATACCACAGGGATCATGCGGGTATGGAAGCACGCCTGGAAGACAGCAGAGGGTGACGCCGCGGCAGAAACGGATTGACAGGCGGCGGAAAGAAAGGAGATGATGAATGTGCTGTTTGGCATCCTGGTTCCTTTTTTAGGGACCAGTGCGGGGGCGGCCTGCGTATTTCTGATCAGAAACACGATCCGTCCAGGGATCCAGAAAGCCCTTCTGGGGTTCGCTTCCGGGGTCATGGTGGCGGCGTCGGTGTGGTCCCTGCTGATCCCGGCCATGGATATGTGCGAGCCGATGGGAAAGCTGGCCTTCGTTCCGGCGGCCGGCGGCTTCCTTCTTGGCATGACGTTTTTGCTGATCCTGGATCAGCTGGTGCCGCATCTGCACATGAATGAGGAGGAGCCGGAGGGCCTCCGCTCCTCCCTTGCCAGAGCCACGATGCTGGTGCTGGCGGTGACCCTCCACAATATCCCGGAAGGCATGGCGGTGGGCGTGGTCTTTGCCGGGGCGATGGCCGGCGGGACGGATATTACCCTGGCCGGAGCATTTGCCCTTTCCATCGGGATCGCCATCCAGAATTTCCCGGAGGGAGCCATCATTTCCCTGCCGTTAAGGAGCGAGGGGGCGGGGAAGGGGAAGGCTTTTCTTTACGGCGTGCTCTCCGGCGTGGTCGAGCCCATCAGTGCGCTGATCACGGTGGCGCTGTCCGCGTATATTACGGCGGTGCTGCCCGTGCTTCTGGCATTCGCTGCCGGCGCCATGCTGTATGTGGTCGTGGAGGAGCTGATACCGGAGGCATCAGAAAGCCCGCACTCCAACCTTGGCACCATCGGTTTTGCCGCCGGTTTTGTGATCATGATGATCCTGGATGTGGCTTTGGGATGACTCCCCTATCCGTCGCTGGACAGCAGCTGTCACATCAGCAAGAAATTCTATCTGGTGCCGGGACATACGGCCGGGAGCATTGCCTTCTTTTTCGATGCGGTCGAAGGCGATCAGATCAGGCGCGCAGGGTATTTCGGCGGATTTGGCTACAATACCCTTCAGAAGGACTATCTGGAGGAAATCGGGGACACCGGTCATCGGATGCGCAAGGCGTATCTCGATTCAATCGATAAGGTCAGAAACGAGAAGGTCGATATTTTCCTCGGCAATCACACGAATAATAACCAGACCCTGGAGAAGATGGCCCGAAGGCAGGAACATCCGGAGGAAAATCCATTCATTGCTCCCGGAGAATGGGCAGCTTATCTGGACGAGAAAAAGAAAGGCCTGCTCGCGCTGATGGCTAAGGAGAACGATCCCTTGCTGAACGGATCGGAAAAAGAAAAGGAATGACTTTATAGGGGCTGTGAAAAAAGTTTAGAGTAAAGAAGGGGTTGTCGGGATAAAGAATGTCATTTCCCGACAACCCCATGAAACCACGGCTTTCCTGTCAGGAAAACAACCTTTGGGAAAGAGAAAGTTTGGCCGTCGCCGGGCTGCACCCTAAACTGAACTGCATGGCTCCTGATCTGTCCACAGTCATCGGTATGATAAACGCCGGACACAGCTGCGCATTTCTGCCGCAGAGAGTCATCGAGTCAGCTAATGAATGTATTGCCGTCAACCCTGCTGGACCATCCTATAAGGTATACGACTCCATTTGCTTTCAACCTCCCCGCCACGCAGAATACGCCGCGTCCATGGGAGCATTACTGGCGGTCGGAATCAATGAAGACGCGGGCAAAGAAGCCCGTCCGCCCCCTCGTATCGATGAAGTTAAGCAGCGAAAGATTCTGGAAAAAGGAGAGATGATGATGAGAACGAAGTTAAACATTACCGAAGGGATTTTCCCGATGCCGGTGCTGATGATTGCGACCTACAATGCAGATGGCAGCGTCAATGTCATGAATGCCGCGTGGGGAACCATGCTGGAAAGAGATACGGTAGCTCTCAATCTGACGGAGAGCCACAAGACGGTAAAAAACATCAAAGCCCGGGGCGCGTTTACCGTCAGCATCGCAGATGCAGCGCATGTGACGGAAGCCGACTTTTTTGGTGTAGAATCCGGCAACCGTGTATCGGATAAACTCGCGGCAAGCGGCCTGACAGCCAGCAAGGCTGAGTGTGTCGACGCACCGGTGATCAACGAATTCCCGATCTGCCTGGAATGTGAGTTTATCGAATACCAGGACGGGAAATACGGATGCGGCGTGATCGGCAAGGTGGTGAATGTGACCGCCAGCGAGAGCGTGATGGTAAACGGAAAGATTGACATCTCCCTGGTCAATGCCATTGCATTTGATCCGTACACACACGGTTATTACAAGGTGACCGAGCGTGTCGGCGAAGCGTTCAAGGACGGTTTAAAACTGAAAAAATAAGTAAAATTTTCAGAAGAAGAAAAGAAACAAAAGAAAGACTGGCAGGCAGAGGGCTTTATGATTTAGCCCACTGCCTGCAAAAAAAATCATAAACTCGCTTTGTTATAGGAAGGGCAAGCTGCGATCATTGCTGCTGTCAACACCACCATCAGAATTAAAACTCCGCAGCCGATCAGGGGATTGTAGACTGCTCCTTCTTGCCCGGCGTAGCCGATGATCCCCAGCCCTGCCGTGATCGGATAAAAATCCGTCAGGTTCCGACCGGCGACAAAGATTCCGCAAAATCCGT
>CAYRMW010000034.1:0-6314 GCA_964425595.1 uncultured Lachnospiraceae bacterium
AAGACGGGGACCGGAAGCGCTCTAAATCGTGACCCGGTGATTGCCGACGCGCTGTGAAAACGCATTGACAAGCTGGTTTAATCGTGGTAAAGTCTTATCAAACCGATGAGGAAGAGTAAGTAGCTTCAGCAGATGCCTTGCAGAGAGCCGCAGACAGGTGGGACTGCGGCAGGCGGACCTGAGGTGAATGGGCTTCTGAGGGCGAGTTGAACGAACAGTAGACGAGCCGGAGAGCAGACTCCGTTACCAAAGAAAGCATATGTTGGTATGCATGAGAGGGTGTACGGAAGGTACATCAAGCCGGGTGGCACCGCAGGAGTTTAGTAGATACAGCTCTTGTCCCTGCAGATTTTGCAGGGGCAGGGGCTTTTTTTTGTTACGAAGTATCCAGCAAGACGCGCCGGTGACGCGTCTTGCCGGATTTTCCCGCGGGCCCTGTGCATTGGCGGGCATCGAGGCCGGCCCGTGAGAGCCGGGTGCTTCGCGGCCCATCCGTCATGCGGCACCATGGTCAGAAAGGAGAGCGTTATCATGAGACTGGAAAACTACGAAATGCATCTGCCGAACTACTCCATCGGGGATCATATTTATGACAAGATCGGGCCGGTCTGCGAATCCTACGGGAGAAAGGTTCTTGTGATCGGCGGAAAAAAAGCGCTTGACGCCGCGTATGATAAGATCAGATCCTATACGGATCAGACGAGACTGACGATCATAGGCAGGGAAATTTACGGCGAGAACTGCACCTATGAGACGGTGGAAAAACTGCGCGCCATGCCGCTGTATCAGGAAGCCGATATGGTCTTTGGCGTGGGAGGCGGTAAGGCGCTGGACACGGTCAAGTGCCTGTGCATTACCGATGACAAGCCGGTGTTTTCCTTCCCCACGATTGCGTCTAATTGCTCGGCCTGCACGTCGGTTTCCATCATGTACAATGAGGACGGAACCTTCCTGAAGCCGCACTTTTTTGTCCGGCCGGTCATGCATGCCTTTATTGATACGGAGATCATTGCCAAAGCGCCGGTCCGGTACATGTGGGCGGGAATTGGCGACACCTATGCCAAGTATTATGAGGCGACGATCTCGTCCCGGGACGAGAGGCTGGAGCATTTCACCGCGCTCGGCACGGCGGTCAGCCGGATGTGCCGCGATCCGCTGATCGATTACGGAAGAAAGGCGATGGAGGACCACCGCAATGGACGGTGCAGCTATGAGGTGGAGCAGGTCGTCCTGGCGATCGTCGTGACCACGGGGATTGCGTCCATTTTTCTGACCAGAGATTTCACGCCGGATTATAACAGCGGACTGGCTCATGCCGTTTTCTATGCGCTGACTTCCTTCCCGGTGATCGAGGAAAGGCATCTGCACGGCGAAGTGGTGGCTTTCGGCGTCCTGCTGGCGCTTCTGGTGGACGGACAGGAAGAGGAATTTGAAGTGATCTATTCCCTGAACCGGGATCTGGGGCTGCCGGTTTCCCTGGAAGACGTGGAGATCACGGCAGAGCAGTGGAAAGAATGTGAAAAACGGATCCCGGACATGTCGGATGTAGCGCATTATCCTTACCGGGTAACGGAGGAAATGCTGGAAAAAGCCATGGGGCGGCTGAAAGAGAGGAAGCAGAACAATGTTTGAAAAGAAAAATCATTCCGGAACGACCATCCTGGGGGTAGCTTTTGTCTGGTTTACCACCCATTTCGGCGGAGGCTTTGCTTCCGGCGCGCAGATATACAGCTACTATGTGCGATACGGGCTCTGGTGTCTGATCATGCCGGTCCTCGCCATGCTGTACAATGCGGTGTTTTTTGCCTACAGCCTGCGGTTCGCGCGAAAACATGAGGTTTATGATTACCGTTCCTATAACAATGCCTTTTACGGGAGGTTTTCACCGCTGTTTTCCAACCTGTTTGAAGTGCTTTATCTCTGCGTGATGTGCGTGGCCCCTGCGGTCGCGTTTGCTACCGGAGGCGCTACCCTGGCGGAGCTTACCGGGCTTCCGTATCTGCTCTGCACGTTTCTGATCGGGGTCTTTATCTTTATCGTCGCGATCTTCGGAACGAATCTGGTGCGCAGGGTGGCATCGGTCCTGTCGATCTGCATCATCGCCGGCCTGCTGATCGTCTATATTCCCAACATCATCGCCGGGTTCCCGGAGATTGCCGCGGCAGCGCAGAGTATGGCCGATCAGAACTTCTCCTTCGGCGACGCCCTGTATTCCGCGTTCCTGTACGGCACCTTCCAGCTTTCCAACATCGCGGTTTTCGTCCAGCACGCGAAATCCTTTTCCAGGCCGGGCGACGCGGTGAAAAGCATGGCGGAAGGGTTCGTGGTCAACGCCCTGATCATGCTCATGGTCGTCCTGGGCCTGATGAGCGTTTACACGGATCCGGAAGCCGCCGGGCAGAGTGTCCCTACGCTGTTCATGGTACAAAACGGCGTCGGCTCTTCCTTTATGACGCCGCTGATCTCTCTTCTGATCATTCTTGGCGCGGTATCTACGGCCGTCAATATGGTGGCGGCCATGGTAAAGCGGCTCTGCCGGGAAACGCGGGAGCCTTCGGGAGACCAAAGGGAAAACCGGCGCGCGCGCGTATCCGGCAAGGAGGCCGCGGCAGCGCTTCTGTGCTGCATCGTTGATTTTGGGATCGCCCAGTTCGGCCTGCTGACGCTGATCCAGAAGGCGTACAGCCTGATCGCTTACCTGGCGATCCCTGTGATCCTGATCCCCTATCTGGTCCACATGATCGTGACCAGACTGGATACGCGAAGCCGGAGTTGAAACGCGAGGGAAAGAGAATTGCAAGCGCAGGCCGATTGCGCTATAATATGGGCATATGATGATTCCGGGCGATCATCAGACGGGATTCCGGTCACGGAGGCCGGCCGTCCATGCGCCGGATCGGGACAGCGTAAGATCAGGATTAGTGAACGGAGAGAGGAAAATGGGAAACGCAAAAACGTCAATGGAAGACATCAGGAGGACGATCCGGGACGGGAAGGCAGTGCTGGGCATTGAACTGGGTTCCACGACCATCAAGGCCGTGCTGATCGGCGAAGACCACATGCCGGCGGCTTCCGGGAGCCACGGATGGGAGAACCGGCTGGATAACGGGATCTGGACGTATTCGCTGGAGGCGATCTGGGCGGGGCTGCAGGACGCGTACCAGAAGCTTCGTCAGGATGTGCGGGAAAAGTACGGAGAGGAGATCCGCTCCCTCGGCGCCATCGGCATCAGCGCCATGATGCACGGATACATGGTATTTGACAAGGAGGGTAAGCTGCTGGTGCCCTTCCGCACCTGGAGGAATACCATTACCGGAGAGGCGGCCGGGAGGCTGACCGAAATCTTCGGCTATCCGGTTCCTCAGCGGTGGAGCATAGCTCATCTGTACCAGGCCATCCTGAACGGGGAGTCCCACGTGAGATCGATCGATTACATGATCACTCTTGAGGGTTACGTACACTGGAAGCTGACCGGCAGGAAGGTCCTGGGGATCGGGGATGTGGCCGGCATGTTCCCGGTGGATCCGGAAAAGAAGGATTTTGACCGTGCTCGCGTGCGGATGTTCGATGAACTGGTGGCCGGGGAACAGCTGCCATGGAAGCTGGAGGAGATCCTGCCGCAGGCGCTGACAGCCGGGGAGGACGCGGGCTGCCTCACTAAGGAGGGAGCTGCCTTGCTGGACACCAGCGGGAATTTAGAAAGCGGCATCCCCCTGTGCCCGCCGGAAGGCGATGCGGGTACCGGCATGGCGGCCACGAACAGCGTGCGGGCGCGTACCGGAAACGTATCCGCCGGGACCAGCGTCTTTGCCATGGTCGTCCTGGAGCGGCCGCTGAAAAAGGTCCATCCGGAGATCGACCTGGTTACTACGCCGGACGGAAGCCCGGTGGCCATGGTACACTGCAACAACTGCACTTCCGATCTGAATGCGTGGGCGGGCCTTTTCCGGGAATTTGCCGCCGGTGCGGGGTTGGAACTGGATGATGATACGCTGTTCGGGATCTTGTACCGGAAGGCGCTGGAAGGCGATAAGGACTGCGGCGGTCTGCTGGCATATAATTACCTGTCCGGCGAGCACATCACCGGATTCGAGGAAGGACGGCCGTTGGTGGCGAGACGCCCGGACGGCCGGTTTAACCTGGCGAATTTTATGCGGGTGAACCTGTTTACCTCGCTGGCCACCTTAAAGACCGGGCTGGACATCCTTTTTAAAGAGGAGGGCGTAAAGCTGGAGCTGCTTTCCGGCCACGGCGGCTTATTTAAGACAAAGGACGCGGGTCTTGCGATGATGACGGCGGCCTCCGGTGTTCCGGTATCGGTGCTTGAGACAGCCGGTCAGGGCGGCGCGTGGGGGATCGCCCTTCTGGCCGCCTACATGCTGGAGCGCGCGGAAGGAGAGACGCTGGCGGCTTATCTGGATCAGCGGATTTTTGCCGGGACGGAATCGTCCCAGGCGGATCCGGATCCGGAGGATGTGGAAGGGTTTGACCGCTTCATGGAGCGATTTCGCAGAGGGCTGTCCATCGAACGGGCGGCGGTCGAATCACTGTAGGACAGAATAAGATCGGGAGGTTTGGCGATATGTTGGAGGACTTAAAACAGCAGATTTATGAGGCGAATATGGAACTGCCCCGGCGTGGACTGGTGACCTATACCTGGGGGAATGTAAGCGGGATCGACCGGGAGAGAGGCCTGTTTGTGATCAAGCCCAGCGGGGTGGATTATGAGAAGATGCGTCCCGCGGATATGGTAGTCATGGATCTGGAGGGGAAGCAGATCGAAGGCGACCTGCGCCCATCCTCGGATACGCCCACCCATCTGGAGCTTTACAGGGCGTTCCCGCAGATCGGCGGCATCGTGCATACGCATTCCACCTATGCCACGGCCTGGGCGCAGGCCGGAAGGGGGCTTCCTTGCTACGGGACCACCCACGCCGACTATTTTTACGGCGAGATCCCCTGTGCCAGGAATCTTACGGCGGAGGAGATCGAAGAGGGGTATGAGAAAAACACCGGTCTGGTCATCGTCGAGACATTTAAAGGCAGAAATCCCGTGTATGTGCCCGGCGTGCTCTGCAAAAATCACGGACCGTTTACCTGGGGAAGGGACGGAGCCGAGGCGGTGCATAACGCGGTGGTGCTGGAAGAGATCGCCCGGATGAACCTGCTGACCGAGATCTTAAATCCCGGCGGGGATAGCCGCACGCCTCAGTGCATGCAGGATAAGCATTTTCTGAGAAAACACGGGCCGAACGCCTACTACGGGCAGAGCCGGCCGGATGAGGAGTGAATACGGAGGAAGGGTAATGGATGATCTGAATACACTGCTGAACATCATCTCGGCAGGTTTATCTTTTGCAGCGGGCGCCATGTTCTGGCTGCTCGGCATCGCGGGCCGGTGGAAAGTCTTTGAAAAGGCGGGAAAGGCGGGCTGGAAGAGCCTGATCCCTCTGTACAGCGGCTATTGCATGTACGATATTTCCATGGGGACCGGATGGCTGTATATCCTGACTTTTATTCCCCTGGTTGGGCTGGTCGTTTCGGTGATCCAGGCGGTGAACCTGGCCAGGGCCTTCGGCTGCGGTACGTTCATGGCCATCCTGCTGTTTGTGTTCCAGGATCTGATGCTGATCCCACTGGGCTTTGGCCGTTATCAGTACCAGGGACCGATACACCGATAAAGACGGCCGGGAAAGCGGCGGAGGAGCACGGAAAAATCCCTGAAAAACCGCAGGGCGGCCCTTGACAAAAGGCCGGTCCCTCAGTATAATGTAGCTTAATTTCAGAACAGGCGATGAGAAGAACAAGTAATGGCCGCGCAAAGACGCACAGAGAGCTGCCGGGTGATGAGAGGCGCGCGGGGAGCCGGTCATGAATACCTCTTTGAGCCTCACACCGAAACCGGCGTTCTGTCCGCTGGGAGTAGGCTGTGACGGGATCCTGCGCCCGTTATCGCGCTAGAGTATGAGACATCGTACTTGATAAGGTAGGCGGCGTGAGCCGTCTATGAAGAAAGGTGGTAACACGGGGAAACAGACCTCGTCCTTTGTGCAGGAAGCATGAGGACGGGGTTTTTTTGCGCGGCAGGCGCGCGGCGCGCCGGGCCGGGAACCGCCGCGACGGTGCGGCTTTCGCCGGACATGGACAGCCTGCCGGGCCGGAACACGGCAAGGGAAATCGAAAAGACAAGGAGAGAGAAGATCATGCAGGTGTATGACGAACTGGTTGCCAGAGGACTGATCGCCCAGGTGACGAACGAGGAAGAGATCCGGAAGATGGTGAATGAGGGACGGGCGGTATTTTATATCGGCTTC
>CAYRMW010000034.1:6324-24351 GCA_964425595.1 uncultured Lachnospiraceae bacterium
AGCCGACAGTCTGCATGTGGGACATTTTATGGCGCTGTGCCTGATGAAGCGTCTTCAGATGGCGGGCAATAAGCCCATTGCCCTGATCGGCGGAGGTACGGCCATGATCGGCGATCCGTCGGGACGGACGGATATGCGCCAGATGATGACGCCGGAGACGATCCGGCACAACGCGGACTGCTTTAAAAAGCAGATGAGCCGGTTTATCGATTTCTCGGATGACAAGGCGCTGCTGGTCAACAACGCGGACTGGCTCCTCGGCTTAAATTACGTGGAATTTCTGCGCGAGGTGGGGACGCATTTTTCGGTCAACCGGATGCTGACGGCCGAGTGCTACAAGCAGCGCATGGAACGGGGCTTGAGTTTCCTGGAGTTTAACTACATGATCATGCAGAGCTATGATTTCTATGAGCTTTTCCTGCGCTATGGCTGCAATATGCAGTTCGGCGGCGATGACAAGTGGAGCAACATGCTGGGCGGCACGGAGTTGATCCGGAGAAAGCTGGGTAAGGATGCCCATGCGATGACCATTACCCTGCTGCTGAATTCCGAAGGCAAAAAGATGGGAAAGACCCAGTCCGGCGCCGTGTGGCTGGATCCCGACAAGACGTCCCCCTTTGCCTTCTTCCAGTACTGGAGGAACGTAGCGGACGCGGATGTGCTGAAGTGCCTGCGGATGCTGACCTTCCTGCCGTTAGAGCAGATCGAAGAGATGGACCGGTGGGAGGGCAGCCAGCTGAATCAGGCGAAGGAGATCCTCGCGTTCGAGCTGACCAGGCTGGTTCACGGCGAGGAGGAGGCCGTGAAGGCAAAGGAAGCCTCCAGGGCATTGTTTGCCGGCGGCGGGGATGCCGCCCATATGCCCAGCCATGCCTTGACAAAGGAAGACTTCCGCAACGGGACCATTGATATTTTAGGCGTTCTTGCCGCGTCCGGACTGGCGCCAAGCCGTTCCGAGGCCAGACGCAATGTGGAGCAGGGTGGCGTATCGGTAGACGGCGTACAGGAAAAGGATGTAAAGCGAACCTTTACCGCAGACGACTTTGCCGGAGACGGCATTATCTTTAAGCGGGGTAAGAAAAATTTCATGCGTGTTTATGTTGCCGGCGCGTCGCCGGCAGGAGAGTAGGAGGAATTGGATGAAGCATAGGACAGGAAAGAAATTCGGCGCTCTGCTGCTGGCTGCCATGATCGCTTTCGGCACATCTATGGTATCCTATGCCGGGTCCTGGAAGCAGGATGAGACCGGATGGTGGTACCAGAATGATGATGGTACTTATCTGGTGAATACCTGGTACCAGGATACCGACGGCTCCTGGTATTTTCTGAACGAGGAGGGATACATGATCTCCAACTGCTACCGGGTGATCGACGGGACGTATTACGCCTTCGGCAGTACCGGCCGCTGGACCGGCATCATGTTTACCGGCATTGAAGCAGGCGCCTGGGACGCCGGCAGCTATACCAACACATGGTCCGGGTTCTCGATGAATGTGCCGGAGGGCTATCAGATCCTGACGGCGGAGCAGACCGGCCTGATCGGCAGCTCGCAGACGATGGTGGAGTTTGTCGTCTATGTGCCGGACGGAACCGGCTCCGGCGTGGAGCTGGAATATATGGATGCGTATGATTTTCCCTCCGGTTCCGCTACGACGCTTGAGTATATGGTCAGCTGGAACAGCATGATGCTGGCCCTGCAGGGCTACACCGTGGAGAGCGTGACGACGGTGACCATGGGCGGAAGAGAGTATATGAAGCTTACCGCCAACAATTCCGGCGTGGTAAAGCACGAACTGTACTGCCGGAAAGTAGGAGATCACTACTTTGAGTGCGTGACAGCGGTGTACTGGCTGGCCAGCCAGAACGCGATGGATACACTCATGAGCAGCATCTACTAACTCCTCACGGTTCCGAAAAGCCGAACCGGCGAAGAGTGGGTATTGAGAATTATTCTTGACAACGGACGCTTCTTTCGATAGAATAACGGGGACGGGTAAGGGAGTAGTTAGCGCATCATGGTGTGCGAGGCGGAGTCAACATACTGACAGGATAGGATCCGGTCTGGCTTTGCCGTAAGTAATGAGACTTATCTGCAGGAGATTTTCTGCAGGTAGGTCTTTTTTCATGCCCGGGCATCCTGGAGGCTTTTTCGTGCGAATGGCTTTCCCGGGCCAGGCTCCGTTGCCGCAGATCAAGTCATGTGCTAGGAGGAGATACGTTATGTCACATCTGGAGCTGTTTGTTATCGCGGTGGGGCTGTCGATGGATGCCTTTGCCGTCTCTGTCTGTAAGGGGCTGTCGCTTCCGAAGATCAAAGCCAGGCACTGCATCCTGGCCGGTGTTTATTTCGGCGTGTTTCAGGCGCTGATGCCTTTGCTGGGGTATCTTCTGGGCGTGCAGTTTCAAGGTTTCATTACTTCGATCGATCACTGGATCGCCTTTGCCCTGCTTGGCATGATCGGCGCAAACATGATCAAGGAGTCGGGGTGCCAGGAAGAGGAGAGCGATCCCTCCTTTGATGTGCGCTCCATGCTGATCCTGTCCGTGGCTACCAGCATCGACGCGCTGGCCGTTGGCGTTACCTTTGCCTTCCTGCAGGTGCAGATCGTCCCGGCCGTGAGCTTTATCGGAGCGACCACCTGTTTATTGTCCATGGCCGGTGTATGGATCGGTCATGTCTTCGGCAGCCGCTATCAATCCAGGGCGGAGCGGTTCGGGGGTCTGATCCTGGTGCTGATGGGGGCCAAGATCCTGATGGAACATACGATCCTGGCCTAGCGCGCCGGCGGGACAGCCGCCGGACGTTTGCAGGAGAGCGGCGGCAGGGGCGATTTGTGCACTGTTGTGCTTGAAATGGCAGAAACCGTATGCTATGATATTTCCAATTTGAACGCGGCGAAAGACCGAGACAGAGAGGGAGGAGCGCGGCCATGGCAAATAAGATCAGTGACGAAACGATTGAATACGTAGGGATACTGGCAAAACTGGATCTTTCTGACGAAGAGAAGGAAGCGGCCAAGAAGGATATGGGGCGCATGCTGGATTATATCGACCTGCTGAACCAGCTGGATACGGACGGCGTCGAGCCGATGTCGCATATATTTCCGGTCCATAATGTTTTCCGTGAGGATGTCGTGACGAATGGCGATGACCGGGAGAATATGCTGGCGAACGCACCGGAACAGAGAGACGGGGCTTTTGTGGTTCCCAGGACAGTAGAGTGACAGGGGGGATGGGCATGAGTATACTTGAGTTAACCGCGCTGCAGCTGGGAAAGGAGATCCAGGCAGGAAACCGGACCGCGCCAGAGGCTGCGCAGGCGGCGCTTGTGCAGATCCACAGGGCAGAGCCGCAGATCGGTGCGTTTGTCACCGTAGATGAAGAAGGCGCCATGAAACAGGCCAAAGAGGTCCAGCAAAAGATCGAATCAGGAGAACTGCGGGGGCCGTTAGCCGGTGTTCCCGTGGCCCTTAAGGACAATCTTTGCCTTCGGGGCATGCGGACGACCTGCAGCTCCCGGATCCTGAGTAATTTCATTCCCACCTATACAGCGGAGGCCGTGCTGAACCTTGAGAAGGCGGGAGCCGTGATCCTGGGCAAGACCAATATGGACGAATTCGCCATGGGGAGCACGACGGAGACTTCGGCCTTCGGTGTTACCCGGAACCCGTGGAATACGGAGCATGTACCCGGCGGTTCGTCCGGCGGCTCCTGCGCGGCGGTGGCGGCCAATGAATGTTTTTACGCCCTGGGTTCGGATACCGGCGGATCGATCCGCCAGCCAAGCTCCTTCTGCGGCGTGACGGGGATCAAGCCCACTTACGGTACCGTATCGCGTTACGGCCTGGTGGCTTACGGCTCCTCGCTGGATCAGATCGGGCCCATCGCAAAGGATGTGTCGGACTGCGCAGCCATTCTGGAAGTGATCGCTTCCTACGATAAGAAGGACTCCACCTCGATCCGGCGGGAGGATACCGATTTTACGAGCGCGCTGACGCAAGATGTGCGCGGCCTTCGGATCGGCATTCCCAGAGATTATTTCGGGGAAGGGCTTGATCCGGAGGTGCGGGACGCCATCATGCAGGCGGTGAAGGTCCTGACGGATCAGGGCGCGGTGGCCGAGGAGTTTGATTTAAGCCTGGTGGAGTACGCGATCCCGGCGTATTACGTGATCGCTTCGGCGGAAGCCAGTTCAAATCTTTCCCGGTTTGACGGCGTGAAATACGGATACCGCGCGGAGCGCTATGAAGGGCTTCACGATATGTACAAAAAGAGCCGTTCGGAAGGATTCGGCCCGGAGGTAAAGCGGCGGATCATGCTGGGCTCCTTTGTGCTGAGCTCCGGCTATTATGACGCGTACTATCTGAAGGCCCTGCGCACGAAGGCGCTGATCAAGGCCGCCTTTGACAACGCGTTTTCCCGCTTCGATGTCATCGCCGCGCCGGCTTCGCCGTCGACGGCGCCGAAGCTGGGCGAATCGCTGCAGGATCCGATCCAGATGTACCTGGGCGATATTTATACCATTTCCGTCAACCTGGCGGGACTTCCCGGCATCACCGTGCCGTGCGGCCTGGATTCGAAGGGGCTGCCCATCGGCCTGCAGCTGATCGGCGACTGTTTCCAGGAGAAAAAGATCATCCGCGCGGCCTATGCGTTCGAGCAGAGCAGGGAATACCAGAGCGCGCCCCTAGCGCGGGAGACGGCCGGAGAAGGGGATGCTTCCTGCGGCGGCAGAGGAGAGAAAGGAGCGGATGTCGAATGAGCAAACAGTATGAGACCGTCATCGGCCTGGAAGTTCACGTAGAGCTGGCGACGAAGACGAAGATCTTCTGCTCCTGTTCTACCGGGTTCGGCGGAGAGCCGAATACCCACACCTGCCCGGTGTGCACCGGAATGCCGGGTTCGCTGCCGGTATTAAACCGGCAGGTGGTGGAATATGCCCTTGCGGTGGGCCTGGCCACCAACTGCCAGATCAATCAATACTGCAAGTTTGACCGGAAGAATTATTTTTACCCGGATAACCCGCAGAATTACCAGATCTCCCAGCTCTATCTTCCGATCTGCCACGATGGTTTTGTCGAGATCGAGACGGAGACGGGGAAGAAGAAGGTCCGGATTCACGAGATCCACATGGAGGAGGATGCCGGGAAACTGATCCATGATGAATGGGGAGACTGCTCCCTGGTGGACTATAACCGCAGCGGCGTCCCGCTCATCGAGATCGTGTCGGAGCCGGATATGCGCAGCGCCGAGGAGGTCATTGCCTATCTGGAAAAACTCCGCATGACGATCCAGTATCTCGGGGCTTCCGACTGCAAGCTGCAGGAAGGCTCCATGCGGGCGGATGTCAACCTCTCTGTCCGGGAAGCGGGAAGCGAGGGGTTCGGCACCAGGACCGAGATGAAGAATTTAAATTCCTTCCGCGCCATCGCCCGTGCCATTGAAGGCGAGCGGGAGCGCCAGATCGACCTGCTGGAGGCCGGCGAGGCGGTGGTTCAGGAAACCAGACGGTGGGATGACCACAAGGGGATCTCCCGCGCCATGCGTTCCAAGGAGGATGCGCAGGACTACCGGTACTTCCCGGATCCGGATCTGGTGCCGGTGGAGATCTCCGACGCCTGGATCGAGCGGATCCGCGGCGCGCAGCCGGAGATGCGGGAAGAAAAGATGGCCCGCTATCAGTCGCAGATGGGCCTCCCGGCCTATGACGCCCAGATCCTCACCGGCTCCAAGCATCTGGCCGATCTGTTCGAAGAGACCGCGGCGCTCTGCGGGCAGCCCAAGGAAGCATCGAACTGGCTGATGGTCGAGGGGATGCGCCTGGCAAAGGAAAAGGAGATCGACATGGATGAGATCGCTTTTTCGCCGGCAAACCTGGCGCGCCTGATCGGCCTGGTCGAGCGGAATGTGATCAACCGCACGGTGGCCAAAACGGTATTTGAGGAGATCTTTGACCGGGATGTCGATCCGGAGGAGTACGTCAGGACGCACGGCCTGGAAGTGGTCAATGACCAGGACCGGCTGCGGACCGTGATCCGGGAGATCCTGGAGGCCAATCCGCGGTCGGTCCAGGATTTTAAAAACGGCAAGGAAAAGGCGGCCGGCTTCATCGTGGGACAGACGATGCGCGCCATGAAGGGCAAGGCAGATCCGGCTGCGGTAAACCAGCTGGTGCAGGAAATGCTGAGGCAGGCCTGATGGGCCGGAGATTGCAGCAAGAGGAAAAGAAGGGGTACGAGAAGGAGGAAACGCATGAAACCATATGCAGAACTGACCAGGGAGGAGCTGGCATCGCTGAGAGAGCAGCTGATCATTCAGTACAAGGAATATCAGGGGAAAGGCCTGAGCCTGAATATGGCCAGAGGCAAGCCATGCATCGAGCAGCTTGACCTTTCCATGGGGATGATGGACGCGCTGAACAGCGATGCGGACCTGACCTGCGAGGACGGCACAGACTGCCGCAATTACGGGGTGCTGGACGGGATCCGGGAAGCGAAAGAGCTGATCGGAGACATGATGGAAAATCCCATCGACAACATCATCATTTACGGCAACTCCAGCCTGAATGTCATGTATGACGCCATTTCCCGTTCGATGACGCACGGCGTTATGGGGAACACGCCATGGTGCAAGCTGGACAAGGTAAAGTTCTTATGCCCGGTGCCGGGATACGACCGTCATTTTGCCATAACCGAGTACTTCGGCATCGAGATGATCAATGTGCCCATGACGCCGGTCGGCCCGGATATGGATATGGTGGAGGAGCTGGTTGAGTCCGATGAGAGCATTAAGGGCATCTGGTGCGTCCCCAAGTATTCAAATCCGCAGGGTATCTCCTACTCGGATGAGACGGTGCGCCGCTTTGCCCGTCTAAAGCCGGCGGCAAAGGACTTCCGCATTTACTGGGACAACGCCTACGGCGTGCACCATCTCTATGATCATGACCAGGACCACCTGATCGAGATCCTGGCAGAATGTAAGCGCGCGGGAAATCCGGATCTGGTGTATAAGTTCGCATCCACATCCAAGATCAGCTTCCCGGGATCCGGCATCGCGGCGTTAGCGACCTCCCAGAACAATCTGGAGGACATCAAAAAGCAGCTGCAGATCCAGACCATCGGCCATGACAAGGTAAACCAGCTGCGTCATGTGCGCTTCTTTAAGGATATCCATGGCCTCGTGGAGCATATGCGGAAGCATGCGGATATCCTCCGCCCGAAATTCGAGACGGTGATCCAGATCCTGGATGAGGAGCTGGGCGGCCTTGGCATCGGCGAATGGACCAGGCCGAAGGGCGGATATTTCATCTCCTTTGACGCCATGGACGGCTGCGCGAAGCACATCGTAGCAGCCTGCAAAAAGGCAGGGGTCGTGATGACCGGCGCCGGCGCCACCTATCCCTATGGGAAAGATCCGCACGACAGCAACATCCGCATCGCGCCCACCTATCCCTCCCTGGAGGATCTGCATACGGCGATGCATGTCTTTACGCTTTGCGTGAAGCTGGCTTCGATCGACCGGCTGTTGGAAGAGGCGGATTAAGCGTAGACTGCGCCGCGCGGTGCGCATCAGGTGGCAGGATCGCCGGAACCATCTTTGGAGATGGGGACGGGCGGACGCTCCGAAGGGGGAGCGATGGGCGGGCAGCAGGAAACGCCATCCGGGCCGGGGAGGTTTGTTTCCCCTGGCCCGGGAGGGATGGGGGCGGGGATCAGATCATCTTTAAGCGGATCCGAGCAGGCTGCGGCGTATTCCCGGGGCGACATGCCGGTGCAGCGCTTAAACTGCCGGGAAAAATGGGTGGCGTCGGCGAAGCCACACTCGGCGGCGATCTGCTTGATCTGCGCGGCCTGGTTGGTCAGAAGATATTTGGCCCGCTGGATCCTGGCCTGGATCAGATCATTTCCGGGGGAGATATGGAAAAACTGCTGATAGTACCGGTAGAACTGGCTTTTTTCCATCCCGGCCATCCGGCTCATCTGCCGGATCGTCCAGGGCTTTTCACAGGAGGAAAGCATGGCAAGGCGGATCTTCTGAAAGGTGTCGCTTAAGAGTGAGGACTGTCCCTCGCCGGGCGCATGCTCGAGGTTTCTGGCGGCCAGGACGAGAAGCTGTTCCAGAAGGCTGTCCAGCTCCGCCTCGCGGCAGCGGTCCTGCCGCAGGAACGCCTGCTGAATGGCCTGGATCTGGCGGTCGATCTCCTGGAGCTTTTGCGGATAGAACAGGGTGTTCTCCGGAAGAGAGAAGGAGCGGACAAACGCCTCCGGTGCGGAAAAATGCACATAGCTGTTTTTAAAGGTTCCGAGGGCCTGGTAATCCTGGGGCGTTCCCGGCGTGTAAAGGATGCAGGCGCCGGGCCGGTTCTGAAAGGCGCCTTCGGGCAGGCGGAAAGCCATCTCGGCGTGGAGCAGCAGGAACAGATAATCGCCGCTCCCCCGGGGCCGGTAGATCCGGTCGCAGTCCTGATTAAAGTGCTGGAAATTACAGTAATTTACGGTCAGCAGCATTCTGTTCATAAAAACGCCTCCCCGTCTGTTTTCTGCCGTCCCGAACGGTTAGGTTCATTTTACGATTCACCGGAAGATATGTCAAGAACATGGGAACTTCCGCTCTTTTTTTCCACCGGGGATGTGGTAAGCTGTACTCACAGAATGACGGGGCCGCGCGTCCGCCGGCAAAAAGCGCGGGCGGCAGGAGCGCAGGGGCCCGGAGAAGGAGGATTTCATGAAAAAAGCAGTGATCAGAACCGACCGTTACTTTATTACCGGACAGGTGGATAAAAGGATATACGGCTCCTTTATCGAACATCTGGGAAGGGCGGTATATGAGGGGATTTATCAGCCGGGACATCCGCAGGCAGATGAGAAAGGCTTCCGCCGCGACACCCTGGAGCTGGTCAAGGAGCTGAATGTGCCGGTGGTCCGCTACCCCGGCGGCAATTTCGTTTCCGGCTACCGCTGGGAAGACACGGTAGGACCGGTGGCGCAGCGTCCGGCCAGGGCGGAGCTTGCCTGGACGGTGATCGAGACCAATGAATTCGGCCTGAATGAGTTCGCTGACTGGTCGAAGCTTGCCGGAAGCGATGTCATGATGGCGGTCAATCTGGGAACCAGGGGGGTGGACGACGCGAGAAATGTCCTGGAGTACTGCAATTTCCCCGGCGGGACCTATTATAGCGATTTAAGAAAGCAGCACGGCTATGAGCAGCCTCATAACATCAAACTGTGGTGCCTGGGCAACGAGATGGACGGCCCGTGGCAGATCGGCCACAAGACGGCGGAGGAATACGGCCGTCTGGTTACGGAGACGGCCCATGCCATGAAGCTTCTGGATCCTTCCATCGAGCTGGTGGCCTGCGGCAGTTCGAACGGCGGGATGAAGACGTTTGGAGACTGGGAGGCTACGGTGCTCGATCATGCCTATGAGGATATCGAGTATCTGTCGCTCCACGTATATTACAACAACCGCGAGAACAATACGCCGGAATTCCTGGCTCAGAATCTGGATATGGATGAGTTTATCTCCACCGTGGTGTCGATCTGCGATTACGTGAAGGGCAAGAAGCACAGCAAAAAGCAGATCAATCTCTCCTTTGACGAGTGGAACGTGTGGTATCACTCCAGCGAGGCCGACAAGCAGATCAAGCCCTGGAGCAAGGCGCCCCATCAGCTGGAGGATGTGTATAATTTTGAGGACGCGCTTTTAGTCGGCAGCATGCTGATCACCCTCTTAAAGCACTGCGACCGCGTAAAGATCGCCTGCCTGGCCCAGCTGGTCAATGTGATCGCGCCGATCATGACATCCGACACGGGCGCATGGCGGCAGACGATCTTTTATCCCTTCCTTCATGCGAGCACGCTGGGCCGCGGCAAGGTCCTGACGACGCTGGTCGACGCGCCCTGCTACAGCGCGGGCAAGTTTGACTGCGTGCCTTATCTGGATGCGGTGATCACGGAGGATGAGGAGCAGGAGACGCTGACCGTTTTCGCGGTAAATAAGGATCTGGAAGAAGACATGGAAGTAAGCTGCGACCTGCGCCAGTATGAGGGCTACCAGGTAGCCAGGCACATCGTCCTCACCCATGACGATATGAAGGCGGTGAACACAGAGGCTGCGCCCGATACGGTAGTGCCGCGGGAAAACGGTGTTTCCCGGATGGAGGACGGCTGCCTGCAGGCTGTTCTCGGAAAGCACTCCTGGAACGTGATCGTGCTGAAGAAAGCATAACGCGGATCTTATTTCAGCGTCACGATAAACCGGATCGCCGAGTCGGCGGAGTATTCCGCGAGGATCGTCCCGTGATGCGCCTCTACGATGCCCCGCGCGATGGAGAGACCGATGCCAAATCCGCCGGTCTGCTTCGAACGCGAGCGGTCCGGCCGGTAAAACCGGTCAAACAGCCGGTCCAGTTCATCTCTGTCCAGCCCCTCGCAGAGGTTCGTGGTCTTCAGCACGAGTCCTCTGCGCGTCCGGCCCAGGCTTATTTCGATCGTGCTCCCGGGATCCGCGTATTTGACCGCGTTGTCCAACAGGATGGATACCAGCTGCCGGATCGCTTTTTCGTCTCCGTGGAAAGTCAGGTCGGGCGCGATATCCGGAAGGATCCGATGTCCGTGCGCGGACGCAACGTCCTGGAATGATCCGGCGGTTTCCGTCACTGCCCGGCTGAGGTCAAAATTGCCGAAATACAGCGGGGGCTGTTCTTCATCCAGGCGGGCGAGGGTCACCAGGTTCTGGATCAATTCTGCCATTTTCTCTGTCTGATTCTGGGCTTTTTCCAGCCATTTCTGTTTCCCTATATCCATTTCCAGAACTTTCAGGCTGGTGGAGATCACTGTCAGCGGCGTTTTTAATTCGTGGCTGGCATCGGTGATAAACTGTTTCTGTTTCTGCATGTTTTTTACGATCGGCTCGATCGCCTTTTTCGAGAACAGCCAGATCAGGATACCGACCAGGAAAATACACGCTGCCGCCACCAAAATCGAGATGAAGGCGAAGGTGCCCGCGGCGTGCAGCTCTTTCTGGCAGTCCAGAAAGATCGCCATATACTGGCCGTCGCGGACCGACGCGATGTAATACTTATACCATCCGGTATATCCTGTGCCCTCGCCGTGCGCAAGGGCGATCTGCAGGAACACATCGGCGTCCGCTTCGGTCACCGCGGCGATGTGCCGCATGTCCATGGACTCCAGTTCGCCGTCGCTGTTGTATCGAAGCACGAAATAGCGGGTGGAATAAGCTGCCTCCGGCGCAAGCGGCGGCAGAGTGCCTTTGCGGGCCGGACCGCCCGGGGCGGAGGGGATCTTCCCCTGATTTTCATAGATCATCTGGAGCGTGTCGATCAGGCTCTGATCGGTAGAGAAAAAGCTGAATAAATTAATGAAGAGGACCAGAAGAAAGACCACCGTCGTGACGGAGATCATGGCGATCAGGATAAACTGGCGGCGAAGTCGGTTGATCATGTCCCATCCTCCAGAGCGTATCCCAGGCCGCGGCTGGCCCGGATCACTGTTGTGGAGCCGATCGCGTTCAGTTTTTTACGCAGATTGGAAATATGCACCCATACCACGCTGATCTCCGCCTCGGTGTTCCAGCCCCACACCCGTTCCATGATGCGGTCGGCGGAAAGAAGGATCCGCGGGGAGCGCATGAACAGCTCCATGACCTGGAATTCCCTTCCGCTTAACCGTTCAAAGCGGCTGCCGCACCGCAGCGTACTGTTGCCGCAGTCCAGAATCAGATCGCCGAAGGCAAGGAGAGAGGGCTTATAGTCGCCGGAACGCCGCAAAAGCGCCCGGACCCGGGCCAGCAGCTCGTCCGGCGCAAAGGGTTTGGGCAGATAGTCGTCCGCGCCGGAGTCGTACCCGGCGATCCGGTCGTCCTTTTCTCCTTTGGCGGTCAGCAGCATCACCGGCGTATGGATGCCCTGCCGCCGGAGGCTGGTCAGGACCTGGAGCCCGTCCAGCTTGGGCATCATGATATCGAGGATCACCGCGTCATAGATGCCGGTTGAGGAATAGGTCAGAGCGGCGGAGCCGTCGTGGACCACGTCCACAGTGTATTGGTTTTTTTCCAGAAGAGCGGTCAGTGCTTCCGCCAGATCCAGATCATCCTCCGCGATCAGAAGACGCATGGCATTTCCCCCTTTATTTGCTGATATAGCGCCCGCGCGGGGGCGCGCATTCATTATAAATCCAATTACAAAATGACGCAATCCGCTCTTCGGATGATCGTGTGAATTCTTTGTGAAATGGGAAAAATCTTTTCCGGCCTTTAGGTTTTCTTTAGGTTTACGGGGTAAAAAGGTAGTGATACGATAAAGTATACCGATGAATAAGGAGGTTTTCTATGCGATATGTAATAAAGCGGACGGCATTGCTGCTTGGCGCGGTCCTCCTGGCGGGCGCGATTTCCGGCTGCGGCGGACGGAGCGATCCCGTCGCCGAAGAAGTGGAAGAAACGACGGCAGAGAGCACAGCAGATTCCGGCGGTGATGATAAGGAGCAGGAGGAAAAGGTTACGGAGCAAAATGAGATGGATCCCCGGACCCCCGCGACGCTGGATCTGACGGATGCGACGACGATCACCCTGAACGGCAGCGAGATCACCATCGACGGGAACGGAGCGGAAGCGGAAGACGGCGTGGTCATGATCACCTCGGCCGGCGTCTACGCGATCAGCGGAACGCTGGAAGACGGAAGGATCCTGGTCAACGCGCCGGATGCGGAGGTCACCGTAGCGCTCAACGGAGCGGATGTGACCTGTTCCTGGGGAAGCCCGTTTTATGTCTATGATGCGGATTCCGTTGTGCTTCACCTGGTAGAGGGGAAGGAAAACACCCTTACGGACGGGGAAACGTATACGTTTGACGATGAGTATTCATCAGCAGCAGAAGAAGAGCCCAATGCCTGCCTGTACAGCGAGGATGACCTGATCGTGCAGGGCGCCGGGAGTCTGACGGTAAACGCCAATTACAACAACGGGATCACCGGCAAGGATACACTGGAGATCTATGACGCGACGATCACGGTGACGGCGGTAAACCATGGCATTAACGGCAGAGACGCAAACCAGATCGACAGCGCCGACATCACGGTGGACTGCGGGGGAGACGCGATCCGCTCGACCAATGACACCGACGATACCCTGGGCTGGATCCGGGTTTCGAATTCCATCCTGTCGCTGACGGCGGGAGAAGACGGCGTGCAGGCGGAGACTTCGGTTACGTTCTCCAGCGGCAGCTATACGATCACCTCCGGCGGGGGCAGTACGGCAGAACTTTCCGATGATGCCAGCGCCAAGGGCATCAAGGCGGGGACTGATCTTGCGCTGGTCAGCGGCGTCTACGTGATGGACTGCGCGGACGACGCCTTCCACGCCAATGGCGATCTGACGGTCACGGGCGGGATTTATACGGTATCCAGCGGGGATGATGCTTTCCATGCCGATGGGCTGCTGACCGTGTCCGACGGAGAGATGGATATCCTTACCTGTTATGAAGGACTGGAGGGTTCAGACGTCGATATTTCCGGAGGAACGATCTCTATCGTTTCGTCTGACGACGGCGTCAACGCCGCAGGCGGAGCGGACGAAAGCGGGTTCGGCGGCTTTGGCGGAGGCAACCGGTTTACCGTGAGCGGTACGGACCATTATATTCAGATCAGCGGCGGCTATCTGGTCATTGAGGCCGGCGGGGACGGTTTGGATTCCAATGGCTCCCTGACGATTTCGGACGGGACCGTCCTCGTGGCCAGTACCGGACGCGCGGACGGCGCGCTGGATTGTGACGGTACGATGACCCTGGAGGGCGGATATGTGCTGGCGTTCAGCGGCGGCGGTATGCCCCAGTCGCCATCACAGGCCAGTCAGTATCTTCTGTCGGTTACTTTTGATTCTGCACTTGACGCAGAGACCTATGTCTCGATCGAAGGAGAAGGGGAGAGCTTCGTCTTCCGGCTTCCGATCGAAACCGTCAATATGGTCTTCTCGTCGCCGGATCTGAAAGAGGAAGGTGTTTATACCGTGTCCTACGGCGGCAGCTATAGCGGAGATACGACCGACTGGGTGTGCCGGGACGGTGAATATACGGACGGCACGGAGCTTACGGAGCTTACCTTGACGGATTATGTGACCACCTATGGAAACACCGGCGGCGGCCGTCCTGGTGGCGGTAACCGACCCGGCGGCGGAGGAGGCGGCGGCAGAAGGCCGCAGGAATCTTCATCCGACAGCGGGGATTCCTCATCCGGTGACGCGGCGGCCTCGGACGGCGCGGCGGCTTCGGACGGTGCTCCCGGCGGCCCCGGCGGCGGTGAAGGTGGCGGTCCCGGTGGCGGCGGCGGCGCTCCCGGTGGCGGCGGCGCTCCTGGCGGCGGCGGTGCTCCCGGCGGCGGTGAAGGTGGAGATCCACCAGGCAAACAGGACGGCGCGGCGGATGCGGACAGCACGGCAGAAACGTAAGCACATCGGTACGCGCCGGCTGTCCGATGGATGTGCGCCGGCAGAGTTTTGCGGAAGATATGGAGGAATGCGATGAAACGAACAGCAGCGATCATTCTGGCCTTTTCTACTGTCTCGCTCACCGCGTTCCGGCTGGCAGGCGCGCAGGCAGACAATCTGCCTGACGCGCAGGCGGGAACGCAGGCGGAGGACCTTTCCGCGTATACCGACAATGAGGTCCTGGTGTATTATACCGATGGCAGTATTGAAGTCCGGTCGTACGAGGACGGGGAAGCTCTGGCTTCCGGTCTGGCCGCGTTGGCGGCAAACGAACAGGTGGTCTTTACACAGCCGAATTACACCTACAGCACAGCGGATTTTTCGACAAATGATACGCTGTTTGCCCAGCAGTGGGCGCTGAATAATGACGGCACCTTCTCTATGATAGAGAACCAGAATCAGTTTCCGGTATATGACGATCCATTCGGCGAGCCTTCTCTGCCCGGTCAGTGGACGCCGCCGCAGTCCCGGGGGATCCCGGGAGGAAGAGACGGTTCGTTCCGGCGATACGCTTCCTATACAGCCATGGCTTCCGGGCAGGAGGTGACTGCAACGGCGGGGATCGACATCAATCTGGAGGATGCCTACGCGGTTTACGATGGCGGCAGCCGGGATGTGGTGATCGCCCTGATCGATACCGGCGTGGATTATACCCACGAGGATCTGCAGGATGTGATCTGGGTCAATGCGGACGAGATCGCGGGCAATGGCATCGATGATGACGGCAATGGATATATCGACGACGTGTATGGCTGGAATTTTTATGACGGCTCCAATCAGATCTATACGAGTGCCAGTGATGACAGTCATGGGACGCACGGGGCAGGGACCATCGCGGCCAAGGCGAACAACGGCGTGGGAATTGCCGGGATCGTGCAGAGTGACCACGTAAAGATCATGGTGCTGAAGGCACTGGGCGGTTCCGAGGGTTCCGGGACTACCGCTTCCATGATCCGGGCGATCCAGTACGCGGAGGCAAACGGCGCGTCGATCTGCAATCTCAGCCTGGGCACCTCCGACGATGACCGGGCCCTGTATCAGACCATCGCCAACTCCTCCATGCTTTTTGTGGTGGCGGCGGGTAATGACGGGACTAACGACGATGCCGCTCCCATATACCCGGCCTGTTACGACCTGGATAACATTATTTCGGTGGGAAATCTGAATTATGACGGCACCCTGCACTACAGTTCAAACTATGGTGCGGCTTCCGTGGACCTGACGGCCCCCGGCTCTTATATCCTCAGTACGACGCCGGGAAATGAGTACGGCTATATGACCGGAACTTCGATGGCCGCGCCGATGGTGACTGCGGCGGCAGCCATGCTTTACTCCTACTATGACAGCATTACCTTGGCGGATGTCAAAGAGATCCTGCTTTCCTCGGTACACACACTGGATTCGCTGTCAGGCCTCACGGTCACAGGCGGGATGCTGGACCTGGGCGCGGCGATGGGATACGACACGAGCCTTCTGTCGGGCGCGACCTGGACGGTTTCCGCGAGCGCGGCAGCAGACGGTACGGCGCAGCCGGTGACGCAGCTGCCGCCGTCCGGGCCGGCCAGGCGCCGGTAAGGACAGCGCGGCGCGGAGAGCAGAGCGGGAAATGGATTCCGGACGCCCGAGAGATTTATCCTGCCAAGAAGAAAGGGATGAGACGATCCCGTAAAGAATTCGTGCTGATAAAAGCCTGAATTCTGCGGGAACGTCTCATCCCTTTTTCTTCCGGGGTAAAAACCGGTATTCACCGGCCCCCCGGCACGTCTCTGGAAGAGGATTAAAGTTCTGCGCTTTCTACGGTTACCGTGTACGCGCCGTCGCCTTCAGAATAAACGGTTCCGTCGCTGCCGACGATGGTCACGCTCTTTCCGTCAGCTCCGATGATCGTTCCGGAGCAGCTTAACGTGGACAGCCGGCTGTCTGCGGTTACCGTCCAGGTGGAGGTCTTATCGATGGTCAGGTTCGCGTATCCATCGCCGCCGTTTCCGGCGTTGGTCTCATCCTGGATAAATGCTCCGGTCAGGGTGCTGCCGTTCTGCATCGTAAAATCAAGGGTGCTGATGCTGTCCCAGATCACGTCGCCTTCCATCTCCTGCGTGTCAGCCGTAAAGGAGCAGTCCGCACCGTTAGCGCCCGTCTCTCCCCAGCCTCTTTCATTGGCATTGCCCGTGCACTTCAGGAAGAAGTCATTGGAGGAAGAAACCGTCAGAGCGACATTCTTCAGCATGAATGTACTCTCCGTATTGGTGGTATAGAAAAGGCCGCCGTTGAGAGAGGTAAGGCTTCCGCCTTCCATATCAAACGTGCTGTTGCCGATCTCCGAGTCGCCGGACATGCTCTGGTACAGGATGACGGTCCAGTTGCAGTCGTTGCGGGAATCATCGGGGATGTTTCCGGTTAACTGGCAGTCGGTAAGCTTCAGGCTGTTCAGCCCTTCGATGCAGACGGCTTCGGAACTCTCCGCGGTCAGTACCGCGTCTTCAATGGTCAGATCCGCGGTGCAGTATACAGCCGGTGAGCCGGTGCCGTGCGAGGTGTAGGTACCGCCGCTTACCTGCAGGGTGCCGCCGCCCCGGTCGCTACGGATGGCTGCGGAAGATTCACCGTGCGTATCGATCGTAAGATTCTCCGCGTACAGGGTGCCGCCGCCAGCGACATGGATGCCTCCGGAGGTATCCTGCTGCGTGGTGATCACGGTATCCGACACATAGACAACGCCGGTGTCATAAGCGAATACGCCCGCGCCGCCGGCCGCGTCGCTTTCAATCGTTCCGCCGGTAAGATGAAGCGTTCCGTCGATGGCCAGGACGCTGGCTCCGACGCCGTAAAAGCTGGAGTTGTCTCCGCCGGTGCTGTCTGAGGAGGTCCTGGTTACCGTGAAGTCCTCCAGGGTCACCTCAGCGCCATCCATTACCAGGATAGCGTTCTCGTCCGTGCCGGTAGAGGTATAGGTCTGTCCGCTCTCCGTCGTATCTTCAGAATATGTGTTCGCTGCGTCATAGGACTCAGGTGCTGACTGAGATCCGCCGCCGGGACCGCCGCCCGGGCCGCCATTGCCGCCGGGACCACCGCCATCACCACCGGGACCGCCGCCGTCACCGCCAGGGCCGCCGTCACCGTCAGGCGCATCTTGGGGCGGTTCCGCACCATCGCCGGGGCCGCCTTCTCCACCGGGCTGTTCCCCGTCCTTCGGTTCTCCGGCCTCATCGACGCTGCTCTCTGCTTCCGTGGACGTGGACTGTGAACTTGAACCGCCGCAGCCGCTAAGACAAATGACGCCGGCCGTAATTAGTCCGTATAATAATTTCTTTCTCATGCTGTTTACTCCTCACTTGTATCCATAATATTGATGCTCACCACAGTGGCTCCATCGCTGTCAAGAACCAGGCGAACAACGGTGTCTGAAGCCAGATCGGAAACGGACGCGCTCTCCTGACCCATCCCTTTGGTCACAACCGTGGAATCCGTCAGGGTCAGCGAGGTCGAAGACTCGGCAAACTGCATTCCGCCACCGCCTTTAGGTGCTTC
>CAYRMW010000034.1:24451-27041 GCA_964425595.1 uncultured Lachnospiraceae bacterium
CGGCGGGGTCTCGCCTTCCGCAGGGGTTTCGCCCTCCGGCGGCTCCGGCGGGGTCTCGCCTTCCGCGGCGGTTTCGCCCTCCGGCAGTTCCGGCGGGGTCTCACCCTCGGCCGGCGCTTCGCCGCAGGCCGGTGCTCCGCCATCCGGCCTGCTCTCCAGGTACACCGTCAGCGTAGAACCAGAGGTTTCTATGACTTGGGCCATCACGCTTCCGTCATCCTGCGGCGCCTGCATCGCCTGCTCCGCCTGCGTATCGCTTGACGTGGAAGCATAGGCCGTCGCGCAGGCACCTACCGCCCAGGCGGCCAGCATACCCGCGAAAAGCAATCTTCTTTTGTCTCTTCTCATGTCTGGATTCTCCTTCCTGTTGCAAATCGTGAATGATGGGCGTCTGGTTTTGCTTAACCGGAAACACCCATTTTCTTGACAAAGGGACTATAGCAAAACAAGCTGAAATAAAGCTTAAATTCACAAAAAGTTCAGATTTTTGCTCCTTTTCTTTATGGTATAGTAAAGGGAATGGAGGGCGATCTTATGTGGATCTTGATTATTGAGGATGAAGAACGGCTGGCCTCTACGCTGGCCGATATGCTGGACAGCTCCGGTTACCGCACGACGGTGGCCCATGACGGGATCGAAGGCCTGGAGCTGGCCGGAAAGGGCGTATATGACGCGATCGTACTGGATGTTATGCTGCCGCGGATGGACGGGTGCGAACTTTTGCGGAGGCTTCGCGATATGCGGATCACCACACCGGTCCTGATGCTCACCGCCCGCTCCGAACTGGAAGATAGGGTGCGCGGACTGGATGCGGGAGCGGACTATTATCTGACCAAGCCCTTCGAAAATGAAGAGTTTCTGGCCTGCCTCCGCACGGTCCTGAGACGTTATAACGGCACCGCGCCGGATGCGTTTTTCTTTGCGGATCTGGTCCTGAAGCCGTCTGCCTCGGAGCTGTCCTGCGGTGGACGAGCTGTTGTGCTCAGCGCCAGAGAGTCGGATCTGATGCGTCTTCTGATGCAAAACACCGGCCGCTATCTCTCCAAAGAACATCTCCTGCTCAGGATCTGGGGATACGACTGCGAGGTCAGCTCCAACAATGTGGAAGTTTATCTCTCTTTCCTCCGTAAGAAGCTGGCCCTTCTGCAATCCGATGTCCGGATCAGTGTGGTGCGCAACGTCGGATACCGACTGGAGGCCGGTTCATGATCCGGACACTGCAATGGAAATTTACCGCGATCATTACGATCACGTCGGCGATCCTTTTAAGCCTCACTTTTGTCATCCTGTACAGTTCGACAAAGAGCAATTACTACCGCCGGAGCCTGGAGGCGCTTCGCGACGAAATGGAGGATACCCCGCCGCCGGAACGGTCCCGCAGGGAAGGTTCCCTGCAGCGGGAGGGACTGCCCGTGCTGGTTCTGGATGTCATGCCGGACGGCGATCTGTTTCTCGTGAAAAACCACATATCAGATCTTGAAGACAGCGCGTTCGCCGGTCTGATTGCCTGCGCAAACGGCGGTGAGGGCGAGCCGGGGATACTTCCAGAGCTGCGCCTTCGTTATCTGTATGAGGTACAGCAGGGAGACATCACCCGATACGTGTTTGCGGATATCACACAGGAATACCATGCGCTCCGCTGGCAGCTGCTCCACTCCGTGCTCATCGGGTTGACCGCGCTGATCGTTTTCTTCTTCCTGGCGCGCAGGCTCTCTAGGTGGGCGCTCAGACCGGCAGAGCGCGCGTGGGAAAGTCAGCGTCAGTTTATCGCTGACGCCTCCCATGAATTAAAAACGCCCCTGACGGTGATCCTTGCCAATGTCCATCTTCTGATGGCGGATCAGGATATTCTGCCGGGGAAAAACCGCCTCCGTCTCGAAAATATCCAGGCGGAAGCCGGGAGGATGAAGCGTCTGACGGAAGGCCTGCTTACGCTGGCCCGCAAAGAGGCGAAGTCTAATTCTGCGGCGAAAGAGCCGGTCGATCTCAGCTACCTGGCCGCTCTCTGCGTCGCGACGTTTGAACCGGTGGCCTTTGATATGGGAAAAGGCATCGATGGAGAGCTGGAAAAAAACGTCGTAGTCTATGGAGATAAGGAGGAACTGCGGCAGCTTATCGAGATCCTGCTGGACAATGCCTGCAAATACAGCCGGGAGGGGAGCCGGATCCGGGTCCGCCTGAGCGCCGAAAATCCGCGGGGAGTCATTCTTGCGGTAAGCAACGAGGGCGAGCCGCTGTCGAAAGAGGAGATCTCCCGCATCTTCCGGCGGTTTTACCGGGCGGAGTCCGCCAGAAGCCTTGCCGACGGCTCTGGTCTGGGGCTTTCTATCGCCCAAAGCATCGCGGATGAACACCGGGCCCAGCTTAAGGCAGAGGCTGCGGATGATGGGAAGATCACCTTTTCGGTATGCTTTCGGACGCGTACGTGATCTTTGACGCCGGGGTTTTCGCGAAAAAACGGGGCGCCGTCAGGCGCCCCACATACACTCACTTCTCGGGCAAATGTTCAGAATGCATTTCTTGTTTGGCGGCAATATTTCTTTTATAATACCGCGCGGCCAGCGTGATCAGATCCCGGTAATCTTCCAGT
>CAYRMW010000035.1:0-25480 GCA_964425595.1 uncultured Lachnospiraceae bacterium
CAGCCCCTTCTAGGGGCAGAACAAGCCACCCGCTAAGCGGGTGGTCTTGACTTTTCCATATGGAAAAAACAAGAGGCAGCCGTTTCCGGCTGCCACAAAAAAGGGAGGTAAGTATGAAGAAATCTATCGAAAAAGGATTGTATCCTTGTTGATGGTTAAAGGATACTGCCTGAGTGTGAACAAAATTCGATGAAAGATTGAAAAAAATGTGAAAACAGAAGCTGCCTGCTGCGGCCTGCGGCAGGGATATAAGGAGAAAGATGTATGCAGTATGAAATGATCGTGCTGGATCTGGACGGCACGCTGACGAATCGGGACAAAATCATCACGCCAAGAACAAAGGCCGATCTTATGGAGGCGATGGAACGGGGGAAAAAGGTAGTACTTGCTTCCGGACGGCCGACCTACGGCGTCATGCCTCTGGCCAGAGAGCTTAAGCTGGCGGATTACGGCGGATACATCCTGTCGTACAATGGCGGTGTGATTATGGACTGCCGGACGGAGGAATTGGTTTTTGACCGGATGCTGCCGGAGGGGTCGAATCACCGGATCATCGAGCTTGCCCTGCAGAACCGGGTGGATTTTTTGACGTACGACGGGGAGGTTATCCTTACCAGCAATGAGGAGAACCCTTACGCGAAGATCGAGGCTTCCATCAACCATCTCCGCCTGCATCAGCTGGAGATTGATGAATTCCTGGCGAAAGTCGGTTTCCCGGTGCCGAAGTTTTTATTTGTGGATGACGGAGATTACCTGGCGTCTGTGGAGCCGAAGGTGAAAGCGGCGCTGGGGCGCAACTTCAGTGTATACCGTTCAGAACCATTTTTCCTGGAGGTCCTTCCTCAGGGCGTGGACAAGGCCAGGAGCCTGGAGCGTCTTCTGGAGGTGACGGGGCTTAAGCGGGAGCAGCTGATCGCCTGCGGCGACGGATACAATGACCTGACCATGATCCGGTTTGCCGGTCTTGGCGTGGCGATGGAAAATGCCGTGCTGCCGGTGCGGAAGGAAGCCGATTACATCACGGCATCAAACAATGCGGACGGCGTGGGGCTCGTGGTCGAGAAATTTATGCTGGGCAGGGAATGAGCTCAGCTGCCTGCCTGACGAAAAACTGGCGTTTTTGCGCAACAAGACATCGGAGACGCTTCTGAAATATTCACAAAAAACGATTTTTTCTTCAAAAACGCTGACATTTTTTTGAGAAAGCTGATAAAATACAGATATATGGCAGCCGGGCCGCTGCCGCAGATGGGAGAAGGGTATTATGAGCGCATGAAGGAAAGCGGCGTTTTTTCTGCTGTGAGGAAAGGAAGAAGTGTATGTTTAAAAAGGGTGATTATATAATCTATGAGACTGCCGGTGTATGCCTGGTCACCGACGTCAGCACCGTGGATATGAAGGGGATCGATAAGGATAAACTGTTTTATTTCCTGGAACCGCTTCATATGAAGGGAAATCGGCTTTACATTCCCGTAGAGAACCATAAGAGCCGCATGCGTCCCCTTCTTTCCGGTAAGGAGGCCAGTGCGCTGATGGAGGATGCGGGAAACATCGGTCCCCTTTCCGTGCCGGATTATAAGCACAGGGAAGAGAATTACAAGGAAGCGCTGAAAAGCTGCGACTGCCGGGAGTGGCTTAAGGTGATCCGTACGCTTCGCCGGAAAAAGGCGGAAAGGACAGAGCACGGAAAGAAGCTGCCGGCCGTGGACGCGAAATATCTGCAGATCGCGGAGAATTGCCTGTACACAGAGCTTTCCATTGCGCTCGATCTGCCGGAAGAGAAAATTGAATCAATGATATCCGGGGAGCTGTAGCAGGCTCCTCTTTTTGTTTTCGGCGGGGGCTTTGCTTTGCCGGTGATTTGTGCTATACTGATGCGAGGGAGGAACGGGAAGGATTTTTAGCAACAGGAGATGATTGTATGCAGCTTGACGCTTACGAACACAGGACGCAGTATTACGAGACCGATCAGATGGGGATCATCCATCATTCGAATTATATTCGCTGGTTTGAAGAGGCCAGGACAGATCTGATGAGACAGATGGGCATCGGTTATGAGGAGATGGAGGAACAGGGGATCATCAGCCCGGTACTTTCGGTCACCTGTGAATATAAATCCATGAGCCATTTCGGCGATACGGTTCTGATCATCCCGATCCTGAAGTTTTACAACGGGATCCGCATGACCATCGAATATTCCGTGACGGATAAGGAAACCGGCGAGATCCGGTGCGTGGGAGAGACGCAGCACTGCTTTCTGACCCGCGACGGGAAACCGGTGTCTCTGAAAAAGTCCTGCCTGGAGATGGACCGGATGTTCCAGAAGGCGCTTCCGCAGAAGGAAGAGCAGTAGGCAAAGAACGGAAAAACTTCAGTATAGAAAAGAGGCGTACAAAGAGAGAAAGGATATCAGATTCATGAAGTTAGGCGTGGTCGGAAACGGCATGATCGTTAATCGGCTCCTGGAAGATACGGCGCGGCTTTCTGAGATAGAGGTGCGCGCCATCTGCGTCCGGGAGAAAAGTCTGGAGAAAGGGCAGGAGCTGGCGGACCGCTATCATATCCGGGAAATCTATACGGAATATCCGGTGTTTCTTACCCGGACAGATACGGATACGGTATACATCGGAATCATCAGCAGCATGCACTATGCATATGCGAAGGCAGCGCTGAAGGCAGGAAAGAATGTGATCTGCGAAAAGCCGTTTACCACGGAGTACGATGAGGCGCGGGAACTGATCCGGATCGCCAAAGAGAAGAATCTGTTTTTGTGGGAGGCCTGCAAGCTTCCCTATTCGCGGAATTTTCAGGCGATCAAGGAAAATCTGGGCATGGTGGGGGCGGTAAAGCTGGTCCAGTGCAATTATTCCCAGTACTCCAGCCGTTATGACGCGTACCGGGAGCGAAAGGTCCTGCCGGCATTTGATCCGGTGCTTTCCGGAGGCAGCCTGTATGATATCAACATGTACAACATCCATTTTGTGGCGGATCTGTTTGGACGGCCCAGGTGGGTGCGCTATGCGGCTAACCTTGGATTTAACGGGATCGATACCTCCGGTATCGTTACGATGGGATACGACGGCTTCCAGGCCGTATGCTGCGGCGCGAAGGATTCCGACAGCCCCGGCTTTGCCATGATCCAGGGCGAGGAGGGGTGCCTTTGTCTGGAGGGGCCGGCCAACGCCAGTACAGAAGCGTGGTTTTTAGGAAGGAAGGAGAAGAAGCTTTTATGCAGGGAAAGCGATTCCCATTCTCTGGGAAGAGAGATCGGTGAGTTCGCAAGACAGATGAAGGAGCAGGATTATCCGGCCTGCTATGCGATGCTTGAACAGACCCTTCTTGTGATGGAGATCCTGGTTACGGCCAGAAAGGATGCGGGAATCGTATTTGGAACCGATCTGTAGGAGGACGGATTGATGGAATTATCATTTCTTTACTGGCTGCAGGAGCTCCGCAGCCCTTTCCTTGACCGGGCGATGACTGCGGTGACGTTTCTGGGCGATGGGGGATGGATCTGGATCCTCCTGGGCGTGGTCCTCCTCTTGATGAAGCGGACCAGAAAAGTGGGGCTTGCGGTCCTGCTGTCGCTGTTTGCCGGTCTGATCGTGGGGAACGGCGTGATCAAAAATCTGGTATGCCGGAGCCGTCCGTGCTGGATCGATCCGTCGGTGCAGCTGTTAGTCAGTGTGCCGCAGGATTTTTCCTTCCCATCCGGCCATACGCTGGCGAGTTTCGAAGGAGCGGTCAGCGTATGGCTCTATCATCGCAGAGTGGGGACGGTCCTGCTTGTTCTGGGCATCCTGATCGGCTTTTCACGGATGTACCTTTTCGTCCATTTTCCCACCGATGTGCTGGCGGGAGCGGTACTGGGAACGGTGATCGCTGCCGTCATCCACCGGCTCGTGGAGTCCGGGGTGGCAAAGAGCAGGCGAAAGCGGGCGTCCGGATGTGTTTGAGGGGGCATTCACTGATGAAAAGATTAAGCGTTTTGTTTGCGCAGTCCTGTGAGGAAATGCGAAAACCGCGCACGGTCACGGCGTGCGCCATGTTCGCGGCAGTGGCGCTGGTCCTTGGGTATTTCACCATTTCCGTGGGCAACTTCGTCAAGATCGGTTTTTCCGGGATCCCCAATGTGCTGGTCGGATGTCTTTTCGGCCCGGTAGCCGGAGGATGCTTCGGCGGCCTTATGGATATCCTGAAGTATATTGCGAATCCTACCGGGGCCTTTTTCCCGGGATTTACGGTCAATGCCATCCTGGGAGGCGTAATCTACGGCTGTTTCTGCTATCGCAGCCCGGTCACGCCCCGGCGTATCCTGATGACGAAGCTTCTGGTGGTCCTGCTCTGCAATGTGCTGTTAAATACCCTGTGGCTGTCCGTGCTGTACGGCCAGGCGTTTGCTGTTCTTGTGCCGGCGCGGCTGATGAAGAACCTGATCATGTGGCCGGTGGATTCCCTGATCGTATACAGCATCGCCAGGACGTTTGAGACGGCGGGGGTTTTCCGGATGATCCGCGGCCGTGACGTCGGATAAAGGAGGCTCACGCATCGCAGGACATTTGACCGGAGGTGACGTATAATAGCGGTTGCTCCGTGTGGATCAGGGGATATCGATTGATAAAGGAGATACAGGTAAAATGAGCGAAAATTGCACGCACAGCTGCAGCACCTGCGGGGAGGACTGCAGCAGCAGAATACAGGAAAAGACAAGCTTTCTGGAGCCGTTAAACCCGGCAAGTTCGGTCAGGAAGGTGATCGGCATCGTCAGCGGAAAGGGAGGCGTGGGCAAGTCCATGGTCACTTCGATGATGGCCGTGGCGATGAACCGGAAAAATAAGAGAACGGCCATCCTGGATGCCGATATCACCGGCCCGTCGATCCCCAGAGCGTTCGGCCTGGATCAGGAGAGGGTTTCGACGACGCCGGATGGCTCGCTGATGATCCCGGCGGAAAGCATGAACGGCATCCAGGTTATGTCTGCGAATCTGCTTCTGGATCATGACACCGATCCGGTAATCTGGCGCGGGCCGGTGATCGCGGGCGCGGTGAGGCAGTTCTGGACGGAGACGCTGTGGAAGGATGTGGACTATATGTTCGTGGACATGCCGCCGGGAACAGGCGATGTGCCCCTGACGGTATTTCAGTCCCTTCCGGTAGATGGGATCATCATCGTCACTTCTCCTCAGGAACTGGTTTCCATGATCGTGGCCAAGGCGGTCAATATGGCAAAAAAGATGGCGGTCCCGATCCTTGGGGTAGTGGAGAACATGAGTTATGTGGTCTGTCCGGACTGCGGCAGGAAGATCCCGGTCTTCGGCGACAGCCATGTCGATGAAGCCGCTGCCGCGGCGGGTGTAAAGGTCCTGGCGAGGATCCCGATCGATCCGGCCATCGCGCAGTTAATGGATGCGGGAAAGATCGAGTACCTGAAAGATGAGAGCCTGACGGAAGCGGTGAAGGCGGTAGAAGAGATATAGGAAGATGACGATGAACAGCAGCATGAACCCAAACAGTGAATTGAGCCGCTTCATTGTAAGCGGACCGGATGCTGTATCGGTTCCGGAAAGCCTGATCCATGTGGGCAGGCAGTTCCAGCAGATCATGATGATGTACACCTGCGCGATCCGCGAGGTGCGGACCAAGCTGGAGGTGCTCAATGACGAGCTTTCCATAAGGAATCAGAGAAATCCCATTGAGATGATCAAGGCCAGAGTAAAAAAACCGGAAAGCATCGTCGAGAAGCTGAGACGAAGAGGCTTGCCGGTTACGTTGGAATCAGTGGTGAATAACCTGGATGACGTGGCAGGGATCCGCGTGATCTGTTCTTTTGTCGATGATATTTATGCGGTGGCGGATATGCTGATCCGCCAGGATGATGTTCATGTCATCGCGATCAAGGATTATATCAAGAATCCAAAGGAGAACGGGTACCGCAGCTACCATATGATCATTGAGATCCCCGTATTTTTCTCCGACCGGAAGAAGAATATGCGGGTGG
Organism: uncultured Lachnospiraceae bacterium; assembly: GCA_964425595.1. Lineage (GTDB taxonomy): Bacteria > Bacillota > Clostridia > Lachnospirales > Lachnospiraceae > Caccovicinus. The sequence continues at coordinate 5,999 of CAYRMW010000035.1, forward strand.
AAGTACAGATCCGGACGATAGCCATGGATTTCTGGGCCAGCCTGGATCACCAGCTGAAATATAAAAAGGACCTGAGCGATGATCTGGAAATCAGCGAACGTCTTAAGCACTGTGCGGATGTGATCGCGCAGACCGATATGCAGATGCTGGACATCCGCAGGCAGATCGAGGCCCAGGGCGTGACCGTCAGGGAGTGAAGCCGGCGGCGCAAGGGGAGTTTCTGAATGAAGGCCGGTCTACCCGGCGGGATGTTTTGTGTAGTAGGACAGGGTTTTGGTGACGCAAAACCCTGTTTTTGTGTACAGGGCCATGGCGGGGATGTTTTGGGAGGAGACCTGGAGGATCACCTGACTGCCTTCCGGCAGGCTGTCCAGTACCGCGTGAAGGAGGCGGCGGCCAAGTCCGCGGGAGCGGAAACGTTCCCTGATTTCGAGATGGTAGAGGTAAAACCGGCTTCCATCATAGGACAGGATCCTGCAGGTGCCCGCGCAGCATGGCTTTTTGCGGGCGCCGGACGATGGGGAGAGAAAGGCCAGGTATATCCAGCCGTCCATGCCCTGCTCATGGAAGCTTCGGCGGACGATACGCATGGACCGGAAGGCGCGCGGTGCATCGTCGCCCCGAGGCATCCCGGAGGCGGAGGCACTATCCCCGCACTGACGAGGCTGGTCCGCCGCCGGGACGGACCGTTCCATCTGGTATTCGGCGTACAGGCACTGCATCTGCATGGCCTGCATGGCTGCCATGGCGTCCTTACTCAGCCCGTCGGAAAGAAAGAGAAGGACGGGGGCCTGCCCGGACTGGCAGGTCTCTTTTTTTGTCAATATCCCGGCGCGGGCGTACAGTTTCCGGAACAGACCCTGCCTGCGGTGCCTGGGGTGAGTGAAGGCGTAACATTCCCACCGGGCGGCGCAGACCGGGCAGAGGATGAGGCAGGCAAGCGCTTCATCGTCCTGACCTGAGATCCAGAGATAATACTGTCCGTCTTCCGGAATGGATAAGGAGGTGGGCTCGACCTGGCGGCAGGCGTTAATCAGGCGGGAAAGTGTTTCCCTCAGTGCGGGAGAAAGGGTCGTTTCACAGTGTATCTGCATGGGTATCCTCCTGGTAAACCTCCATGCGGCGCACGGGGCATCCCTGAATGTTTAATGAAGGCCGCCTGTCAGGCGGCGAATGTTAAGGTAAGTATAATAGAAGGAAGCGGGAAACACAATGATATTTGTCTTGCCCGGCGGTATGGGCGGTGGTAGAATAAACCTGCGTATGGCATCTTCGCACTGACGCCGCTTATCCGGCGGCAGGCGAACAGGGAAAGGAGAACGGATACATGAAGATCGCGAAGGAGATCAGTTGGATCCTCGGTATTTCCATGGCCGGGGAATTTTTGAACCAGGTGCTGCCGTTTCCGGTGCCGGCTGGCGTATATGGACTTTTTCTTATGCTGCTTCTGCTTTCTTCGGGCGTGATCAGGTTAGAGGATGTGGAGGGGACAGGAAATTTTCTCCTGGACAATATGACGCCGATGTTTATCCCCGCCGGAGTGGGCATCATCCGCTATCTGGATCAGGTCATGCAGGTAGGCATCCCCTATCTGATCATTAATGTGCTGTCCACAGCGGCAGTGTTTATCGTGACCGGGCGCGTGGCGCAGTTGGTGATCGGGCAGACGCAGAAGGAAGGAGGAGAAGAGGGATGAAAACGGTTTTGGAAAACAGCACGTATTTTGGCTTTTTTATCACGATTGGCGCGTATCTTGCGGGACTGATAATCAGAAAAAAGCTGAAGCTTGCGATCTTTAACCCGCTGCTGCTGGCGATCCTCCTGGTGATGCTGCTTCTCGCAGCGACAGGGGTGGAGTATGAAAAATATGAACAGGGAGGGCAGTTTGTCAGCGGGTTTCTGACGCCGGCTACGGTTTGCCTGGCGATCCCCCTGTATAGGCAGCTTAACCTGCTGAAAAAACATTGGGTGGCGGTGGCGGCCGGCATTACCTCCGGTGTGCTCACCAGCGCGGTCTGCATTTTTCTTTTGTGCCGGCTGTTTGGCCTTGGCCATCAGGATTATGTGACCCTGCTGCCGAAGTCGATTACCACGGCGATTGGTATGGGCGTCAGCGAAGAGGCCGGCGGGATCGTGACTCTGACGGTGATGTCTATTGCCATCACCGGGATCGTGGGCAATATGTGCGCAGAGCTTTTCTGTAGGATCGCCAGGATCACCGATCCGATCGCCAGGGGACTGGCGATCGGCACCAGCTCGCATGCGCTGGGTACGGCGAAGGCGCTGGAGATGGGAGAAATCGAAGGAGCGATGAGCAGTCTTTCCATTGCGGTGGCCGGACTGATGACGGTGATCGTGGTTCCGATGGTGTCGGGGCTGATCTGACGGCGGGCGGCGCGCCGTCATCCCGCGCGGGGCCTGCGGCGCGTCCGGCCTCCATGAACCGGCGCCGCCCGGGAGGCAGGGCGTCTGGAAAAGAGGCGGACGAAAGGAGAAGAAATCGTGAAGAAGAGAGAGGAAATACCGGCTGCGGATACCTGGCGGCTGGAAGATATGGTGGAGAGCGATCAGGCATGGGAGACCTTGTTTTCCCGGACCAGAGAGGAGATCAGCGGATTTGGGCAGTTAAGATCCTGCGCCAGACGGTCGGCGCAGGATCTGTACCGCTGCCTGGTTTCTGACGAGGAACTGTCGAAAAAGGTGGAGCTTCTCTATGTTTACGCAAAGATGCGCTCGGATCAGGATACCGGAAACCAGAAATATCAGGAAATGTTCGGCCGGGCGGAATCGCTGTCTCATGAGGCGGCAAGAGAATCCGCTTTCCTGGTGCCGGAGATCCTGGATATTCCGGAGGAAAAGCTGAGGGAATTCATGAGTGCGGACGATGCGATCGGACATTTTCAGCGTGTTCTTGAGCAGCTGCTGGCACGAAAGCCGCACACGCTGGACGCGGGAAAGGAGGAGCTTCTGGCCGCGTCTGCGGAGGCGACGCAGGGCGCTTCCCGGATCTTTACGATGTTTAATAACGCGGATATCCGCTTCCCGCAGATCGAGGACGAAAACGGAAAGATGGCCGATCTTGGCCACGGCAATTTTATTCCCTTCATGGAAAGCCGCAGCAGACGGGTACGGGAAAATGCTTTTCGGAGCCTGTACGGCGTCTACCGTCAGTACCGGAACACGGTGGCGGCCATTTACAGCGCCCAGGTAAAGCAGGCAGTCTTTTATGCCAGGGTGCGGAATTATCCTTCCAGCCGGGCACACTCCCTGGCGCTCAATGAAGTTCCGGAATCGGTCTATGATCATCTGATTGAGGCCGTCCGCAGCCACCTCCCCCTGCTTCATCGGTATGTGCACATCCGCAAGGAAGCTTTAAACCTTCCGGACATCCATATGTACGATCTGTATGCACCGATTGCAGGAGGCGTTAAGCGTACCTATTCCTTTGCTGAGGCAAAGGAAATCGTGATCGATGGGCTGGCGCCGTTAGGGAAGGAGTACGGCGCGCTGCTGGAAGAGGGATTTGCCAACCGCTGGATCGATGTGTACGAAAATGAGGGCAAACGGAGCGGGGCGTATTCCTGGGGAGTCTATGGCACGCATCCTTATGTGCTGCTGAATTATAATGGGACGCTGGATCATGTGTTTACGCTGGCCCATGAGATGGGGCACGCGATCCACACGTTCTGCTCGAACCGCAGCCAGCCCTATACGTACGCGGGCTACCGGATCTTCGTGGCGGAGGTGGCATCAACCTGCAATGAAGCCCTGCTGATCCGCCGCCTGCTGGAAAAGAGCCGGGATGAACAGGAGAAGAAATATCTGATCAGCCATTTCCTGGAAAGCTTCCGGGCCACGCTGTTTCGGCAGACGATGTTTGCGGAATTTGAAATGATGGCCCACCAAAAGGCGGAGGCAGGGGAGACGCTGACCGCGCAGGAGCTGTGCCGGATTTATCATCAGCTGAATGTGGATTATTTCGGGCCCGAGATGCAGGTGGATGAGGAAATCGACTTTGAGTGGGAACGCATCCCGCATTTTTATACTCCGTTTTATGTGTATCAGTATGCTACCGGATTTTCTGCCGCGGTGGCGATCGCGGACAGGATCCTGCGCGGGGAGGAAGGGGCGCTGGAAGGATACCGGCGTTTCCTTTGCAGCGGCTGCACGATGCCGCCGATCGAGCTGCTGAAGCTTGCGGGAGTAGACATGACCGGTCCGGAGCCGGTAGAGGCGGCATTGCGTGTTTTCGCGCAGCTGATGGACGAGTTTGCTTCGCTTTCCTCATCGGCGCAATAGGAAATAACCGGAAAAATCGAGGGAAAAACTGCTGAAATTCAGGACGGGACGGGGGGAAAACTGCAAGGAATTAACAGTATCGTTCCCGCGCGGTTGACAAAACAAAATTCACAGACTATAATTCAGTGATATTGAGCGGGCGCATTTTGCACCAGTGAACAGTAAAAAGAGATTCTGAGAGTAATGAGGAGGAACAGAATATGCCCAGAAAGAGCACGACAGCAAAGACGACAGCAGCGGCTGAGGTGAAGAAAGCAGCTGAGGTAAAAGCCGAGGCAAAGGTTTCCGCACCGAAGAAAGAGACCGCGGAGCCGGCAGTTAAGGAAGTTGTGGAGCCGGCAGCAGAGCCGAAGAAAGCTCCGGTTAAGAAGGCACCTGCGAAAGAAGAGCCGGTCACTTCCGTGTTTTTTGAGTACGACGGGATCCAGGTTGTAGCAAAGGAGCTGTTAGCCAAAGCGATGAAGGCGTTCGCCGAGGCGCACAAGGATGTGGAGATGAAGGATGTACAGCTGTATGTCAATGGAAATGACGGCTTTGCGTACATCGTTGTCAATGGCGTAGAGTATCCGGAGGATCGGATCGCGCTGTAATGGCAAAAGGATAAAGGCCGCTGCCCAGACTGCGGACGGGATTTCTGACAGGATCGGATGCCCCGGCGCGGCAGGCAGCGGTTTTTTTACGAAGTATCCAGCAAGACGCGCCGGTGACGCGTCTTGTCGGATTGTTCCGGGCAGAGGAAGGAGAAGGCGATGGGAAAGCTTCCGCAACTTTTTTTACGCCGGATGGAAGAAATGCTTGGAAAAGAGTATCCGGCGTTTCTTGCCAGCTATGACCGTCCCAGGGCCAGGGGGCTCCTGCTGAATGAAGGAAAAGAAAAGGCAGAGGTGCTGGAGGAGATCTGCCGGCGGTATTTTCATCTGGATTCTGTGCCGTGGGCAAGGGCGGGGTATTACTATGCGGCGCAGGACAGGCCGGGGAAACATCCTCTCCATGAGGCCGGCTCCTATTATATCCAGGAACCAAGCGCCATGGCCGCGGCCGGCTTGCTGGCGCCGGAGCCGGGGCAGCGGGTCCTGGATCTGTGCGCGGCTCCGGGAGGCAAGAGTACGCAGCTGGCTGCCATGCTGCGGGGAGAGGGGCTTCTGGTGTCTAATGAGATCCACCCGGCGCGCTGCCGTATCCTGTCGCAGAACGTCGAGCGGATGGGCATCGAAAATGTGCTCGTTACCAACATGGACAGCGAAGGATTGCGGCGGCATTTTCCGGAATACTTTCACCGGATCCTGGTGGATGCGCCCTGTTCCGGAGAAGGGATGTTTCGGAAGGATGAGGAGGCCTGCGCGGAGTGGAGCCCGGAAAAGGTGGCGCTTTGCAGCCGCAGGCAGCGGGAGATCCTGGAGAACGCGGCGGGCATGCTGCGGCCAGGCGGCCTGCTTTTGTATTCGACCTGTACGTTTGCGCCGGAAGAAAACGAGGGAACGGTGGAACGGTTTTTGCAGGCCCATCCGGAGTTTTCGATCGAAAATACGGACGGATATGCCGGGTTTTCCGGCGGCCGCCCGGAATGGGCGGAGTCTGGTTCGGGAAGGGAGGCGCTGAAACATACCTTCCGTATCTGGCCGCATCAGGTTTCGGGAGAAGGCCACTACATGGCGCTGCTGCGGAAAGCCGGGGATGAGCGGACGGACGATGAGGAAAAAGAGGGCAGAGGCCGATCCGTAAGAGCAGGAGGAAACCGGAAAGAGGAAGACTTCCCCGCGGACAAAGAGGGAAGAGAAAGCTTTCGCTCCTTCTGCCGTGGCAATCTGACCGGAAAGAGCCGAAAGAGGAGGGGCAATCTCCCCTGGGAAAATGAAGAAGGAACATACCTTGTGTTTGGCGAACAGCTTTACTACGGCCCTTTTAGCGGGGGAGAGCTTAAGGGGATCCGGGTTCTTCGTCCTGGCCTCCAGCTGGGCGTTTTTAAGAGGGGGAGGTTTGAACCATCGCACGCGCTTGCACTGTATCTGAGAAAGGAAGAGGTCTGCGCCGCGGTTGATTTTCCGGCGGATGGCGACGCGGTCATCCGCTACCTGCGGGGAGAAACCCTTGTGGCGCCGGAGGGCATGAGGAAGGGCTGGGTCCTGGTAACGGTGGACGGCCTGAGTCTGGGCTGGGCGAAAGCTTCCGGCGGGATGATGAAAAATCACTATCCAAAGGGGCTCCGCCTGGTTTGATGTTCATGCGTTTCGTTCACGATCTTTTTCGCCCCCACCGCTTGTGAGGAAAGGTAAATTGTGATAAAATATGCCGAAAGAAGAGCCAGGAGATGAGTGAAATTGAGAGAAAAACCACGGGCCGGAGAAATCTACCGACATTTTAAGGACCGGCTGTACCAGATCGTGACGGTAGCGGTCCATACGGAGACCGGGGAAGAGCTGGTAGTCTACCAGGCGCTCTATGGCGATTTCCGATTCTATGCAAGCCCCCTTTCCCTGTTCCTTGGTCCGCTAGACCGGGAAAAATATCCGGAGGCCGGACAGACCTACCGGTTCGAGCGTGTGGATATGAAGAGGGAAAGAAGCGGCGACGGCTTTTTGCGGACAGGAGGGGAGCAAGCGGACAGCGGAGAAGAGGAAGCACGGGTTAATCCCTGGCTGGAGGCGTTCCTGGATGCGCAGGGATACGAAAAACAGCTGGAGATGCTTAGCCGGATGCGGGGGAAGATCGGGCAGAAGGAACTTGACAGCCTGTATCTGATCCTGGATATTTCACCCGGCACAGGAGACGCGGACACGCAGCTGCGGCGGATCATCCGGGATGTGGAGACCAGAAGACGTTATGACGGGAGCCGGCTCAGATGAGAGGAGACAAAGAGATGGAGGATAAGCAGTCCCGTGCTGATGCCCATCGCAAGGATGTGCGCCGTTCGCCCCTGGGTGTGTTCGACGTGGAGGCGGAGTTAAAGAAGCTTCCAGCGAAGCCCGGAGTGTACCTGATGCATGACGCGCGGGATGAGATCATTTACGTGGGAAAGGCCGTAAATTTAAAAAATCGTGTGCGTCAGTATTTTCAGAGCAGCCGGGACAAGACGGCCAAGATCCGGCAGATGGTGTCCAGGATCGCCCGTTTTGAGTATATTATTACGGATTCCGAGCTGGAGGCGCTGGTGCTTGAGTGCAATCTGATCAAGGAGCACCGCCCGCGCTACAACACCATGCTGAAGGATGACAAATCCTATCCTTATATAAAGGCCACGGTGTATGAAGATTTCCCGCGGCTTCTTTTTTCGCGGGAATTAAAAAAGGACAAAAGCCGCTATTTCGGCCCCTATTCCAGCGCGGGAGCGGTGAAGGAGACGCTGGATCTGATGCATAAGCTGTACCAGATCCGTACCTGCAGCCGGGTCTTGCCGCGCGATACGGGGAAGGAGAGGCCCTGTCTGAATTATCATATCCATCAGTGCGCCGCGCCCTGCCAGGGTTTCATCAGCAAAGAGGAGTATGGAAAAAATTTTCAGAAGGCGCTGGATTTTTTAGGCGGCAGCTATGGGACGCTGCTTGGCGAGCTGGAGAACCGGATGAAGGACGCTTCCGACGCCATGGAGTACGAAAAGGCTATCGAGTACAGGGATTTATTATCCAGCGTAAAGCAGGTGGCCCAGAAGCAGAAGATGACCAGCAGCGGCATGGAGGATCGGGATATCATTGCCATGGCGAAAGAGCATGAGGACGCGGTCGTTCAGGTCTTTTTCGTCCGGGAGGGAAGGCTGATCGGAAGGGAACATTTCCATGTGCGCGCGGCGATGGCGGAGAATGACAGCCAGATCCTCACCAGCTTTGTCAAGCAGTTTTACGCGGGAACGCCCTTTATTCCCGGAGAGCTTCTGCTGCAGACGCCGCTTGAGGATGAGGCGGTGATCACCCGGTGGCTGACGGTCAGGCGCGGCCAGAAGGTGCGCCTGGTCAGTCCGAAAAAGGGCGAAAAAGAACGGCTGGTGGAGCTTGCCGCTCGGAATGCCTGGATGGTGCTCGATAAAGACCGGGAAAAGATCAAAAGGGAAGAGCTGCGTACCACCGGCGCCATGAACCAGATCGGGGACTTAATCGGGCTTCGCGGGATCCGCCGGATCGAGGCGTATGATATTTCCAATATCAGCGGCTTTGACTCCGTGGGTTCCATGGTCGTATATGAGGACGGAAAGCCGAAACGCAGCGATTACCGGAAATTCCGCATCCGTTCGGTCCAGGGACCTGACGACTACGCCTCCATGGAAGAAGTGCTGACCCGACGTTTCACCCACGGGATGGAGGAAGAAGAACGGCTGCGCAGTCAGGGGATGGATGCGGTCCTGGGAAGCTTTACCCGGTTCCCGGATCTGATCATGATGGACGGCGGAAAGGGGCAGGTCAATGTCGCTCTTGCGGTCCTGGAAAACCTGAGGCTTTCCATTCCGGTCTGCGGCATGGTGAAGGATGACAATCACCGGACCCGCGGACTGTATTACCAGAATAAGGAAATCTCCATTGACCGTCATTCCGAAGGGTTCAGGCTGATCACGAGGATCCAGGACGAAGCGCACCGTTTCGCGATCGAGTACCACCGCAGCCTGCGCAGTAAAACACAGGTACGCTCCGTACTGGATGACATTCCCGGGATCGGCCCGGTCCGGAGGAAATCGCTGATGCGCCGGTTTAAGAGCCAGGAGGCCATACGTGAGGCCGGGCTGGAGGAACTGGCGGCAGCGCCGGGCATGAACCAGGGCGCGGCCCGGCAGGTATATCAGTTCTTTCACCGTGACGGGACGGACATGCAGAGAGGAGAGGAGGCGGATTTTCCGGGGAAAAAGGAATGACAATCCCCGGAAGTTGTGCTACTATAGCTGTGAGCGGTGCCCGGCCGAGAGGATGGCCGGGCCGTACAGGCCGGGGGAGGGGCTTTTTGGGGGATCTTCGAGTCCCTGATTCGCTTCCAGGATTAAGGAGAGAAGAAACATGCATGGAATAACGGTTACAAGAATGATGGAAAAGATGAAACTGGAGAATAAGACGCCGGAGCTGGACACCGATCAGATCGTGCTGCCGCATCCGGAGGTCAACCGCCCGGCGCTGCAGCTGGCGGGTTTTTTTGAACATTTCGACAGTGAGAGGGTGCAGATCATCGGACGGGTGGAAAGGGCGTACGTCTCCACGCTGTCGAGGGAGAGAAGGATGGAGATCTTCGATCGCTTTTTCTCCAGCCAGATCCCCTGCCTGGTATATTGCCATGGGATGGAGCCGGATGAGGATGTCCTGGCTATGGCGATCCATTACAGTGTTCCCGTGCTGGTCTCGCAGAAGACGACTTCGGATTTCGTGGCGGAGCTGATCCGGTGGCTGAAGGCCAAGCTGGCGCCCTGCATCAGCATCCATGGCGTTTTGGTGGATGTGTTTGGCGAAGGCGTGCTGATCATGGGAGAGAGCGGGATCGGAAAAAGTGAAGCGGCCCTGGAACTGATCAAGCGCGGCCACCGTCTGGTGACGGACGATGTGGTGGAGATCCGCAAGGTCAGCGATGAGACCCTGGTGGGCAGTGCGCCGGACATCACCAAGCATTTTATCGAGCTTCGGGGCATCGGGATCATTGATGTGAAGGCCCTGTTCGGTGTAGAGAGCGTAAAGGAAACCCAGTCCATTGACATGGTGATCAAGCTGGAGGATTGGAATAAGGATAAAGAGTACGACCGTCTTGGTCTGGAGGACCAGTACACGGAGTTTTTGGGGAACCAGGTAGTCTGCCATTCCCTGCCCATCCGTCCGGGACGGAATCTGGCGGTCATCGTGGAGACAGCGGCCATTAATTACCGGCAGAAAAAGATGGGCTACAATGCGGCCCAGGAACTTTACAACCGCGTGCAGGCAAACCTGGCCAGGCATGCCATGTAACGGGAGCGGGGCATCCGCCCGGATGTCTCGGGCGGGGACAGACAAAAGGACAAAAGCAGGAGAGATTTGCGTATGAGCAGGCAGTTTTATGACGTTCTGTGCGGCATCGTGGGCGAAGCGCATGTCCGGCAGGATGAACCGATGAAAAATCATACAACATTCCGCGTAGGAGGTCCTGCCCGTTATTTCCTTTCTCCGGCCGGTGTTTCGGAGCTGGCGGCGGTGCTGGATGCCTGCCGTAACGAGGGGATCCCATGGTTTATCCTGGGCAACGGCAGCAATCTTCTGGTCAGCGACCGCGGCTTTCCCGGCGCGGTGGTGGATATGAGCCGCGGCTTTGCCGGGATGCGGACGGAAGGGACGAAGATCACGGCCGGCGCGGGTCTTCTTTTGTCGCAGATCGCCCGCAAAGCCTGCGAGGCAGGCCTTTCCGGACTGGAGTTTGCCGCAGGGATACCGGGCAGCCTGGGAGGCGCGGTTGTGATGAACGCCGGCGCGTACGGCGCGGAGATGAAGGATGTGCTGGATTCGGTCCTCGTTTTGACGGCGGAGGGAAGGACGTGCAGGGTCTCTGCCGGTGAACTGGAACTGGGCTATCGGACCAGCGCTGTGCAGAAGCGGAGATATGTTGTCCTGGATGCGGCATTTTCCCTTACTCCGGCTTCGGGAGAGAAGATCCGGGCCAGGATGGATGAGCTGGCAGCGGTCAGACGGGAAAAACAGCCTCTGGAGTATCCCGGCGGAGGGAGTACGTTTAAGCGCCCGAAGGGCTATTTTGCCGGGAAGCTGATCCAGGATGCCGGGCTGCGAGGATTCCGTATCGGCGATGCCCAGGTTTCGGACAAGCACTGCGGCTTTGTCGTTAACCGGGGACAGGCGTCGGCATCGGATGTGATGGCGGTGTGCAGCCATGTTGCGGAAACTGTGTACAGGCAGACCGGTGTAAGACTGGAAATGGAATTGACGACCCTCGGCGATTTTTCAGAAGGACAGCCGGGGGCGTGTGAGGTCGGAGGATAGCCAGGATGACGCTTGTGATTGTGACGGGAATGTCAGGAGCAGGGAAGACCCAGGCCCTGAAGATGCTGGAGGATATGGGGTATTACTGCGTGGATAATCTTCCCATCCCTCTTGTCGATAAGTTTGCGGAGCTGATCCGGAACAGCACGGGCGATATCCGGAAAGCCGCGCTGGGCATTGATATCCGCAGCGGCGAGGAGCTCCCCCAGCTGGAGAACGTCCTGAGACGCTGGAAGGCGGAGGCGATGCCGGTTGAGGTGCTGTTTTTGGACGCGGGAACGGAGATACTGATCAAACGATATAAGGAAAGCCGGAGGAAGCATCCGCTGTCTGACGCGGGCCGCATCGAGCGTGGGATCGAAATGGAGCGGGAGCGACTGATCTTCCTTAAGAAGTCTGCGGATTATATTATTGATACCAGCCACCTTCTGACCAGGGAGCTGCGCCAGGAGCTGGAAAAGATCTTTGTGGACAACCAGGAATATAAAAATCTTTACATCACGGTCCTGTCCTTTGGCTTCAAGTATGGAATCCCATCGGACGCAGATCTGGTTTTTGATGTGCGTTTTCTGCCTAATCCTTACTATGAGGAGGAGTTGCGCCGCAAGACCGGCGAAGACGAGGAAGTGCAGGAATTCGTGAAGCAGGGCAAAACGGCAGCTGTTTTTATGGAGAAGCTTTACGATATGCTGGAGTTTCTTCTTCCTAATTATATATTGGAAGGAAAAAATCAGCTGGTGATCGCCATCGGATGCACCGGAGGCAGGCACCGGTCCGTGACGATCGCCGGGGCGCTGTATGAAAGGCTGTCGTCTCATCCGGAATACGGGATCAAGATCTGTCACCGGGACATCGAGAATGACAGCCGGAGGAAAGGACTGTAAAAGGTGTCATACGCTTCTAAGGTTAAGGATGAGCTGTCGCGGCAGATGCCTTCCGCAAGGCACTGCCAGATCGCGGAAATCGCCGCGATCATCAGCATGTGCGGACGGATCACCATCTCTGCCGATAACCGTTACGGGATTAAGATGCACACGGAAAATGTGGCAGTCGCAAGAAAATACTTTACATTATTAAAAAAAACATTTAATATAATTACGGATGTTTCGATCCGGCAAAACTTATATCTGAAAAAGGGCCGGACCTATTCTGTGGTGATCAAGGAGCATGAGGATGCTCTTCGTGTCCTCATGGCCGCCAAGCTGATCGGAGAAGATGGGGAGATCGCGGAAGATCTGTCCCTTAAAAGCAATCTGATCGTGAAGCATACCTGCTGCCGGCGCGCGTTTATACGCGGCGCTTTTTTGGCTGCCGGCTCGATCAGCAATCCGGAGAAATCCTACCATTTCGAGATAACCTGCGCTGCGGAGGGGAAAGCCAGGCAGCTGCGGGACATCATTGGTTCCTTCGGCCTGGACGCCAGGATCGTGGTGCGCAAAAAATATCATGTGGTTTACATGAAAGAGGGCAGCCAGATCGTGGATATCCTTAACGTCATGGAGGCGCCGGTCGCGCTGATGGAGTTGGAGAATGTACGGATTCTCAAAGAGATGCGCAGTCAGGTCAACCGGCAGGTGAACTGCGAGGCGGCGAATATCAATAAGACCGTTTCAGCTGCGGTGAAGCAGCTGCGGGATATCGAATACATCCGCGACACCATAGGCCTTTTCCGGCTGCCGGATGGCCTGGAGGAGATTGCCAGGCTGCGGCTGGAAAGGCGCGAAGCAACACTGAAAGAACTGGGAGAGGCACTTGACCCTCCCGTGGGGAAATCCGGTGTGAATCACCGGTTGCGGAAGCTGAGTGCCATTGCCGGGTCCCTGCGCGAAAAAAACGTGGAAGAAGCGGGCGGACGCCCGGCGGCTGCCGGAGCAGAGGAGGAACCGTCCGGAACAGAGGAGGATAATTATGATTAAAAAAACAGTTGTGGTTGAACTCTCATCCGGGCTGGAGGCCAGACCTGTCGCCATGCTGGTGCAGGTAGCCAGCCAGTACGAAAGCAAGATCTACGTGGAAAGTGACTCCAGGCGGGTGAATGCCAAAAGCATCATGGGCATGATGACCCTGGGACTGTCTGCCGGCGAAGAGCTGGTGATCACAGCGGACGGCAGTGATGAGCAGCAGGCCATTTCGGATATTGAAAAGTATTTAAGAAATAACTGATGTACAGCGCGTGCGCGCTGGCCGGAAAGATAAGAAGAAAAGGGGCCGCTGCTGATCTGCAGTGAGGCTCCTTTTTTAGCGGAAGAAGAGCGGTCAGGCGGGGGAAACGGCCCGAGGCGGACACCGGGAAAAGAAAAGGAGGGAAGACATGGCATTTACGCATCTGCATGTCCATACGGAGTACAGTCTTTTGGATGGTTCGAGCAAGATCCGGGAGCTGACTGCCCGGGCGAAGGAGCTGGGAATGGACAGCCTGGCGATCACAGACCATGGCGTAATGTACGGCGTGATTGATTTTTATAAGGCGGCAAGGGAAAACGGGATCAAACCCATCATCGGCTGCGAAGTGTATGTGGCGCCGGGCTCCCGGTTTGACCGGGAAAAGGTCAGCGGCGAGGACCGGTACTATCATCTGATCCTGCTGGCGGAAAATAATACCGGCTATCAGAACCTGATGAAGATCGTGTCCAAGGGATTCGTGGACGGATTTTATTACAAGCCGCGGGTGGATGCTGAAGTGCTGTCGGCTTACCACGAGGGGATCATCGCGCTGAGCGCCTGCCTGGCCGGCGAGGTGCAGCGCAGCCTGGAAAGGGGGCTGTATGAGGAGGCGAAAGCAGCCGCGCTGCGGTACGAGGCGATCTTTGGGAAAGGAAATTTCTTTCTGGAGCTGCAGGATCACGGGATTCCGGCCCAGAAGATGGTCAACCAGGGGCTGATGCGCTTAAGCAGGGAGCTTTCCATCGATCTCGTGGCCACAAATGACGCGCATTACATTTATGCCGAAGATGCCGCGGCTCATGATATCCTTCTGTGTATCCAGACGGGGAAAAAGGTCGCCGATGAAAACCGGATGCGCTATGAAGGCGGCCAGTACTATCTGAAGTCGGAGGAGGAGATGCGCAGCCTCTTCCCCTATGCGCCGCAGGCGATCGAAAATACGGCAAAGATCGCAGCGCGCTGCAATGTGGAGATTGAGTTCGGAGTGACGAAGCTGCCCCGCTTCCAGGTGCCGGAGGGCGAGACCTCCTGGTCTTATCTGAACCGGCTTTGCCTGGAAGGACTTAAGCGCCGCTATCCGGATGATGACGGCACCTTAAAGAAGCGTCTGGCCTATGAGCTGGATGTGATCCATACCATGGGTTATGTGGATTATTTCCTGATCGTGTGGGATTTTATCCATTTTGCCCGGTCCCAGGGCATCCCGGTAGGCCCGGGGCGCGGGTCGGCGGCAGGAAGCATCGTATCCTATTGTCTGGAGATCACCAATATTGACCCCATCCGCTACGACCTTCTCTTTGAACGGTTCCTGAACCCGGAACGGGTTTCGATGCCGGATATCGATATTGATTTCTGTTTCGAACGGCGTCAGGAGGTCATCGATTACGTGGTCCGCAAATACGGAAAAGACCAGGTGGTGCAGATCGTTACCTTTGGTACGCTCGCCGCCAGGGGTGTGATCCGGGATGTGGGACGGGTGCTGGATATGCCCTACGCGCAGTGCGATGCCATTGCGAAGATGGTGCCGAATGATCTGGGGATGACCCTGGACCGGGCCCTGAAGGAGAGTCCGGATCTGCGGAAGGCCTACGACAGCGACAGCCAGGTAAAGTACCTGATCGATATGGCAAAACGTCTGGAAGGGCTTCCGCGGCATACATCCATGCATGCGGCCGGCGTGGTGATCAGCCGAACCTCGGTGGATGAATATGTGCCGCTGAGCCGGGCCGCGGACGGAACGATCACCACCCAGTTTACTATGACGACCCTGGAAGAGCTTGGCCTGCTGAAGATGGACTTTTTAGGACTCAGGACCCTCACGGTGATCAGCAACGCCGTAAGGCAGATCGAGAAGAATCACGGCATCCGTCTGGATATGGATCATCTGGACTACAATGACAGGCAGGTGCTGGACTCGATCGGGACGGGAAAGACCGAGGGCGTCTTTCAGCTGGAGAGCAGCGGGATGAAGGCATTCATGAAAGAACTGAAACCGGAAAATCTGGAGGACGTCATCGCCGGGATTTCCCTGTACCGTCCGGGCCCCATGGACTTTATTCCCAGGTACCTGAAAGGAAAAAACGACCGCAGCGCGATTACTTACGACTGCCCGCAGTTAGAGCATATTTTAGGGCCGACCTACGGCTGCATCGTGTATCAGGAGCAGGTTATGCAGATCGTCCGCGATCTGGCCGGCTACACGATGGGGCGAAGCGACCTGGTGCGCCGCGCCATGTCGAAGAAAAAGGCTTCTGTTATGGAAAAGGAACGGCAGAATTTTGTCTACGGGAACCCAGAGGAGGGTGTGGCCGGCTGCATTGCCAATGGTATTGACGAAAAGACCGCCAATGCCATCTACGACGAGATGATCGATTTTGCCAAATATGCGTTTAACAAGTCGCATGCCGCCTGCTACGCGGTCGTAGCCTATCAGACAGCCTACCTCAAATACTACTATCCTCTCGAGTTTATGGCGGCACTGATGACTTCGGTCATGGACAACGCGGGAAAAACGGCGGAATATATCCTTACCTGCCGCCAGATGGGCATCGACATCCTGCCGCCGGACATCAATGAGGGCGAAAGCGGATTTTCCGTTTCCGGCAATGCCATCCGTTACGGTCTTTCCGCCATCAAGAGCGTGGGGACTTCCGTGGTGGCTGCCATCGTGGAGGAACGCCGGCAAAACGGCCGGTTCACCTCGATGGAAGATTTCGTCGAGCGGATGACGAATAAAGAAGCCAATAAAAAGACCATGGAAAATTTCATCAAATCCGGTGCGATGGATTCCCTTCCGGGAAACCGTCGCCAGAAGATGATCGTGATGCCGGAGCTTCTGGAACAGAAAAATAAGGAAAAGAAAAACTCCATGGCGGGACAGATGAGCCTGTTTGATTTTGTCGATGAGGAGGCAAAGGAGGATTTCCGCGTTTCCATGCCGGATGTGCCGGAATACCCGAAGGATGAATTGCTTGCCCTGGAAAAGGAAACGCTGGGGATCTATGTCAGTGGGCACCCCATGGACGCTTATGCCTCGCTCTGGCAAAAGAACATCACCGCAACCACGGCGGATTTTGTGGTAGATGAGGAGACGGACCGGGCGGTGGTAGCGGACGGCGCCGTCGTGACGATCGGCGGCATGGTAGCGGGGAAAGTGGTCAAGACCACAAAAACAGGGCAGATGATGGCCTTCGTCACGATCGAGGATATGCTGGGGGCTGTGGAGGTGCTGGTGTTCCCGAAGATTTATGAGAGCAGCAGAGAGCTCTTTGCCCAGGATGAAAAGCTGTTCATCCAGGGGAGAGTTTCCATCGGAGACGAGCCGGTGGGCAAACTGCTGTGCGAGCGCGTCATTCCCTTCCGCGAGGTGCCGAGGGAGCTGTGGCTGCGGTATGAAGATCTTGCCCATTACCGGGCCGACGAAGCCAGCCTTTTTACTCTGCTGAAAGAAAAAGAAGGCGGGGATACCGTGGTGATCTACTTAAAAAAAGAGAAGGCGAAAAAGGTCCTTCCGGCGAATTGGAAGGTAGAAGCTGACGGGGAATTGCTGGATAAATTGACAAAACTACTTAGTGAAAAAAATGTCAGGCTGATAGAAAAAAGTATTGAAATGCAAAAGAAAATGATATAATATATTCGTGTGTAAAAATACAAACAAAAAGCAGGTGACCAAATCTCATTTCAGGAGGGTAAGGCTATGGCAAAAGCGGTAAAAACCATCGGCGTTTTGACCAGCGGCGGAGATGCGCCGGGGATGAACGCAGCGATCCGAGGGGTTGTCCGGACGGCAATTCACCATGGATTGAAGGTGAAGGGGATTATGAGAGGCTATGCGGGACTTCTTCAGGAAGAGATTGTAGATATGGACAGCACCAGTGTGTCGGATATTATCCATCGGGGCGGGACCATCCTTTATACCGCCCGCTGTCTGGAGTTTACCACGCCGGAAGGCCAGCAGCAGGGCGCGGAGATCTGCCGCAAGCACGGGATTGACGGCATTGTCGTGATCGGCGGAGACGGATCTTTCCGCGGCGCGGGGAAGCTGGCTGCTCTCGGCATCAATACCATCGGTGTTCCCGGGACGATCGATCTGGATATCGCCTGCACGGACTATACGATCGGTTTCGATACGGCGGTCAATACCGCGATGGAAGCGATCGATAAGATCCGCGACACATCCACCTCTCATGAGCGCTGCTCCATCATCGAGGTGATGGGACGGAACGCGGGATACATCGCGTTATGGTGCGGCATTGCCAACGGCGCGGAGGATATCCTTCTTCCGGAACGCTACGACGGCGATGAGCAGGCGCTGATCAATCGGGTGATCGAGAACCGGAAGCGCGGCAAGAAGCATAACATTATCATTAATGCAGAGGGCATCGGTCATTCCGCATCGATGGCCAGGAGGATCGAAGCAGCTACGGGGATTGAGACCAGGGCGACGATCCTGGGCCACATGCAGCGGGGTGGTACGCCTACCTGCAAGGATCGGGTATACGCCTCCATCATGGGTGCCAAGGCGACTCTCCTTCTGGCCGAGGGAAAGAACAACCGCCTGGTAGCCTACAAAAATGGCGACTATGTCGATTTCGATATCCAGGAAGCGCTGAATATGGAGAAGGATATTACGGAGGAGCAGTACGAGATTGCCAAGATGCTGGTCCGCTGACGGGGAGATACAGATCGCGCAGACTGCGGGATGCTGCAGAGGCAGGAAGAGCTTTTGCGGCATCCCTTTTGTGCGGGTAAACCCGGCGTGCGCCGGTGGATCGCTCCACGGCGCTTACCGGCGTCAGGAGAACGAAGAGGGGAGAAGAATGTATGGTGGACAACACACATCAGCCGGTCGTGCTGTGCGGGGCAAATTCCTATCAGCAGAAATACTACTTTAATCAGGATTTTCATCGCCTGCCGGAACAGATCCGCCAGGAACTGCAGATCATGTGCGTGCTCTTTACCGAGGATATCGGCGGGGTGCTGATGCTGGAATTTGATCCGGAAGGAAATCTGGAATTTAAGGTTGAGGCAGATGAAGGCGATTATTTGTTTGACGAGATCGGCAGCGCGTTAAAGATACGCCAGTACCAGCGGGAAAAGCGCGGGCTTTTGGAAAGCCTGGAGATGTTTTATAAGGTCTTCTTCCTGGGAATGGACGGGGACGCCCTTCTGGCCGCTGCCGGGGAACAGAAAGAAGAGGATGAGGAATAAGGGATGAAGCTGAGAATCGGAAATGTTGATCTGGAAAACAACCTGATCCTCGCGCCCATGGCTGGCGTCACCGATCTTCCTTACCGCCTGATCTGCCGGAGCATGGGCTGCGGCATGGCGGTGACGGAGATGGTCAGCGCGAAAGCCATCCTCTACAAAAACCGAAATACGCAGGCCCTGCTTAAGGTGCTCGCGCCGGAGCGTCCGGCGGCAGTGCAGCTTTTTGGCTCAGATCCAGATATCCTGGGCGAGATCGCGGCGCAGGTCGCGGAAGGACCCTGCGATATCATTGATTTTAACATGGGCTGCCCGGTGCCGAAGATCGTAGGGAATGGAGAAGGATCCGCGCTGATGCGGGAACCGAAGAAGGTGGAGCAGATCTTAAGCTCCATGGTGCGCCATGTGAAAAAGCCGGTAACCGTAAAGATCAGAAAAGGGTTTAATGACGCGTCGATCAATGCGGTGGAGATCGCGAAGATCGCGGAAAGCTGCGGCGTGGCCGCAGTAGCTGTGCACGGAAGGACCAGAGAACAGTATTATTCCGGAAAGGCCGACTGGGAGATCATCCGCAGGGTCAAGGAGGCTGTCAGGATTCCCGTGATCGGCAACGGAGATATATTCTGCCCGGAAGATGCCGGAGCCATGCTGGCACAGACCGGCTGCGACGGTGTCATGATCGGCCGGGGAGCCAAAGGAAACCCCTGGATATTTTCCCGGACAAAGCATTACCTGGAAACGGGAGAAGTGCTTCCCGGACCATCGGTAATGGAGATCCGGGACATGATCCGCTGCCACGGTCATCTTCTGGTGCAGCATAAAGGGGAAAAAACAGCGATGCGGGAAATGCGCAAGCATATGGCCTGGTATACTGCGGGCCTTCCGCATT
>CAYRMW010000036.1:0-25408 GCA_964425595.1 uncultured Lachnospiraceae bacterium
CTGATGATCTATGTCAATTCAGAAACAATTCTGAAGATTGACCTTTTTTCTCTCCTTATATATGGGAGAGCTATCCACATCTGGTATATTTTGCTTTTAACAATTACCTATTATCATTACTTAATTTCACGGAACCTTCGCCTGTGAAATCTTCTGTACACAATTTTATTACAAATGTCTATTTCTGTCAAGAAAAACGCCCATATTTTTAGACAGTTTTCCCTCTCAAGACCATTTCCCGACGTGCGCGTTCCTCCTTCGAAAACACGCACCCGCAGTAATCCTGGCGGTACAGTCCGTATTCCGCAGAAAGCTCTACGGACCGCTTGTAGCCGTTTTTCTTCTTAAAATCCGACGGCAGGTAAGCAACGCCGTACTGCCCGGCCAGCGCCTCGCCGATCTCGTTTAACTTCGCCGCGTTTTTCAGGGGACTGATGGAAAGCGTAGTGGCAAAATAGTCAAACCCGCCCGCCTTCGCCTGTCTGGCCGCTTCTTCAAGGCGCAGACGATAGCAGATAAAGCAGCGTTCTCCGCCCTCCCGGTCCTTCTCATGGCCCTCTACGGCCCGATAAAAAACCGCCGGATCATAACTCCCCTCCCGGTACACGATGGTGTGTTCCGACGGCAGGACGGCGATCAGGCGCTTTTGCTCATCCGCCCGGCGGCCGATCTCCTCCGGCGGATAAATATTCGGGTTGTAATAAAGGACCGTGATCGAAAAATACCGGCTCAGGGTCTCCAGGACATAGCTGCTGCACGGAGCGCAGCAGCTATGCAGCAGCAGGCCGGGGATCCTCCCCGCCTGCGCGTTCCGCGCGATCACCTGCTCCATCTCTTTCTGATAATTTCTCCGATTCATCTCTTCTGTACCAAACAGCCAAAGCGGCCGGAAGCTCCCTACAAAAAGTCGCGGATACGCTTGCTGCGGACCGGATTGCGCAGTTTGCGCAGCGCCTTCGCCTCGATCTGTCGGATGCGCTCCCTGGTGACATTAAACTCCTTGCCCACTTCCTCAAGCGTCCTGGGGTGGCCGTCCTCAAGACCGAACCGGAGCACGATCACCTGTCTCTCCCGTTCCTTTAAGTCGTCTAAAAGGGCGTCGATGTGCTCCCGCAGCATGACGGATTCCACGTTCCCCTCCGGAGAAACGACATTGCTGTCCGCCACGAAATCGCCCAGATTGGAATCGTCCTCTTCACCGATGGGTGTCTCCAGCGACGCCGGCTCCCTGGCGATCTGCATGATCTCCATCACCTTATCCTCGGACATCTCCAGTGCGTCCGCCAGCTCCGATACCGACGGCTCATACCCAAGCTCCAGCGTCAGCTTCCTCTGCATCTTGGACATCTTATTGATCGTCTCCACCATGTGCACCGGGACACGGATCGTCCTGGCCTGGTCAGCCAGAGCTCTGGTCACGGACTGCCGGATCCACCAGGTGGCATATGTGCTCAGCTTGTAGCCTTTCGTATAATCAAACTTCTCCACGCCCTTGATCAGGCCCAGGTTTCCCTCCTGGACAAGATCCAGAAAGCTCATCCCTCTTCCCGTATACCGTTTGGCGATGCTGACGACCAGACGCAGGTTCGCCTCAATCAGACGTTCCTTGGCGTACTCATCGCCCTCCGCCTTCCGCTTGGCCAGCCGCAGCTCCTCGTCCGCGCTTAACAGCGGCACCGTGCCGATCTCCTTTAAGTACATCCGGACCGGATCCTCCGTTCCGATCCCTTCCAGAAGATCTACCGCTTCCAGATCGATCTCCAGCTCTTCTTCCGTATCTTTCATGAAGCCGTCATCGGTCTCGTCCAGAAGCAGCGCATCATCCGATAAGGTATTCTCATCCAGCACCGGAACCACATCGATCCCCCGGTTCTCCAGGTAGCTGTAAATCTGATCCATCTGCTCAGGGGACAAACTTTCGCCGGCGAAGAAATCATTGATCTCAGACGCATCCAGCGCGTTGTGCCTGGTTTTGGCAAAGTCAACAAGCTTGCTCAGCTTCTCTAAAAAATTGTCCTTTTCCACTTAGTAACGCCCTTTCGTTAAGAAGTCAGTTAAAATCTCACTCGGCTTTCCATTATATACGAATAGATTCTATTTTTCAACATTTTTCTCAGGATAAATCCAAGTCGGTTTTCGGCTTTTCCGCCGAATGCAGGATCCGGATCCGTTCCCTCAGATTTTCTGCCTCGGCTATCCGCCGGCTTCCTCCGAATTCGCCGTCCAAAACCCAGTCAACCGGTTTCTCTGACGTGAACCGGATCCGATCCGCCCGAAACTTAAAAACGAAATCATTGGGCTCTTCTTTTAAGAACATATAGGAGATGATGTTGCTCAGGTCTCTCGCCGTCCTGGGGTTGCGGATCAGGAGAACTTCAAACTCTCCGTCGTTTAAGGATACGGACTGGGTCACCAGGCCTTTAAATCCGCCGACACTGATGGTATTCGTCACCATGCCGAAGATAAACTCCTCTTCCAGCACATGGTCTCCCCACTCCACTTTCATCCGGTGCGCCTTCAGGGCGCCAAGTCCCTTCACGCCCTCCAGCACATAAGCCTGATGGCCAAGCAGGTTCTTCTTATCCTGGGGCGTCTGGTAGGAAATCTCCGTAAACGCGCCAAACGCGGCAATATAGACAAAATACCTGTCCCCGCAAAAGCGGCCCACATCAATCCGGTAGGGAGTACCGTCGATCACATTCCGGGCCGCTTCGAGGATACCCCTGGGGATCTCCAGGCTGGAAGCATAATCATTCGTCGATCCGGAGGGGATGTAGCCCAGCATGGGGGCGTGGGAAAGCTCCATCATCCCGCTGATCACCTCGTTCAGCGTCCCGTCGCCGCCGCTGCAGACGATCAGATCCCTGTCCGCCCCCCAGCGGGCAGCTGCCCCCGCCGCATCCCGCTGACGCTGGGTCACATGGACCTGCACCGCATAGCCGGCAGCAGAAAACAGATCAAGAACATCTAAAAACCTCGCGCGGATCTGCTCCCTGCCGGATTTGGGATTTACGATAAACAGCATGTTTTTCATCGCACCACCACCCTCTCACAGAAACGCTTTTCTGTACGCCGCGAAAGCGCTGGGAACCGGATATCTGGCTTCCAGCTCATCGATGTCCGCCGCGATATACCGATCGGGAATCTGCCCCTTCACCCGGATATGATATCCGGTCATGTGCCACTCCACATGGGAAAACACATGTCTGGCCTCGCCTAAGGCCTCCACCGACACGATCTCTTCCCCTGGCACCCCGGACGCCGCAGCCGCGTCATGCGCGTCGCTCACCCGCCCATCTATCCCGGGAAATTCGTAAAGCGAGGCCAAAAGTCCGCGCTTTGGCCTGCGCCGGATCGCCACCTGGCTTCCGTTCGTAATGACCAGGATGGTCTTTTCCTCTACTCTGCGCGGTTTCTTCGCCGCCTTTACCGGCAGCGCCGCCCAACTGCCTTCCATCCTGGCCCTGCACAGCCAGGCAATCGGGCAGCTGTCGCAGCGCGGCTCTCCCCGGGGGATGCAGACCAGCGCGCCCACCTCAAAAAGTCCCTGATTATACAGGCCCGGAGCTGTCGCGTCCATCGTTTCAGACAGGAGTTTTTCAAAATAGCTCTTCGTTCCCGCCAGGCCAACATCCCGAAAGCTCCCCAAAAAACGCGACAGCACCCGGAGTACGTTCCCGTCTACCGCCGGGACAGGGAGATTAAAGGCGATCGAAGCGATCGCCCCCGCCGTGTAGCTTCCGATCCCCGGAAGAGAAAGAAGCGCTTCCCGGGAAGCGGGCAGTTTCCCTCCGTATTCATCCCGGATCCGGATGGCTGCCTTCTTTAAGTTCCGGGCACGGCTGTAATAGCCAAGTCCCTCCCACAGCTTAAGAAGTAGGTCGTCCTCCGCCCCGGCCAGCGCCGCGACATCAGGAAAGGCTTCCATAAACCGGAGATAATACGGCTTTACGGCCTCCACACGGGTCTGCTGGAGCATGATCTCGGAGATCCAGACGTGATAAGCATCCTGGTCCTTTCGCCAGGGAAGATCCCTCGCATTCTCCCGGTACCAGCACAAAAGCGGGCCGTTGATCGCCCGGAGCCGTTCCTCATCCGAAAAGCTCCCCGGCACCCGTTCGAGCGTCCTGAGAAAACGGTAATCCGACCCCTGTGACTCCCGGCTGTCTTTTCGGATGTCATACATACCCGTAAACCCCCCGCACCGAAACTTCTCCGGAACGCACCGTCTTTCGCTGCCCGTCTGTACATTCCACGAAAAGCCCGCCATCCCGGCTGATGCCGCGGCATATCCCCTGCCACGCCCCGGAAGGATCCAGGACCAGCACTTCCGTGTTCAGATTGACCAGACGCTTCTCGTATTCCTCTTTCAGAAGGGACAGATCCCCGGTTTGCAAAAATTTCGCATAATACCCTTCAAAAGCCTGCAAAACCGCTGCCGCAAGGCTGGCGCGGTTCCAGCTTCTCCCCGACGCCAGCCGGATGGACGTCGCCGTGGCGGAAAGCTCTTTTGGGAATTCCTGCTGATTGACATTGATCCCGATGCCGGTCACGATATGATGGATACTGTTCCGTTCGACGCTCATCTCGGTCAGGATCCCGCAGATCTTCCTTCCGTCAACCACCACATCGTTGGGCCATTTGATCCCCGCCGCAAGACCGGTCTTTTTGCAGACCGCACAGGCCACCGCAAGCCCGGCGATCAGCGTCACCGCCGAAGCGCAGCGCGGGGGAAGCTGCGGGCGAAGCACCAGACTCATGTAAATGCTGCTTCCATGAGGCGACAACCAGCTTCTCCCCTGCCGTCCCCGCCCCGCGGTCTGGCAGTCGGACACCACCAGCGTGCCGTCCGGGCAGCCTCCCCGGGCCAGTCGTGCTGCCTGGATATTGGTGGAATCCGTCTCATCAAAACAGACCAGATTCTTTCCCACCCATGCAGTCTTCAGGCAGTTTCTCAAGATTTCCGTTTTCATATCCTATCTCCAGATGCTCAGGGCACTGATTACCGAAAGCGCCAGAAAACAGCAGCCAAAAAGGATCAGCCCCGCACCATGGGCCTGCTTTTTCCTGTCTCTTCCCCCCCGGCGCACCTTCACCCAGCCATTCACCAGGTTCAGGATTGACGCCATCATGAAAATCACCGGAAACAGCACCAGATTATTTTCCGGATTCAGGAACGACAGCACGGCGAGGACCACGATCACGATCCCCACCACGATGTGCAAAAGATCCAGAAAAAGCTCCAGGTTTCGTCCGTTCCGGCCCCTGGCTCCCTGTCCAAACATCTCTTACTCTCCTAATGTGGCCGCCATCACCGCTTTGATGGTGTGCATCCGGTTTTCCGCTTCTTCAAACACTCTGGATCTGTCCGACTCAAAGACCTCGTCGGTAACCTCCATATCCCGGATGCCGAAGCGCTCGCCCATCTCTTTCCCGATCCCGGTCTTTAAGTCATGGAAGGCCGGCAGGCAGTGAAGAAAGATCGACTGGGGTCCCGCGTTTTCCATCACTTCTGCCGTCACCTTATAAGGGGAAAGCTCACGGATCCGCTCTTCCCATACCTCATCCGGCTCGCCCATGGACACCCATACGTCGGTATAGATAACATCGGCTCCCTTCGTGCCCTCTTTCACGTCTTCCGTCAGGGTAATGGTCGCACCGGATTCCCTCGCGTATTCCCGGCATAACGCAACCAGCTCGCGGTCAGGGAAATATTTCTCCGGCGCGCAGGCCACAAAATGCAGTCCCAGCTTGGCGCATGCGATCATCAGGGAATTGCCCATATTGTAGCGGGCATCGCCCATATACACCAGCTTCACTCCCTCCAGACGTCCCAGCTGCTCCCGGATCGTCAGCATATCCGCCAGCACCTGCGTCGGATGGTATTCATTAGTCAGGCCGTTCCATACCGGAACGCCGGCATATTTTGCCAGCTCTTCCACGATTTCCTGCCCGAACCCGCGGTATTCGATTCCCTCATACATCCGTCCCAGCACCCGCGCTGTATCGGCAATGCTCTCCTTCTTTCCGATCTGCGAACCGCTTGGGTCTAAATAGGTCGTCCCCATCCCCAGATCATGGGCCGCCACCTCAAAGGCGCAGCGCGTCCTGGTGCTGGTCTTTTCAAAAACGAGCGCGATATTCTTTCCTCTGTATTTATCTACAAGGATCCCCTGTTTTTTCTTTTCCTTAAAATCCGCAGCCAGATCCAGAAGATACAGGATCTCCGCCCCGGTAAAATCCTTTAGCGTCAAAAAATTCCTGCCCTTTAAGTTCATGTGCTCCATCTCCTTATCCTGAAAACTTGCCGCCGGACGGGCGGTGCATCCCCCTCCCGTCCCAAACGGCTTAAGATATTCTAACGTTACTATATCTCCCGGTTAATGTCAAGTCCGGCTGTTTATTCATTCCGCGATGACCGCTTCCGCAAAAAACCTCTTCCAATAGAAATAATTATGTGTTATAATGCATAATTACACAAACATACGGCTCTGCGGCGGACACTGAAAGAACAGAACCCGCTGCTAATATCTGCCGTACCTGAAAGGAGAACTGAGATTATGAAGAAAAGAAACCTGGTAATTGCTCTTGCATTTGCGGCTGCAGCAGCCGCGCTGACCGGATGTTCCGGCCAGCAGACGGAGACGGCCGCGGCGGAGACCACGGCAGAGGAGGCATCGACCGAAGAAGAAACCGAAGATACCGCCGCGCAGGAGGCGGACGAAGAAGCCGCTGACAGCGACGGGGAATCAGCCGATGCAGAGTCCGAAGAGAGTGATGTACTGGAAGCGGTAGCCAATATGACGCCCGACGGAGACCTGGCCAAGGTCATCGACGCCGGGAAGATCATCCTGGGAACAGCCCCGGATTTCGCGCCCTGGGAGTTTCAGGACGTCAGCTCCGGCACCACGGAATATGTAGGAAGCGATATTGAACTGGCCAAATACATCGCGCAGAGACTGGGTGTGGAACTGGAGATCAGCCCCATGGAATTTGGCGCGATCATTCAGGGACTGTCCTCCGATACCATTGACATCGGCATTTCCGGATTCGCCTACACCGAAGAACGCGCGGAGGCCGCGAATCTTTCTGATCCCTATAACGTCAACCCGGAAGCCGGACAGGGCATCCTCGTGTTAAAGGATGAGACCTCTGACTACGACACAGCCGAATCCTTTGCCGGTAAGAAGATTGCCGCCCAGAACGCGTCCCTTCAGATGCAGCTGGTGCAGGAACAGCTTCCTTCCGATATCACGATCCAGCCGGTGACCTCCGTATCGGAAGGCGTCCTGATGCTGATCAACGGCCGTGTGGACGCGCTTGCCGTTTCCGGGGACAATGGTCTCTCCCTGTCTGATTCCTACCCGGAGGTCGCCATGGCAGATTTCATGTTTGAGTATGAGAGCGACGGAAATGTTGTTGTCATAAAAAAAGGAAATGATGAACTCACCGCCGCAGTCAACGAAATTATCGCCGAGGTAAATGAACAGGGGCTGTATGAGCAGTGGAAGCAGGAGGCGACCGAACTGGCCCAGTCTCTTGGCATTGAGACCAACTAGATCATCCACCGGGAAGACTTGTGTATGCGCCAGAAAGGAGTTAAACGCGAATGCAGTTTTTTGAAATCATGCTTCAGCTGTGGGAACGGTACTGGAGCCTTTTCCTGAATGGTCTTTGGATGACCATCTACATGGGAATTTTGACGGTTTTGATCAGTACCGTTTTCGGTTCTCTGCTGTCGCTTATGCGCCGCAGTAAATTCGGGATCGGAAATTTCCGTCCCTTCAGTCTGATCGCCACGGTTTACGTCGAAGTGATCCGCGGCACGCCTATCCTGCTGCAGCTTTATTTTTTCTATTTTATGCTGCCGCAGTGGCTTCCCTTTTTAAATCTGAGTGAATTTACCTGCGTGATGGTGGCCTGCTGCGTGAATTCCTCCGCGTATATCTGTGAGATCGTCCGTTCCGGCATCCAGGCTGTGGACATCGGCCAGACCGAAGCTGCCCGCTCGCTCGGTCTGACCGGCCGCCAGACGATGCTCCATATCGTGCTTCCCCAGGCAGTCAGGAATATCCTGCCGGCTCTGTGCAATGAGTTTGTAGCGATCGTGAAGGAAACCTCCCTGGCGTCGACCTTCTTTATCGGCGAACTGATGACCCAGTTCAAGACGATCCAGGGAATCACCTTCCGGGTACTCGAGCCGCTGACCATCATCGGCATTATTTACTTCCTGCTGACCTTTATCATGTCAAAACTGGTCGCTTTACTGGAGAGGAGGATGAATGCAAGTGAACGATAATCAGGTAATGATCCGTGTGGAGGATCTGCACAAATCCTTCGGCAATCTCCAGGTCCTTTGCGGGGTGTCAGAACAGATCAAGAAAGGCGAGGTGGTATCGGTGATCGGCCCCTCCGGCGGCGGAAAGAGCACCTTCCTGCGCTGTCTGAACCTGCTTGAAGTTCCGGATTCCGGTCATATTTACTTTGAAGGGGTGGATATCACCGACCAGAAGGTGAACATCAATCTTCACCGTCAGCGAATGGGCATGGTCTTCCAGCACTTTAACGTATTCAACAATCTGACGGTGTCCAAAAACATCACCCTGGCCCCGGTACTCCTGGGAAAGAAAAGCCAGAAGGAAGCCGACGAAATGGCAAGGGAACTCCTGGCCCGGGTCGGACTCGCGGAAAAATGGGATCAGTATCCAAAGAAGCTGTCCGGCGGCCAGAAACAGCGTCTCGCGATCGTCCGCGCCCTGGCCATGGAGCCGGACGTCATGCTGTTTGACGAACCCACCTCAGCTCTGGATCCGGAGATGGTCGGCGAAGTGCTCCAGGTCATCAAAGAGCTGGTCAAAACCGGCATGACCACCATCATCGTCACCCACGAGATGGGATTCGCCAAGGAGGTCTCCGACCGGGTCTTCTTTATGGACGCCGGCGTGATCGCCGAAAAGGGGACGCCGGACGAGGTCTTTAACCATTCGCAGAATCCAAGGACAAGGGAATTCTTAAGCAAGGTATTATATTAGATACGCGCCGTCCCAAATCACAGCGCAGGAAAAGGAGAGGTTGACCATGACAGAGACCAGGAAAAACGTTCTATCATACATTGATGAGAAAGCATCGGTGATCACCGATGTTTCGGATCGGATCTGGGATTATGCCGAGCTGTCTTTGCGGGAATACCAGTCCGCGAAGCTTTACGTGAAGGTGCTTCAGGAGGAGGGCTTTTCGGTAGAATCCCCCTTTAACGGCATCGAGACGGCTTTCCGCGCCTCCTACGGCTCCGGGAAGCCGGTGATCGGCATCCTGGCCGAGTACGACGCTCTGACCGGCCTGTCCCAGACAGCCGGAGCCGTAAAACGGGAGGAACGGGAAGCGGACGGGAACGGACACGGGTGCGGGCATAACCTGCTCGGCGCCGGTTCCATGGCGGCGGCATTTGCCATCAAAAAATACCTGGAAGAAAAGGGGGATGGACACGGCACCGTCATCTTTTACGGCTGCCCCGGCGAAGAGGGAGCGGCGACCAAGGCCTTCATGGCCCGGGACGGCAGGTTCGCCGAGTGCGACGCCGCCCTCACCTGGCATCCGGGAACGGAAAACCAGGTGACCTCCGGCACCTGCACGACCTGCATCCAGACCGAGTATAAATTTACCGGTATTGCCTCCCACGCGGCAGGCGCGCCGGACAAGGGACGGTCCGCGCTGGATGCGGTGGAGCTGATGAACATCGGCGTCCAGTTTTTACGCGAGCATATGCCGGACGGCGCCCGCATCCATTACTCCATCACCGATGCCGGCGGAGACTCCCCGAATGTGGTGCAGCCAAGGGCCCAGGTCCTTTACATGGTGCGTTCGGTATGGGCAAAAGACGCGCTGGCGCTGCAGGAACGGGTAGACCGGATCGCGCTGGCCGCCTCCATGATGACGGACACCAGAATGGAAAAACGGTTTATCGACGGCTGTTCCAATGAATTGCCGAACAAAACCCTCCAGACTCTGATCTGGGAGAATTTCCATGAGATCGGGCTTCCGTCCTACACCGAGGAGGAAACCGCCTATGCCCGGGCGCTCTGCGATTCGGTAGAGATGAAGGACGACAGCCTTCTGGAGTCCGCCGCCGAAAAAGGCCAGGAGATCTACGAATTTGTCGACGCGCAGTCCGCACACGGGACAGTACCGATCAACAACTTCCTCATCCCCTACCATTACTCGGAGAAAGCCCGGATGGGCTCGACGGATGTAGGCGACGTAAGCTGGTGCATTCCCACAGCCCAGTTTAATGCCGTCACCTTCCCGGCCAAGGCGCCGGGCCACTCCTGGCAGAACGTGTCCTGCGGCCGCACTTCCATCGCCCATAAAGGCATGCTCCTGGCCGGAAAGGTACTGGCCGCCACAGCGATCGATCTGATCGAAAAGCCGGAGATCCTTAAGGCGGCAAAGGAGGAATTTGAACAAAAGCGGCAGCGCCACGGCGGCTACTTCTGCCCGGTTCCAAAGGAAGCTGTCCCGACGGTACCCGGCGAAAAGATGTAGAAACACAGGCGCCGCAGCAAATCGCAAAAAAAGAGGCAATCCGATGGAGAATTCACGCTTGGAAAAAGTACGGATTCTCCGGGATTGCCTCTTTTGCATGTCCTGTCTTATTTATTTATCGTCGTATTTTTAAAGCAGAGGTTGCCGTTGGAAAGCATATAATAACCCTGCACATAATCCTTCATCAGGAAATCATTGGTCTTGTAATACAGGGTGATGAAGGGATATTCGTCCATGGCGATGTCTTCCGCCTGAAGGATCAGCTCAACCGCGGCTTCTGTATCCGTCTCCGCCATCGCCTGCTCGACTAAGGCATCGTACTCCGGATTGCTGTAGAAGCTGTTGTTGTTGGCGTCACCGGTCACCAGCAGAGGAAGGAAGCTCATGGGATGCGTATAATCCGCCGTCCAGCCCATTGCCGCCACATCATAATCGCCGTTCTGAACATCCTCATAGAAGATCGCCCAGTCATTAGAAGAGATCTCAACATTGATGCCCAGGTTCGTCTGCAGCATCTCTGCCATCGCCTCGACGACTTTCTTCACCGTATCATCCGAGTAATAGGACAGCTCAAGGGTCGGGAAGCCTTCCCCGTTAGGATATCCGGCTTCCGCCAGCGCGGCCTGCGCGGCCTCGGGATCCGCGTTCGGGCTGAGTCCGCGGTCAGAACGTCCTTCGGTGATGTCCTTACCGTCGACCACATACCCCGGAGCCAGGAAATTATAGGCCGGAGTCGCATCCAGCTGGACCACGTTGTTGATGATCGATTCACGATCGATCGCCAGGTTCAGCGCCTTGCGCACCAGCGGATCATTGTATGGCTCCTTCGAGCAGTTGATGTTGTACCAAACCGTCCCGTAGTTGGCTACCGTCTGTACACCGGCATCCTCCGCCCGCAACCGCGCGTAATCGGCAGACGGGATATTGCGGATACCGTCAACCTCGCCGGATTCATACGCCGTCAGTGCCGTGGAAGTATCCAGAACGTAGCGGAGCGTCAGCTTCTCCAGCGTCACATTCTCCGCGTCCCAGTAATTTTCATTCTTCTCCAGGACCATGCTCTCGCCCATGTTCATCTCGGTAATCTTGAAGGGGCCGTTGCAGATGTACGTGTCGGCGGAGGCCGTCCACTGATCGCCGTTGGCCTCAATGGTCGCCTGCTGCACCGGATCGAACACCCACATAGTCAGCAGGTCGACAAAGTAGGAAGTCGGCTGGATCAGGGTGATCTCAAGCGTCTGATCATCCAGGGCCTCGATCCCCAGCTCATCCTCCGTCGCCTCTCCCGAGTAGTACTCCTTCGCATTCTTAATGTAGGAAGTCAGGATGTCTACATACTGGCCGCCGGTCGCGGGGTCAAGGACACGCTTCATGGCATATACATAGTCATTCGCCGTCAGGCTGCTGCCGTCGCTCCACTTCAATCCGTCCCGCAGATGGAAAGTGTACACCGTCCCGTCATCGCTGATATCCCATGACTCCGCGTTTCCTCCTACCACGGTTCCTGTGGAATCATAAGTTACCAGGCCTTCGAAGCAGTTTGCCAGGAAAATAGACGCGAAGGAATTGTTGGTGATGCCCGGATCGATCCCGTCCGGCTCATTGCTGATGATAAAGGTCATCTCCTGCGCGCCGCCCGCTTCCGTACTCTCTGCCGCTTCCGTCGCCGCTTCATCCGAAGCCGCTTCCGTAGTCGCTTCCGCAATGGTCTGCGGTTCTGTCTCGCTGGAAGAACTGCCGCATCCGGAAAGAACCGTGCTGCAGGCCATGCCCAGCGCCAGCATAATGCCAAGTTTCTTTTTCATCATCTTCTCCTCCTTTTTTGTGGCATGTCGCCAAAGTTCTTCTGCCCGTTCGCCGCCGCAGCGGCGGTATATGTCCCCCCTTTCAGCTGTAAAGATGGCAGGCTACCATATGCCCCGGAGCTGCTTCTGCCATGCTCGGCGCTTCCTGGCTGCAGGCCGGCCGCGCATAGGGGCACCGGGTATGAAAGCGGCAGCCTGCCGGCGGGTCGATCGGGCTGGGGATATCCCCCTCTATACTGCTCTTCTCCTTCTCCCTGGCCAGTTTGGGGTCAGCAACAGGAATGCTCCCCAAAAGCCCCCGGGTGTAAGGATGAAGGGGATGTTTATAGATCTCGTCCGCCTCGCAGATCTCCACCAGCTGTCCCAGGTACATGACGCCCACGTCATCGGAAACATAGCGGACCATGGAAAGGTCGTGAGCGATAAAGAGATAAGAAATCCCCTTCTCTTCCTGGAAATCCTTCAGCAGATTGACCACCTGCGCCTGGATCGAGACATCCAGCGCGGAGATCGGTTCGTCGCAGATCACAAGATCCGGCTGCAGGATCAGCGCCCGGGCGATCCCGACCCGCTGCCGTTGTCCGCCGGAAAATTCATGGGCATAGCGGCCGGCATGCTCCTTGGTAAGGCCGACCCGCTCCAGCATAGGGTAGACCCACTCATCCGCCTGATCCTTTTTTCTGATCAGATGATGGGCGACCAGCGGTTCCGCGATGATGTCCCGCACGGTCATCCTGGCGTTCAGGGAAGCGTACGGATCCTGAAAGATCATCTGCATTTTTTTCCGGATCGGCTGCAAGGCCTTCTGGCTCAGCGTGGTTATATCCTGACCGTTCAGGATGATGCGTCCGGACGTCGGCTCATAGATGCGGATGATCGTCCGCGCGCAGCTGGACTTTCCGCAGCCGGACTCGCCCACCAGACCGAGTGTCTTTCCCTTCGCCAGCGTAAAGCTGACCCTGTCCACCGCATGCACCACCTGTTTGCCGGAGCTTCCTGCCTTAAAATGTTTTGTCAGGTCTTTGACCTCCAACACAATCGATTCACCCATATCATCCTCCAACACAAATTCTCTCAGCGGAACGGATTATGATCCGACGGCGCATCCGGATCCAGAAGCCAGCACCGGGAGCGGTGCCCCGTTCCCACATCCTTAAGATCCGGGCATTCCGCGGCGCAGACATTCCTCGCGTAGGGACAGCGGGGGGAAAAAGGACATCCCTGCGGCGGATTCGTCATATCCGGCGGCGAACCCGGAATCGGCGACAGACGCTTACGTTTATCCTGTTCCAGCTTCGGGATCGAAGCCAACAGCCCAAGGGTATAGGGATGCTTCGGCTCGGCATAAATTTCGTCGATCCCCGCTTCCTCCATCACCAGACCGCCGTACATGACGATCACTCTGGTGCACAGCTCCGCCACGACGCCAAGGTCATGCGTAATAAACATGATGCTGGTCCCAAATTCCTTTTGCAGCCCGCGGATCTGCTTTAAGATCTGATCCTGTATCGTGACATCCAAAGCTGTGGTTGGTTCATCGGCAATCAGAAGATCAGGTTTATTTCCCAGCGCCATGGCGATCATCACTCTCTGGCGCATCCCGCCCGAAAATTCATGCGGATAGGCATTGTACCGCTTCTCCGGCTCCGGGATCCTCACCTGGGAAAACAGCTCCAGGACCTCTCGTTTTAATTCGTCCTTCTTCTTTTCCGGGTGGTGCTCGCTGATGATCTCCGCCACCTGTTTCCCAACCGGAATCAAGGGGTTAAGCGAAGACATCGGATCCTGGAAGATCATGGCGATCTTTTCTCCGCGGATCTTTCTCATCTGCTTCATCCCTATCCTGGTCAGGTCCTGGCCTTCAAACAGGATCTCCCCCTCTTTTATTTTCCCTGTGTCTGCCAGCAGCCGGAGAATGGACATGGAAGTTACGCTCTTCCCGCTTCCCGACTCGCCGACAATGCCCAGTATATCCCCCTTTTCCACAGTAAAGCTGACACCGCGCACGGCCTGCACTTCTCCGCTGCTGGTAAAAAAAGATGTTTTCAGATTTTTAACCTGTAAAATCGGTTCCATGATTCCTCCGGCGCCGCGCTGCGCGGCGTTTTCTCATCAATATCCGGCTGCATCCGGATGGACAGACCGGCGTTTCCCGGACCCGCTTATTTTTTCAGCTTGGGATCCAGTGCGTCGCGCAGTCCGTCGCCCACAAAGTTAAACGCGAACATGATCAGGCAGATGACCAGCGCGGGGATAAACAGCTGATAAGGACAGGTGCGCAGATTAGCCGAAGCGTCATTGCACATGGTCCCCAGACTGGCTAACGGCGGCTGAAGACCGATCCCGACATAGCCCAGAAAGGCCTCCATGAAGATCGCGGACGGGATCAGCATAGTCACTGTTACCAGGATCGAGCCCATGGCATTGGGGATCAGATGCTCCAGAAGGATCGTCTTTGTGGAAGAGCCGATCGTCCTGGCCGCCAGGACAAACTCCTGTTCCTTGAGGCTGAGCACCTGCCCGCGGACCACACGGGCCATATCGACCCAGTAAACACTGCCCAGCGCGATGATAATGCTGTGCAGCCCGTTGCCGATCAGCACCATGATCAAAATGACATACATCGTCAGGGGAATGGAGCTGATCACGTCGACGATCCTCATCATGACCGCGTCCGTGTTTCCTCCAACATATCCGGAAATGCCTCCATACAGGATGCCGATCACCATATTTACGGCAGCCGCGATAAACGCCACCAGAAGCGAGATCTGCGTCCCATACATCAGCCTGGTCAGGATATCTCTTCCCAGCGCGTCCGTCCCCAGAACATAGGAGCGGTTCCACTTAAGCGTGGAAGGGTAGATGATCTTGGTTTCCTGATCTGCGATGACATACGGTTTCTGGCCGTAATACAGCGCGACCTCCGTGCCGTCACAGTCAAAGATCGTCATCATCTGGCTGTCCTCGCTTCGGACCTTTTGCAGCTGATCGCCGAGCGTACCATCCGGATGGACATAAACAACCTTCAGCGACTGCGTAATATAAAGATAGCCGCTGCCGTCCGGCGTCTCGTATACCCGCATCAACGGCGGGATATTAACCACTTCCAGATTCTGATCGGAATAACTGTAGCCGGTAAAAAACGGGCCGAAAACAGCAAAACACAGCAGCAGCACAATGATCACCAGGCCGGCAATCGCGGTCGGTTTTCGCCTGAACCGAAACCAGACATCCCCTGCAAAGGTGCGGTTCTTCCTCCATATCTTTTCCCGGTCTTCATTTGTTGATGTAAGTAGTTCCCATTTCTGTTCCATTTGCTCTCCCCTGCCTATTCGTATTTGATCCTTGGGTCGATGAGGCAGTAGAATAAATCTACAATGAAGATCATCGCCAGAAGAAACGTGGCGTAGAAAATGGTTACGCCCATGATCGTCGTGTAGTCTCTCTGGGACACGCTGTTGACAAAATGAACGCCAAGCCCGGGAATCGCGAAGATCTTCTCCACCACAAAGCTTCCCGTCAGAAGGTTCGCGACCGTGGGGCCGAGAACGGTGATCACAGGGATCAACGCGTTGCGCAGGGCATGACGCAGGATCACCTTCGTTTCGGAAAGGCCCTTGGCCCTGGCAGTCCGGATGTAATCCTGTCCCATGACCTCCAGAAGGCTGGAACGCATCAGCCTGGCCAGATAACTGACCGAATATCCGCCCAGAGCGATCACCGGGAGGATATACCCCTTCCAGGTATCCACGCCGTAGGTGGGAAGCCAGTTAAGGCGAAAAGAAAAAAGGTAGATCAGGACAGAAGCGATCACAAACGAGGGGATGGTCACGCCGACGGTCGCCAACGCCATCATGGCCATATCCTGCCACTTTCCGTTTTTAATGGCAGCCAGGATCCCCATGGGGATCGAGGCCAGAAGCACAAAGATCATCGTAATGAGGCCGAGCTTTGCCGATACCGGGAACCCATTGGCAATAAAATCATTTACACTCTTTCCTGTATATTTATAAGAGGGGCCAAAGTCGCCATGCAAAACGCCGGCCAGATAATCGAAAAACTGCTCATATAACGGCGCATCCAGATTATATTTCGCATTTAAAGCCGCTTCCACCTCAGCGGACACCTTCCTGTCGCTGGTAAACGGCCCTCCGGGAATCGCATGCATGATGACAAAGGTCAGGAGGACGATAAAAAACAGCGCAACCGCCATCATCACCAGACGTTTTATAACATACTTCCACATATCTCTCCCTCGCATTTCATCAATATCATCGGATATCCATCCGACAAGATGTGTATAATGGTAGCAAATACGATGAAAATTGTCAACTTTTTAATGCGATGCGGTGTTAAGGGACGTACCCTTCATCCTCCGCTGCCTGGCCGTTTCAAACAGCAGGATAGACGCCGCAACCGCCGCATTCAGCGATTCCACCTGTCCGGCCATCGGGATACGGATGCGGACGTCGGCCAGCGCCGCTGTGCGCCCGGTCAGGCCGTTTGCCTCATTCCCGATGAGAAAACCGCAGGGACCGGTGTAGTCCTCCAGGTCATACGCCTCCGATCCCTCCAGATGGGCGGCAAAGAGCCGGATGCCACGCTTCCTGATCTCTCCGCAGGTCTTTTCCAGATCGTCCACATATACGAAGGGCACCCGGTAGATCGAACCCATCGTCGAGCGGATCACCTTGGGGTTATAGATATCTGCCGTCCCTGCGTTCATGATCAGGCCGGTGATCCCGGCTCCCTCTCCCGCCCGCAGGATCGTGCCCAGATTTCCCGGATCCTGAACCGTTTCCAGCACCATCAGAAGCGGCGTCCCGTGCCGGTCAAGAATTTCCTCCAGAGTCCACTCCCTTCGGCGCACCAGGGCCAGGATCCCCTGGGGCGACTGGGTGTCAGCCATCACCTTCATCACCTGGTCAGACACGGTCTCCCATGCATATCCCTCGGTCATTTTCCGGTGTTCTGCTTCTTTCAGGAAGCTTTCCGATACATAAAGGATCTCCGTCTGATCAGGCGAAAGCTCCCGGCACATACGCAGCCCCTCCACCACATAAAGACCTTCCTCCCGGCGCGCCCTTGCCTTTTTGACCAGGTTCGCTACCCGGCGTACCTGTTTATTTGCCGTACTGTTTATCATGAACTTTTATCCGTTCCTTTCCGAAAATATCCGGCTAAACGTCCCGCATCTTCCTTTGCCACCTTTACTTTTTCCAGATCATCCAGCCATATCTTCCGGCAGGCATCGCTTGGCATCCGCAGATCCCCCCTGGGGGAGACTGCCACCGAACCCACCTTGGGGCCGTCCGGAAGGCAGGAACGCTTAAACTGCTGAGAAAAGAAGCGCCGGTAAAACACCTCCAGCCATTTTAAGATCATCGAACTGTCATACTCTCCCGCAAACGCCTGCTTTGCCAGCCGGAAGATTTTGGAAGGCATGTAGCCGAAACGAAGTACATAATATAGGAAGAAATCATGCAGCGCATAGGGTCCAACCAGATCCTCCGTCCTCTGGGAGATCTGCCCGTCCTCCGGAGGCAGAAGCTCAGGGCTCACCGGTGTGTCCAGCACATCGTACAAAACAGCGGAAAGCTCTTCTTCCACGCAGGTATCGGCATAGTAGCGGACCAGATGGCGCACCAGCGTCTTCGGCACCCCTGCATTTACCGCATACATGGACATGTGGTCTCCATTGTACGTGGCCCACCCGAGAGCCAGTTCCGACATGTCGCCGGTCCCGATCACCATCCCGTTCTGCTGATTGGCCAGATCCATGAGGATCTGCGTGCGCTCCCTGGCCTGGCTGTTTTCGTAGGTAACATCATGGACTGCAGGATCGTGGCCGATGTCCCGGAAATGCTGATCCACCGCGTCCCTCACCGGGATCTCGCGCAGGATCGCTCCGATCTTCGCCGTCAGCGCGCACGCATTCCGGTAGGTCCGGTCGGTCGTGCCATAGCAGGGCATGGTGACGCAGCAGATCTGCTCTCTGGGGATATCTAAAAGATCAAAGGCACGCGCCGTCACCAGAAGGGCCAGGGTGGAATCCAGCCCGCCGGAGATGCCGATCACTGCGCTCCGGCTGCCTGTATGTTCCAGGCGCTTTTTCAGACCCATGGACTGGATCGATAAGATTTCCTCACAGCGGCGGTTCCTCTGCCCCGCGTCATGAGGGACAAATGGCGCCTTATCGATCGGCCGCAGGAGCTTATCCTTTTCGCGTTCCTTCAGCGAAAAAGGAATGATCCGGTAGGCGCTCCCGCCCGTGACCTCCGCTCCGATCTCCGTTCCGGAAAGATCATGGGAGCTGCGGAAGGTGTTCATCCGCCGCCGCTCGCTGCTTAACCGCTCAAGATCCAGATCGGCAATGATCATCTCATGACCGAACCTGGCCGACTCGGCCAGACAGGTGCCGTTCTCGGCGATGATATTCTGGCCGCCGAACACCAGATCCTGGGTGGACTCCCCTTCTCCCGCATTGGCGTATACATATCCGCAGACCAGCCGGGCCGACTGCCCGCAGATCAGGTCATGACGGTATACATCTTTCCCCGTGGTCTCATCGCTGGCCGAGCAGTTGACGACCAGCAAAGCGCCCTCCAGGGCATGACGTATACTGGGCGGACAGGGAGACCACACATCCTCGCAAAGCTCCGCCGCTACGGTGAGGGCAGGGTCGCCGGCGCGGCGGAACAAAAGGCGGCTCCCCATCAGCACCGGTTCTCCCGCAAATCCATCGCAGGCTTCCCATGGCTGGTCATTACCCGGGCAGAAATGACGCAGCTCATAAAATTCCGAGTAATTCGGAAGGTTTTTTTTCGGGACCAGGCCCAGAAGCTTCCCGCCGCAGACCGCCGCCGCCACATTATAGAGCTTGCCGTCCCGCTCCCACGGAAGGCCCACAAAAACCAGCATATCCAGATCCGCGGACGCCCTGACGATCTCTCCCAGGGCATCCTTCGCCCGCCGGATCAGGGGATACTGTAAAAAAAGATCCTGGCAGGTATAGCCGGTAACGCACAGCTCGGGAAATACCATCACTTCCACCTGCCTGGCCTGGCCTTCCTTCATTAATTCGATAATTGCTTTCCGGTTAGCGTCCGGATCCGCAACGGTAATTTTCGGAGTCGCCGCCGCGACCCGCACAAATCCATCTTTCATGGCCGTTCTCCTTTGTGCCCTCTCTGATCGTCTTCCACCGGGCAGGCGGCAGCCGTTCAGGGATGATCTCCTTTGCCATCCAAATCGAACAACGATTTCAGCATAGCATAACGCCGAAAATATGACAATATCCATTTACAACCGGCCGCAAATCAAGTACAATGTCTTATATCCTATTAATCAGATAAGAATAGGGGTGTTTAGAAGATGAAAATCTCCACAAAGGGCCGTTACGCGCTCCGCATGATGCTGGAATTCGCGCTTCATCCGGGGGAATGCACCAAGATCAGCCAGGTGGCCGAGCGCCAGCAGATCTCCGTCAAGTACCTGGAGCAGATCGTCACCATCCTCTGCCGCGCCGGCTACGTCAAAAGCGTCCGCGGCGCCCGAGGAGGGTATCTGTTAAGCCGCGACCCGTCTCAGTATACCGTAGGGGAGATCCTGCGCCTGACTGAGGGGAACCTGGCGCCCGTACCCTGCCTGGAAGACGAACCGAATCCCTGCGGCCGTTCCGACTGCTGCGCCGCCTTAAGCGTATGGAAAAAAATAGACAGCGCCATCAGCCACGTGGTCGATCACGTCACGCTGGCCGACCTGGTAGAAGAGCATCAGGCGCTGACGGATCCAAATCGGCGCAAAAAATGAGGGCTGTCCTTCCCCCACAGAAGACAGCCCTCCGGTCACGATCAAAAACCGTCACACTATTAGCTTTCACGCTCTGGCATCCCCATGCCAAAGTACATAAATGTAAGGCACCCCATTGTGCTTCTCACAATAGGGAATATAGCACTATTTGCCATATCTGTCAAGATGATTCTATGAAAATTTGTGGGTTTTTTCTAACGGTTTTTCTATTCCGGCGTGACGCCCGTGGAAATGTGATGAAAATGTCTCCACAAAATACCGTCCGTTTCCGTCAGTCGACCGCGGTCCTGTCGTAGATATCCTGCAGAAACCGGACGTCATCGTGGAAACGCTCCCGGCTGGAATTTTCCATCAGCATGGTGATATGCGGTTTCTGCTTCTTGACTAATTTCATCAGCGGCTCGTAGCAAAACAGGCCTTCGCCTACGTGGCGGTACTTCTGGCTGCGCCCTTCAAAGACAAAGTCCTTCATATGCATCATGGTGATCCGGTCGCCGTAATAGGCAAACGCCTTGCCGATCACTTCCTCCTGGCAGTCCACTTCCTCCGGATGGATCAGGTTCACCGGATCCAGGATCACTTCTACATTGGGAGAGTCGATGTCCTCCAGGAAACGCTTCATCATCGCAGGACTGTAAAGCGTATGGTCAAACACGCCTTCCA
The DNA here is from genome assembly GCA_964425595.1 of uncultured Lachnospiraceae bacterium. Classification (GTDB taxonomy): domain Bacteria; phylum Bacillota; class Clostridia; order Lachnospirales; family Lachnospiraceae; genus Caccovicinus. Next base: position 20,823 of record CAYRMW010000036.1, read on the forward strand.
CGCCCACCGTCACGCCCAGCTTTTCCGCCGCGGCTACGATCTCGCGGAAGCTTTTCAAAAACAGCTGATAAGCCGCCTCCGTCCGGGTATCCGCCACGACCTTCATATTCGGGTCAAAACGCCCCGTCTCCGTGCCTACCATATCCGCGCCCATCGCTTTGGCGTACTTTAAATGCTCGATAAAACGCGCCACCTCTGCCTGCCGTCTGGTTTCGATGGGATTCGTCGGGTTGATGTAGCAGCCAAGGACTGCCACATGAATATCATTCTTCTCCAGCAGGGACCGGATATAGCGGCCGAATCCGGCGCTGTAATGCCCGACAGAGAAATCGTAATTGGTGATCGACTTCGCAAATGCCAGCTGCACCTGATGAATCTGATTTTCCTTCACGACTTCAAACAGCTTCTCCATCTCCATCTTCGGACACAGATCGTGGCACCGCATTCCAAACTGAATCATATTTTTCTCCTTTATCCAGGTATATATGGCTTATGAACTTCGTTTATTTATGGATGAAGTCTTCACGCATAGGCGTAAAGATGTCCAGAAGCTTCGTCTCCTCCAGAGCCCTGACCCCGTGGACCACATTGGGCGCGACGTAATATGTATCTCCTGTCGTCAGAACCTTATCCCCCTGACCCTCCTCCTGATAAACAAGGCTTCCGGATACGATGTAGCCGATCTGCTCATGGGGATGGCTGTGTTTAGCGCCGACGGCGCCCTTCTCAAACTGAAGCTCTACCGTCATCAGGTTCGGGGAATAGGCAAGAACCTTCCTGACCGTGCCCTCTCCTGCCGGTTCGTGAGCGATATTCTTGTTTTCTACATACATTTTAAGTTCCTCCTTTGTGCTGTATGTTGGTCCAGGCGCAGGCGGATCTCCCCGCCATCATGCCACGAAAACCACAGTACCATGATACCATATTCTGCCTGGTGAGAAAAGCTTTATTTCCTTGTCTTTGATGTATCCAATAGAATGTGTCAGGCCCTGACCAACATATTATATATCCGATTTTTCTTCAGGAAGATATAATAGAATACTTACAGAGAATATATTGTTTTCGTGATCTATTTCAATACTTCCGTGATATTTTTTTACAATACGATTTATATTTTTTAATCCATACCCATGTAATCAATTGTCCGTTTTAGTAGTGAAAAACGATCCATTATTTTTATTCAATATTCCGTTATAACTGTTCTGTGTGTTAATATATAACAGAGATTTCTTGGAAAACATCTCCAGGTTCAGCAACTTTTCTTCGCTGCATTCCGCAGCTGTAATAGCGTTTTCCAGGAGATTGCCAATTAGCATATTGATGTCAAAAAAAGCGATATAATCATCTCCGGGAACAGTAATTTTAGTAGAGACCTTCCTTAATTTTTGATGTGCCATTTTCAAAAAAAAGTTTAAATTTCCGTCCAGTTCTTTATTCCCAGTATCAACGTATTGATCCGGATTAACCATTCCCTTTTGCATTTCATTTAGATAGTCAATTATTTCTGGCATATTTTTAGAGTTCGCCATTGCTAATAATTCTCTGATGTGAAATTTCATATCGTGTTGAAGGGAATGTATCTGATCTTGCGTTTTCATGATAATATCTAATTGTTGTTTATAACGCTGATTCATTTGCAAAGCCAGTTGATTTTCCATATTTATTAAATATGTCTTTTCCATTGCACTATATAAAAAGAATGAGATTATATTGATCATTAGCAATCCGAAACTCATAAAAATAATATTTTTCCAGTCATAGGAAGCAGACAATATGTGGATATGAATGATGGCAATGCTACATAATGGAATTGCCAGTTGAAGAAACCAGTATGGCACAATATAATCCGAATTCTTTTTTTATGTATTATTTTTTCTGCAAGAAATTCGCATATGACAATTAGCAGTACGGTTACCATACCATATATTTCATTAATCGTCTGTATCGCTCTGTAGTCATATATGGGAATCATGACAATTACATCGCAAAGCATATTAATGACAATCTCGAATAAAGAATGACACAAAATCAGCAGTGCGGGAGCAGTCAGAAAATCTAAACCGCCGGTCACCTTGGCCGGGTCAATCGGCCTGTGGGGCAGGCGGTTTTCTTTACCTTGAATGGGTGGATAGACAGGACGATTTACTGTCAGGATAAAGGTCGATTTTAGCCATTTTCTTTCGCTGTGAGCGGCTTTTGAACGGCTTGCCATATCCCGCTACCCATGCCAACGGCGCTCAGAAGCTAAATAATTTATTTTATGCCTGATCTGTATGGGCAATATCCGCGCGGGAGAAATCCGTATATGGAAAGCCCGCATACGGATAATCCGTTCACGGGAAAGCCGTACACGGAAAATCCCGCACAATTAAATACTAAATAAAAGAAATACCAAAGAATCAAATAACAATCTAATTAAATATCAATCTATCAATCCTCAAGATAAACCATATCAGGGCTGTTTTGCTGGTAACCTATTTTTCTCTCCCCAGTCACACGTACTGTCTAAAATAGGAATCAGTGACTTTCCACGCTCCGTCAGGCTGTATTCTACTTTTGGTGGGATTTGTGGATATTCCTCCCGATGGACAAGCCCGTCTGCCTCTAATTCCTTCAGGGTCGTACTCAGCGTTTTGTAGGAAATGGTTTTGATGTACTTTTTCAACTCATTAAAACGCACAACCTGAAAGCCCATCAAGGCGTACAGGATGAACATTTTGTATTTCCCCTGTATCAGGGACATGGTGTAGTTAAATCCGGTTTCTTCTAAATTTGCGTCTTTGATGCACTCCATACTCATTTTCGCTCTCCTAAAAGTAAGTATATAATTTTTATGTTAGTATCTCACTTGAATGTGCGTACTTGTTTTTCCTTTCATTCTTGTTACGATTATAATATCAAAGGCGGATGAAGTCAATCCGCCTGTATGGAAAGGAGTCACAGTTTATGGCAAAAGATTTGGGCGTGAAGCCCTACTTGTTCCCCATGCCGACCTATATGATTGGCACTTATAACGAGGATAACACCGTTGATGTGATGATGATGGCTTGGGGAGGGATTTGCGCGGAAGATATGGTCGCGCTGAATCTGGAGGCCGAGCACAAGACGGTGGCCAACTTGGAAACACGAAAAGCCTTTACCCTCGCTGTTCCCGGAACAGACACTCTGAAGGAGTCTGATTTTCTCGGAATCGCCACTTCCAACAAGATGGCGGACAAATTTGAGCGCACCGGACTTCACGCTGTCAAAAGCGAGCGTGTTGATGCGCCTGTTATCGCCGAATACCCGCTCACATTGGAATGTGAAGTGGTGGAAATGCAGTCTCAACCCTATGGCCTGCGTGTTCTGGGGAAGATTATCAATGTGATTGCCGATGAAAAAGTTCTGGATGATGCCGGAAAAATCGATGCCGGAAAACTTCATGCCTTTACATTTGATCAAATGCAAAATGGCTACTACGCTATTGGCGAGAGGGTTGGTCAAGCATGGCACAGCGGCGCAGACCTGATGAAAAAATAAGCGCGGGGTATGAGAGATGAGTAAAAATATCGTAATCTTAAACGGCAGCCCCCGCAGAACAGGCAACACTTCTGCCCTTGTCAAAGCATTTACGGAAGGGGCTGAGAGCGTTGGCAATACCGTAACGGAGTTCTTCTTGGACAAAATGGATATTCACGGCTGCAAGGGCTGCTTTGGCGGACACAGCAGCAAAGCATGTCCTTGCGTTCAAAAGGACGATATGGCTCAGATTTATCCCGCTGTAAAAGAATGCGATGTGGTCGTATTGGCCAGCCCGTTGTACTACTGGACGATGAGCGGACAACTCAGGACAGCCCTTGACCGCTTGTTTGCGCTTGAAGAAGGAGATGGCAATCTTCTTCTGGGAAACGGGAAATCCTCTGCCCTTTTGATGGCGGCGGAAGGACATGGTTTCGATGATGCCGTCCTGTACTACGACCATCTGATGGAGCATCTGCGATGGAAAAACCTCGGCCATGTGCTGGCCGGAGGAAATATGAGCGTTGGCGACATCAAAGGAAAGGCAGAAATTGAACAAGCCTATGCGCTTGGAAAATCTATTCAATAATATGGAAAGGAACGAACAACAATGAAACAAATTACTTTACCGAAGGCTTCTCAGATGACTTCCCCCAACCCGGTGACGGTGGTATGCACCCAAAAGCCGGACGGTTCCACCAACCTTGCTACGGTGTCCTGGTGGACTTATCTCTCCTACAATCCGAATATGATCGCCTACGCTATGGCTAAGACTTCTTACAGCGGCGAAATGGTGCGGAACAACAAGAAAGTCATTCTGACTGTCCCCGGCGCAGAAATTGCGGACGCTGTCCTCGGCTGCGTCAGCACCACAGGGCGCAATACAGATAAAGTTGCCAAATTCAACATTGAGCTTGCCGAGGTGGAGGGCAGTTCCATCAAAATTCCTGCCCACAGCCGCGTTGCCATTGTCTGCAATCTGAAAGAGTCTCATGAGGTGGGCGACCATTATCTGTATATCTGCGATGTGGATCAGGTCTATGGGGACGAGAGCGAAAAAGCGTTGTTCGCTTGGAACGGCTATTCTC
>CAYRMW010000037.1:0-17731 GCA_964425595.1 uncultured Lachnospiraceae bacterium
GATATTCAGGATGGTTCTTTTGCCAAGGAGTGGCTGCTGGAGAACCAGGCGGGCTGCCCGCACTTCAATGCCATGAAGAGAAGAGAGGCAGAGCATCCGCTGGAGAAGGTCGGCGCGGAGCTGCGCAAGCTGTACAGCTGGAACGACAACGACAAACTGATCAATAACTAATCGTCCTGCCAATATAAATTGCAGAAAGACAGACGCTGCGTTTCGCTCGGAATCACGAGGATTTCGGAGAAACGCAGCGTTTTTTGCATCAGTAAAGAAATTCCAGAAAGGTTTTCAGCGCGGTCGACGGGTTCGCGGGATGAAAGGCAAAGCCGATGGTCCGTTTGTGGATGGGGCTTTCCATGGGGATCTCAATCAGGCGGCCGGAATCCAGTTCTTTCTGCACCAGCTCCCGGATGACGCAGGCCACGCCAAGGCCGATCTTAACGAATTCGATCAGCAGGTCCATGGTCGTCACTTCCAGGACCTGTTTGGGCCGGATCTGCTTTTCTTTCATATATTCATCGACGTAGCGGCGGGTCATATTGCTCTGGTCCAGGAGCATGATGTTGCCGCATGCAAACAGATCGGCATCCTTGCCCTCCCGCAGGTACAGATTGTCCAGATAGCTGCGGGTGGACACAAAGGTGTCCTGGATATCCATGACCGGGATGAAGGAGAGGCCTGACCGAAGGGAGGGCTCGGCTACCAGCCCTAGGTCAAGAGTGCGCTGATCCAGCATGGAGATCGTTTTGCCGGTGGACTGGCTCTCAATGGTGATCTTAATGTGCGGATACTGCTCGATGAAATTCTTCAGGTAGGGCAGCAGGATATATTTGCACAGGGTATTGCTTACCCCGATGCGGAGATGGCCGATATTAAACTCGCGGATACGGCGCAGTTCCTGTTCGCCCTGATTCAGGGTCTGGAATGCGGCCCTGGTGTGCGCGAAGAGAAGCTCACCTTCCGGCGTCAGCTGGACGCCGCGGGAGCTTCGGGTAAACAGGGTGACCTTCAGGCTGTCTTCCAGCTTGCTGATGGCCTTACTGATGGCAGGCTGGCTGATGTAAAGCTCCTTCGCGGCCCGCGAGATATTGCCTGCCTTCGCTACTTCATAAAAAATTTTATACTGGGCCAGATTCTGCTCCATGAAGGCCCCTCCTTTCGCCGATCATCGTCGCGGCATCAGCCGGATCGGACAATTTCATAACTAAATTTCATGGACTGTATTCTTATTATGTATTTTTATTATAACAATACTTATGCTAAAATGTAAAGCAATAGATGACAAAGGAGGTTATTCGATATGGGAATGACAATGACCCAGAAGATTCTGGCGGCCCACGCAGGGCTTTCCGAGGTGAAAGCAGGACAGCTGATCGAGGCGGATCTGGACCTGGTGCTGGGCAATGATATTACATCGCCGGTGGCGATCAATGAGATGACGAGGATGACGAAGCAGACCGTTTTTGACAAGGATAAGATTGCCCTGGTCATGGATCATTTTATCCCGAACAAGGATATCAAGTCCGCGGAAAACTGCAAGTGCTGCCGTGAATTTGCCTGTCGCCATGATATTACCAATTATTTCGATGTGGGTGAGATGGGGATCGAGCACGCTCTGCTGCCGGAAAAAGGTCTGGTGGTAGCCGGCGACGCGGTGATCGGCGCGGATTCCCATACCTGTACCTACGGTGCGCTGGGCGCGTTTTCTACCGGCGTGGGCAGTACGGATATGGCTGCGGGCATGGTAACGGGGAAGGCCTGGTTTAAGGTGCCTTCCGCCATTCGCTTTGAACTGACGGGCAAGCCGGGCAGATGGGTCAGCGGTAAAGACGTGATCCTGCATATTATCGGCATGATCGGTGTGGACGGCGCTTTGTATAAGTCCATGGAATTTACCGGCGATGGGATCCGGAATCTTTCGATGGACGATCGCTTCACGATCTGTAATATGGCGATCGAGGCAGGCGGAAAGAACGGCATCTTCCCGGTAGATGAGCTGGCCGTGCAGTACATGAAGGAACATTCCACTCGGGAATTTACCGTGTACGAAGCGGACGAAGACGCGGAGTACGAGGCAACCTACACCATCGATCTGTCGCAGTTAAAGCCTACCGTATCCTTCCCTCATCTTCCGGAGAATACCAGAACCATTGACCAGGTCGGCGACATCGCGATTGACCAGGTGGTGATCGGTTCATGTACCAATGGGCGCATGGACGATATGCGGATCGCGGCGCAGGTGATGAAGGGCAGAAAAGTGGCAAAGCATGTACGCTGCATCGTGATCCCGGCGACGCAGGCGATCTATCTTCAGTCGCTGAAGGAAGGTCTGCTGGAAATTTTCATTGAATCGGGCGCGGTGGTCAGTACGCCTACTTGCGGTCCCTGCCTTGGAGGGTATATGGGCATCCTGGCAGCGGGAGAACGCTGCGTATCCACGACAAACCGGAACTTTGTAGGGCGTATGGGACATGTGGACTCAGAAGTTTATCTGGCCAGCCCGGCAGTGGCGGCGGCAAGCGCGGTGACCGGAAAGATCTCCTGTCCCTGCGAGCTGGAGTAGAGGAAGAGACGCGGGCGAACAACAGCGATAAGCAAGGAGGATGACAATGAAAGCATCGGGACGTGTGTTTAAATATGGAGATAATGTAGATACGGATGTAATTATCCCTGCCAGATACTTAAACGCCACGAAGGGCGAGGAGCTGGCAAAGCATTGCATGGAGGATATTGACAAGGATTTTATAACCAAGGTGCAGAAGGGCGATATCATTGTGGCCAATAAAAACTTTGGCTGCGGTTCTTCGCGGGAGCATGCGCCGTTAGCCATCAAGTGCGCTGGAGTGAGCTGCGTGATCGCGGAGACCTTTGCCCGGATCTTTTATCGCAATGCCATTAACATTGGCCTGCCGATCATCGAGTGTCCGGAAGCCGCAAAGGCGATCGAAAACGGCGACCAGGTAGAAGTGGATTTTGACCGTGGCGTCATTGTCGACAAAACGACGGGACAGAGCTTTACCGGTCAGGCATTTCCGCCTTTTATGCAGAAGATCATTACGGCCGGCGGACTGGTCAATTACATCAATGAACAGTAGGAAGAGGGCAGAAGATGGACACCGACAACAAAGACTTGGGAATTGACATAAAATATCGCCAGCGTTTTTTAATTGCGAATGTCACGTGCAAAAAGCAACAAAAATGTAACACATATGTAAAAAATATTTCTGATTTTTCGAAACTTATCAACGAAAAATGATGATATTTTTATGAAAATGTTACAAAAAAACGAAAAAACAAATTTTTCCAGCCTGAAAAAACGCCAAAAGTGAGAAGGCTGCATTGACATTTTTGCATCGATTCCCATATAATGTGCCTTGGTGAATGGAAAATGATGCGGAAAGTGGGAGATTATCCCTATCTGCATGAGAAAAGAGGCGAATGTATGGCAACATTACACTCGTTTCTTCAAACTCTTTTCCGGTTTGTCAAGGTGCTGGTGGGAAATGTGTCCAAGCGGATGCACCGGAGCGCGGCGGTTCTGACGGTAGGCTGTACGGTGATTGCGGTGGTGTCAATGAACTCCACCAGCTTCGGCGGCGGCGGGAGGAACGCACTTGCCTTTCGGGTGCAGGCCGCCCCGGAGGATGCGGCAGAAGAAGAGGAGCCGGAAGAAGACCCGGATGTACAGGTTCTGGGCACAGCGTTCAGCGAGGATCTGTACATCCAGGGACCGGACGCGGAAGCTTACGAAGACGCTGCCGCTGCCTGCGCTGACGGAAAAACAGAGTTTGAAGAAAGCGGACGGTTGGCGGAAGCGGAAGACTTAAGCGGCGCGTCAGGGTCTGGCAGCGGACAGACCCTGATTGGCCGCATCCTGGAGCGGGACGCGATGGAGAGCGTGCAGTCCGGAGAGGCTGTCAGAGAGCGGATTGTGCTGCTCAATAAAGAAGAGCGGGTACGCCAGGTGGGCGACGCTGCGAAGCGGGCGGCTGAGGAAATACAGCAAAAAGAAGAGGAAGCCAGAAAAGAGGCGCTGCGGATCGCGTACAGTGAAGAGGATTATCAGGTGATGCTGAAGATCGTCCAGGCGGAAGCCGGCGTTTGCGACAGCACAGGAAAGATCCTGGTAGCGAATGTGATCATGAATCGGGTCAGAAACGAAGAGTTTCCGGACACCATCACGGAAGTGGTGTACCAGGAGTCGCAGTTTTCGCCGGTGATCGACGGATCGATCGATCGGGTACAGGTGACCCAGGACACTGTGGATTGTGTGAATCGGGCCCTTGATGGAGAGGACTACTCACAGGGGGCGCTGTATTTTATGAATCGAACGGCTTCTCAGGAAGTGAATGTGAGCTGGTTTGACAGAACGCTTACATATCTGTTCTGTCACGGCAGCCATGAATTTTTTAAATAGAGGGGGATATCCGCATGGTAAGGCAGAAGGGAAAGAAACGAATATTTCTGATCGTGCTGGACAGCGTGGGGATCGGCGAACTTCCGGATGCTGCGGATTTTCAGGATACCGGGAGCAATACCCTGCGGGCCGCGGCCGCCAGCCCGTATTTTTCCATGCCAAACCTTGCAAAGCTTGGTCTGTTTCACATTGACGGTGTGGAATGGGGGCGCGGGGCGCAGGACGAGACATTCTCCGGCGCGGTGGCAAGGATGGCGGAGCGCTCTATGGGAAAGGACACCACCACAGGGCACTGGGAGATCGCGGGTCTGGTTTCGCCGGAACCCCTTCCCTTATTCCCTCATGGTTTTCCGAAGGAGCTTTTGGACGCGCTTTCCAAAGAGACGGGAAGAGGCGTTCTCTGCAATCTTCCCTATTCGGGAACCGAGGTGATCAAAGATTACGGACGGGAGCATATGGAGACAGGAAAGCTGATCGTCTATACTTCAGCGGACAGTGTGCTCCAGATCGCCGCGCACGAGTCGGTGGTGCCGGTTGAAGAGCTGTACCGGTGCTGTGAGATCGCCAGGAGGCTGTGCACCGGCCCCTACGGCGTGGGGCGGGTCATTGCCAGGCCGTTTGAAGGAGAATATCCCTTTAAGCGGACCGCCAGACGCCATGATTATTCGCTGCTCCCGCCCGGCAGGACCATGCTGGATGCGATCAAGGAGCAGGGGATGGATGTGCTGGCCGTGGGAAAGATCACGGATATTTTTGCCGGCCGGGGCATCACCGGCATGGTCCGTTCCGAGGGGAACGCGGATGGGATCCGTCGAACCCTGGAATATGGGCAGAGGGATTTTTGCGGGCTCTGCTTTACGAATCTGGTGGACTATGACATGCTTTACGGTCACCGCAACGATGTGGACGGTTATGCCAGGGCGCTGACAGCGTTTGACGAGAAGGTGCCGCAGCTTCTGGCGATGCTTGGGCCGGAGGATATGCTGATGATCACGGCGGACCATGGATGCGATCCGAGCACGCCGTCTACGGACCATTCCAGGGAGTATACGCCCTGGATCATTGCCGGGCCCTGCGTCAGGTCGGGTGTAAATCTGGGAACGCGGGATTCGTTTAGCGATATCGCGGCAACCATCCTGGATTATCTGGGGGTGGAAAAGCCGGGAACCGTGTCCGGAGAAAGCGCGCTTGGACAGATCCTGAAGACGAGCACGGACGCGGTGTCCTGAGTCCGGAGAAGGTTTCGCGGCGGTCTGCCGCGAAAACACGGAATGGAGAGTAAGGATGGACAGGAAAACGATATTAAGCATGGTAGATCATACGCTGTTGGGCCAGACAGCCAGCTGGGAAGAGATCCGGCAGGTCTGCGATGACGCGCTTGCGTACGGCACAGCGTCGGTCTGCATTCCCCCATCTTACGTAAAGAGAGTCAGAGAATATCTGGGGGACCGCATGAAGGTCTGCACCGTCATCGGATTCCCAAACGGCTACCAGACGGAAGCGGTGAAGCGGTTTGAAGCGCAGGACGCGATCGCAAACGGTGCCGACGAGATTGACATGGTGATCAATCTGGGCGATGTAAAGAACGGGGATTATCGGAAAGTGCAGGAAGAGATCCGCCAGATCAAAGGGGTCTGCGGGCAAAAGATCCTGAAGGTGATCATTGAGACCTGCCTGCTGACCGAGAAGGAAAAGATCCGGATGTGCCAGGTGGTGACGAACGCCGGGGCGGATTTCATCAAAACGTCTACCGGATTTTCCACGTCGGGCGCCACCTTCGCGGACGTGCGGCTCTTTGCGGAGCATGTGGGAGAAAGGGTAAAGATCAAAGCGGCAGGCGGGATCTCCTCCTTTGCGGATGCGGAAACCTTCCTTTCGCTTGGCGCGTCCAGACTGGGCACCAGCCGCCTGGTGAAGCTGGCCGTGGAAGAACAAAAAAGACCTTGAAAAACAAATACACCTGTTGTATAATCGTTACATGAAATCGCGGGGGATTTCAGACGTTACGCGGGTGTGTAATTCCTGGGATGTTCGATACTCTTACCTTATTTGAACCTACAGTATGACATAAGGGATTCCGATATTTTTAGGCGGATGTCAGGCCTCCTTCGAGTGGAAGGCAAAAGTCTAAGTGAGGTCACCCACCTAGCAGAGCTAGGCGTCAATTAGTAAGAAACGGCATTTTGGGATTACCAAAGATAAAAGCAGCGAGAGATCGCTGCTTTAATTTTTACCGGAAACGCTGTATGAGCCGGGCGCGCGGCGGCGCATGGCCGGCTCGGGAACGCAAGGGAAGAATTTGCAAAGAAAGGATTTTTCATGAAACAAGATCGGAAACAGAATGAATACGTTCAATGGGGGCTGACTGCTTTCTGCGTGATCGCTGCCAGCATTACGTTCGGCTACCTGCTGTTTAAGATTCAATGGCTGAAATCACTGGCTCTCATGCTGCTGACGATTTTGATGCCTGTGGTGTACGGGGCCGTGCTGGCTTACCTTCTGACGCCGGTGTACAACTGGTGCGCGCGCCAGCTGGATCTGCGGCTGGCCAGGGTGGTTTCGTCAGCCGGGGCCAGAAGACGGATCGGAAAGACGGTAGGCACCGTAGTGAGCCTGCTGGTGCTTTTTGTCGTGGTTGTGGGTCTGTTTGCCATGCTGATCCCGGAATTGTTAAACAGTGTGCTGAATCTGACGGAGGCCCTTCCGGAAAACATCAATGCGTTCAGCAGCTGGCTGGAGCAGATGCTCGCGGATAACCCGGAGATGGGGGTACATCTGCGCAACTATATGAGCCAGTCTGTGGAATGGCTGCGCCAGTGGTTTTCCAATGTGCTGGCGCCGAACCTGAACATTATCATTGGGAGCCTTTCCAGCGGAATGGTCAGCGTGTTCAACTGGATGAAGAATATCCTGATCGGCCTGATCGTCATGGTTTATCTGCTGAACATGAAAGACAGCCTGATTGCGATCGCCAAAAAGATGACGTACGGCGCGGCCCCGCTGACATGGGCGAACTGGATCATCGAGGAGATGCGCTACATCCATCGGGTATTCAGCGGATTTATCATCGGAAAGCTGGTGGATTCCCTGATCATCGGCGTCCTCTGCTTTGTCTGTATGAGCCTGATGAAGATGCCCTATGTGCTCCTGATCAGCGTGATCGTCGGCGTCACGAACGTTATCCCCTTTTTCGGCCCGTTTATCGGCGCGATCCCTTCTTCTGTTCTGGTGCTCCTTGTGGATCCCATTCAGTGCATCTATTTCATCCTGTTTATCTTTCTTCTCCAGCAGTTCGACGGGAATATCCTGGGCCCGAAAATTCTTGGAGAATCGACCGGAGTCTCCAGTTTCTGGGTGCTGTTTTCCATCCTCCTGTTCGGAGGGCTCTTCGGTTTTGTGGGCATGATCATCGGCGTGCCGACCTTCGCGGTCATCTATCGCCTTTTGTCTGACGGCGTGAGGGCATCCCTGAGGAAGAAAAATCTGCCGGAAGATACTAAGGCCTACGAGGGGGTGGCCTGCATCGATGAGGACAGCCGCAGACTGCGTCGGCTGGGAGAAATGCCGGAGACGGGGGAGAAGACGGCGGAGGTCCAAAAGGGCTTTGATGGCGCGGGAGACAAGGACAACTAGGTGAAGCCAGAGGAAAGTCATGAGCAAAAAAGCATTTATTATCCGATTTTTTGGGATTTTGGCATTGGTCTTCGTTCTGATCGTCCTTATCCTCCGGCTGGAGCCGGAGACGGAGCGGGAAGGCATCACCAGAGCGCAGGCGGCCAAGGCGGCGGTGCTGTTTCGGATTTCCAGGGAAGAATGCGAGCAGTATTCCGAAGCGAAGGGAAGCTCCTTTTTTTCTGATAAGGAGCGAAATAACTGGTACGTGATCTATATGGACTATCTGTATGATCACGGCGGAATGAGCCTGGAATATACGGAGAGTACGGCCGCGGCGGCGCAGCAGCAGCTGACTTACCGGGAAGCCAGGCTTTTGGCCGGTTTTCTGGGCGAGAAGTATGCCGGCCGGGTGAGCGTCAATGCGGGCAACCAGGACGAACCTTATCCGGCAGACCTTTGGTGGTTCATTTATGAAGAGGCAGTGGAGGCGTCGCAGGATGGGCCGGAAGCGCTGGATGTGATCCTTTACGGAACGCCGACGATCGTGGAAGGAGGAGAAAGCTGGACCTGCTATACCAGCGGCGGAGATTTTCGCTTTGAGGGGCTGGCTTTGGATCAGTATCTGGATCGGGAGATCCTGATTTTTGTCCGGGATGGGGAGATGGCCGGTGTGGGCCGGCTGATCGCGGAGAATGTGACCTATGAAAATGTATGGGTGGAAAGCGTGGATGATGGCGAACTGTCTGTCCATGCCGGTTCCATTACCAGGACCTTTGCCATACCGGAAGATGGGACGGATGAGGAAATCCTGCACAATATTGTCGATCTGCGCCTGGAAGCGGGGCAGCTTGTTTCGATTGCCATCAAAGACGACCGGATAACGGGAAAAGTCCTTGCGGTAGGCGAGGACTATATTGAGATCGAGGGCTATGGGAAGGTCCCGATCGGACCGTCGTTTCGGGTCTACAAGGTCTACGGCGAGTATGAGGAGCAGTCCAAGTCGGATATTCTGGTGGGATACGATCTTCAGGAATTTGTAGCGTCCAACGGCAAGCTTTGCGCGGCGTTGATCATCCGTCCGTTCCAGCCGGACCGTATCCGCGTCCTCCTGATGGACAATAATTTCCAGAACATCACCCATAGCCAGGTGACCATCACCGTCAACAGCGACGCGGTGCTGGTCTATGGCGAGAAGGAAGACCAGGAGGAGACCGTCAGCGCCGGAACGCAGCTGGTCTTTACACCGGATGACGAGATCTTTTCCGACGGGCGCGTGATGATTACGCTTGAGACGGAGACAGACGGCATCCGTGTGGACAGCCTTACCCGAAGTCAGGGAACGCCGGTCTACAGCGGAAGCATGGAGATCTGTCCAACGGAAGATGGCCTGGTCGTGATCAATGAGGTGGATCTGGAGGAGTATTTAAAAAAGGTAGTGCCCAGTGAGATGCCGGCCAGCTATGAACGGGAGGCGCTGAAGGCACAGGCGATCTGCGCCAGAACGTATGCCTACCGCCAGATCATGGGCAACAGCTACCGTCAGTACGGCGCGCATGTGGACGACAGCGCCAATTATCAGGTGTACAATAACATTGCGACGAATTCCCGCACCGATCAGGCGGTAGAGGAAACCGGCGGCATGGTCCTCTTTTATGACGGCGAGCCGGTGGAAGCTTACTATTATTCTACCTCGTGCGGACATGGGACTGACGGCAGCGTCTGGGGAGGCGATGCCGCGTCCACGCCCTACCTGCAGGCGGTAGAGCTGCGTGAGCAGCGCAGGACGCTCGATCTGACCAGCAACGAGGCGTTTGCGGCATTCATCAAAGATCCGGATGTACCGTCTTACGATGCCGGATCCTCGATGTATCGCTGGACGGCCCTTTATAAAGGCAGCACCCTGGGGAATCAGCTTGGCATGGCGCAGATTGATTCGATCCGCGTGGAGGAGCGTGGTTCGGGAGGCGTCGTCAAACAGCTGGTGATCACCGATGTAGAGGGGAACACGAAGGTCTGCCAGGGGCAGATGGAAGCCCGCAGGGCGTTAGGCAGCACAGAACTGGAGATTGAACGGCAGGATGGGACGTCGGTGGACGGCTTAAGCCTCCTGCCCAGCGCGTTTATCGCCGTGGAGGAAGTGGGGACAGCCAGGGACGGAAGCAAGCTGTTTAAGATCTACGGCGGCGGCTACGGCCACGGGGCCGGCATGAGCCAGAATGGCGCGCAGGGAATGGCCGTGGCAGGCAAAACCTGTGAGGAGATCCTGGATTTCTTTTACCGCGGGGCGCAGCTGGAGGAGATCGGCTAGGGAAATCGGATCATTCGCGGAAGTGTGTTTGGGATGAGAGAAAAATTGTGCAAAATGCATAAAGGTGATGAAATGGCTCAAAATTTTTATGCAATTTAACCTCGAATAGCGTTGACAATAGCGTTGCCAATCTATATAATTGGAGGCAAATCGGTGTTTTTTGCACGACGATTTAGTGGATTTTACATCTGCGCTTTGCTGCAAGTGTTTAGGGATTTCGGCGCGTGCTGCGCGCCGATGAAAGGAGCACCTATGGAACAACTAGTGTCAATCGTTTACGCAGTCTCATTTTTTTCGGTTCTCATTGCCTTTGCCTTTGCCGTTTACCTCTATTTTTGGGTAAAAAACCAGCCGGTCCAAAACAAGAAGATCCTGGAGGTTTCCGGTCTGATCCGCGCGGGGGCAAATACCTTTATGCGTCAGGAGTACGGCGTTCTGGCGAAGTTTGCCGGTGTAGCCGCAGTAGTGATCCTGATCCTGCTTCCCTCTCCTGTATGGACGGGAGGATTTACCGATAACATCATTATGGCGATCGCCTACCTTGCCGGTACGGCGTTTTCCGCTCTGGCCGGGAAGATCGGCATCATGGTCGCGACGCTGTCCAATGGACGCGCGGCCGAGGGAGCTTCGAAGGGAATCCGTCCGGCTTTCCTGATCGGGTTCCGTGGCGGGGCGGTCATGGGCCTTTCCGTGGTTGCTTTCTGCCTTCTCGGCGTTATGGCGGTGATGATCGTCACCAACGATGCCAGCATCCTGCTGGGCTTTTCTTTTGGCGCCAGTTCCCTGGCCCTTTTTGCCAAGGCCGGAGGCGGGATCTTTACCAAGACTGCGGACGTGTCGGCGGATCTGACGGGTAAGGTAGAACTGGGAATCCCGGAAGATGACCCGCGCAACCCTGCGGTGATCGCGGATAATGTAGGAGATAATGTAGGCGACGTGGCAGGTATGGGCGCGGATCTGTTTGATTCGAATGTGGCGGCGATGGCGTCGGCGCTGGTGATGGCCCAGTCCCTGGATCAGGGAAGCGGCGCCAATACGGCGATGGTGTTCTGCTACGCTGCGATCGGCCTGCTTGCTTCGATCATCGGTATTGCCAGCGCCAGAGTGGGAGAGAATGGAAATCCTACCCGCGCGCTGAATTCCCTGACCTACACCACCACCGCGATCTTTCTGATCCTGACAGCGGCGGCTACGGCCCTCCTGGACGGATTCCAGTGGAGGATCTGGGGCGCGGCGGCAGTCGGACTGATCGTGGGCGTGATCATCGGCATTACCACCGATTACTTTACCGATGACAGCAAGCCGATCGTCCGCATGGTGGCGCACGCATCCCAGTCCGGGTCTGCGTTTACGATCCTTTCCGGTATTTCTTACGGCTTCATTTCCAGCCTGCCGGCCATGGTCGGTATCGCCATCTCAGCGCTTACGGCATATAAGATCTGTGATCCTCTGGGCGACGGCTACGCGCTTTTCGGCATTGCCATGGCGGCGGTCGGTATGCTTTCCATCGTCGGCATGATCATCAGCAATGATGCTTACGGGCCGATCGTGGATAATGCCAGAGGATTGGCGGAAATGGGAGGATTGGGTGAAGAGACGATCCGCATCGCGGATGAACTGGACAGCGCGGGCAACACCGTAAAAGCGGTGACCAAGGGCTTCGCCATCGGCGCGGCCGGTCTGACCGTCATTTCTCTTCTCGGCGCATATATGTCGGAAGTGAATGAGTCCCTGGCGGCAGCAGGCAAGGAGCTGCTGGACGGATTCAACCTGATGGATCCCACGGTATTTTTCGGTATCCTGGTGGGAGCCTCGATCCCGGCGGTATTCTCCGCGATGCTGATGCTGGGCGTGGATAAGAATGCCCAGAGGATGGTGCAGGAGATCCACCGGCAGTTCAGGGAGATCAAGGGACTGCGTGAGGGGAAGAAAGGCGTATCGGCTGATTACGACAGCTGTATCCAGATCGCCACGGACGGCGCGTTAAGGGAACTGATCCCCGCGGGCGGGATGGCCATTGTGGCGACGATCCTGGTGGGCTTTATCGGCGGACCCAGCGCGATCGGCGGCTTCCTGGTAGGCAATATCGTGAGCGGCCTGCTGCTCGCCCTGTTCATGTCCAATGCCGGCGGGCTCTGGGACAATGCGAAAAAGTACATTGAGGCCGGGAATGAAGGCGGCAAGGGCTCGGAAGCCCACAAGGCTGCGGTTACCGGCGATACGGTAGGTGATCCTTTCAAGGATACGGCAGGGCCTTCCATCAATACGCAGATCACGGTTGTATCTCTGGTGGCTTCGCTGATGTCGTCTCTGTTTGCTGCGGTATCCTTATTTGGGTAAGGTATTCGGGCTGTTTATGGCTGATCGTATGTTGCGGGCAGCTGAATCAGAAAGCGGGACCCGCTGTCTGGTTCGCTCTCCACGGAGATGGTTCCGCCGCACAAGGTAACGATCTTACTGACCAGGGCAAGCCCAAGCCCGTTTCCCTGGCTGCTGCGGCTTGGATCTCCTTGATAAAAACGTTCAAAAATATGTGATTTTACTTCATCGGTCATGCCGATTCCGGAGTCCTGGAATTCCACCAGTACGGAATCGGCATTTTTTTTGAGACGGATGGAGATGATTCCCTGCTTCGGGGTAAATTTAACTGCGTTGGAGAGCAGATTGGTCCAGAACTGAAGCATCAGTTCCTCGTTGCCGTAATAGTCGGTCTCCGGCAGATCCAGATCCATCTCAAGCTCTTTGCAGGACCATACCGGTTCCATGGAAAGGATGATCCGGCGCAGCTGCTCATCCAGAAGAAAATGGTTCTTTTTGGAAATGATCTGCTGGTTTTCCAGTTTGGACAGCTTCAGGATATTTCCGGTCAGGGAGGACAGTTGTCCGGTTCCATCCAGAATCCGGCGGGCGTATTCGCGCAGCTCATGGGGGAGATCAGCGGCTTCACTGATCAGGGTGGCGTACCCCTCCATGGCGGCCAGAGGTGTCTTGAATTCGTGGGACACATTTTGGATAAAATCCGACTGGAGGGTATTAATGGAATTCAGTTCCCGGACCATCTTGTTAAAGTTTAAGTTCATGTCCTGAATGATTTTCTCACCCTGGTCTTCTGGAAGACGGACAGAAAAATCTCCCGAGGCCACCTGCTTTAAGGCACGGATCAGATCCTGAATAGGACGGAAAAAATACCGGGAAAGCAGAGTAAGGAGAAACAGGGAAAACAGCAGTGACGCGAAGATGATCCCGAAAAGCGGGATCCACGCCACCGGCTGTGCAGTCGTGAGCAGACCTGTTTCCAGGAGGGCAAACGTGAGAATGGCGGGGGCCAAGGTGCCAAGCATCAGAATAAGGGCCGTGGAGGCCATGAAAAGTACCCATAATCGCATTGGCTTCATGCTTGGATCACCGCCTTGTATCCAAGACCGCGCACGGTGATGATCTGGAAATCTTCATTATCCTGAAACCGCCTTCGCAGACGGTTGATATGGACGTCGATGGTCTGGGCATCGGAATCGCTGTTTCGTCCCCAGATTTCGTCCATCAGCTGGATACGGGTAAATATCTTATTCGGATAAGAAAGAAGCTTGAACAAAAGAAAAAATTCTTTCTGCGGAAGCGTAAAGGTTTCTCCGCCGCAGGTTATGGTCAGGGAATCATAATCCAGCACCGTGCGGCGGATAGTAAGCTTTCTCTGCGAAGCGATATGGGCGCGGCGGAGCAGCGCATTCACGCGGAGGACCATTTCGTTTACATCCACCGGTTTGGTCATGCAGTCATCAGTGCCCAGGTCAAAGCCCTGATTTTTTGCGGAGAAATCCTCTCTGGCCGTGATCATCAGGATCGGCAGGACGGGATTTTCATCCCGGAGCAGGCGCACGAATTCGAATCCATCCATTACCGGCATCAGGATATCGGTAATGACCAGATCAATACATTCTTTTTCTAAAATGTTCCAGGCTTCCACACCATTGGAAGCTCTGAAGACCTGATAATTTTCTTTTCTCAGGACAATCTCATAAAGCTGTGACAGAGAAACGTCATCTTCTACAATTAATATTTTTACTATCTCCATCTGGAAATTCTCCTTATTCATGTTTTGGGGATTGCGGGAGCCATCCGGCGTCACCGAAGTCAAAGGATCTTTTTCTTTCGCTGTTATTTTATCGCCGTTCTGTGAAAAAGTCGCGAAAATAATAAGCAAAATAACAGATTGATGAAAAATATGTGAATTCATCTTGAGTTCATCCTCGATACAGACACAGTTCATCTTATTGTGATAACATTTTGCTGTGATGAAAGGAGGAACGGAAAATCAGTCCGAACCAGATAAAAAGAGGACGGAAGAAGCCGGTGACGAGAGGAGAAGATGATGAAGAGAAATTGGATAATAGGATGTGCGGCAGCGGCCGTATTTTTGGCTGTGGTTCTGCCGAGAGCTTTGCGAGAGGAACCGTTCGCTCAGGCAGTGGCAGATGCGATAGTGGAGATTGCCAGCCCGGAAGTACGGGATATACGCCTGACGACCGGCCTGGTAGGAACGGTGGAGCCGGAAACGGTGGTGTATGTGTATCCGAAGGCTTCCGGTGAGGTCACGGAGGTGAATATTAAAGCCGGTCAGGTGGTCGAAGCTGGCCAGCAGATCTGCGTGATTGATACGGATCAGGTAGAAAGCGCCAAGAGCGCCCTGGATTCTGCGCAGCTGGCGCTCAGACAGGCAAGTGAAGAACTGTCCCGCCAGTCGGTCCTTTACGCCGGAGGAGGTATTTCCGAACAGGCTTACCGCCAGTATCAGGACAATGTAGAATCAGCCCAGATCAGCCAGAGTAATCTGGTGTGCGTCATTTCCGGACAGGGCAATAAGATCGTTTCCTTCTCTGTTACGGAACGAATCCGGGATCAGCTGCAGGAGGGAGACCCGATCACCGTAGAAAAGGATGGCGAGGAATACACGGGGACGATTTACGAAATCAGCACAATGGCTGATTCGGACACCGGACTCTTTACCGCCAAGGCGCGGCTGGATGCGGCTGAAGATGAATACAAACTGTCCACAGGATCATCGGTGAAGCTTTATGTGGTTTCCTCCAGTGTGGAGGACGCTCTGGCAGTGCAGACTGACGCCGTGTACAATGAGGGAGGCGCCTCGTACGTGTATACTTATGACAGCGGTACGGGTACGCTCCACAAGGTTTTGGTGGAAACAGGGAGGCAGGACGCAGAATGGATTGAGATCCTGTCCGGACTGGAAGGCGGAGAGTCTGTGGTGACCACATGGAGTTCAGAACTTTATGAGGGAACGGCGGTACGGATTAAGGAATCCGGAACAGATAAAGAGAGTGCCGGAGCAGGAGAAAACGGTGAGACAGGAGGGGGATCATCTACAGACGCAGGAGAAGAGACAGCCGAGGAAGGCCGGCTGGAGTCATAAAGGAGGACGGATAAATGGGAATCACAAAATTTGTCCTCAAACGACCAGTCACGACCGTTATGGCTATCCTGTGTCTGATTGTTTTTGGACTTCAATCGCTTGCGGGCATGACGCTGGAACTGATTCCGGATATGGACATGTCCATGATGATCGTCTATACAACCTATTCCGGCGCCAGTCCGGAGGATGTAAACGAACTGATTACCAAACCGATTGAGGATTCGGTCAGCACCTTAAGCGGACTGGATTCGGTCAGCTCCACTTCCAGTGAAGGCGTTTCCATGGTCATGCTGGAATACGAATATGGAACGGATATGGACGAGGCCTACGATGATCTGAAGAAGAAGGTAGATCAGGTGGCGAATCTGGAACTGCCTGATGATGCGGATACGCCGACGATCATGGAGATGAATTCAAACTCCAGCCTGGATATGCGCCTGGTCATAGACAATGTGTCGCAGGAAAGCCTGTATAATTATGTGAATAATGACATTGTTCCGGAATTTGAAAAGATTTCCGATGTGGCGGAGGTAACGATCGCCGGAGGAGCCGAAGAATATATTAAAATCGAACTGGTAGAGGAGAAGATGGATCAGTACGGCGTGACCATGTCGTCTGTGGCGGCGGATATAGCCGGAGCGGACATCGCTTATCCGGCGGGGGAAATTTCTGTGGGAAATCAGGAGCTTTCCTTAAGCACGCGGATGAATTATGACACAGTAGAGGCGCTGGCCCAGATCCCACTCACCACCGCCGGTGGAAATATCGTGTATCTGGAAGATGTGGCACTGATCTATACTGCATCGGATGAGGGCAGCAGCATCGCCCGTTATAACGGCAAAGACACCGTTTCTCTGGGGATCTCCAAACAGCAGAGCGCATCTGCGGTGTCTCTGTCAGATTCCGTGAAAGAAGTCATCGATACGCTGATGCGCGAGGATCCGGATCTGACCATCACGATCGTGGATGACAGTGCAGACAATATCGTTTCTTCTCTGGAGTCGGTTGCGGAAACCATGGTCATGGCCATGGTGATTTCCATGATCATCATCTGGCTGTTCTTCGGTGAACTCCGTGCTTCACTGATCGTGGGAAGTTCGATTCCGGTGTCTATTCTCGTGTCCCTGATCGCCATGAACGCCATGGGGATGACGATGAACATCATTACCTTAAGCGCTCTGACACTGGGCGTCGGTATGATGGTAGATAATTCCATTGTCGTTCTGGAAAGCTGTTTCCGGACTACGGCAGACCGGGCCGGGGGACTGGTGGAATATATGAAGGATGCGCTGGAAGGAACGAATCTTGTAAGCGCTTCCGTAGCGGCGTCTACCGTCACCACCTGCGTGGTATTTATTCCGCTGGCCATGCTTACCGGTATGACGGGGCAGGTTCTTGGGCCGCTGGGATACACCATTGTATTCTGTATGCTTGCCTCTCTCCTGTCTTCCATTTCGATTGTGCCTCTGTGCTATATGCTGTACAGGCCAAAGGAGAGGGATCGGGCGCCTTTGTCCGAACCTGTGATGAGGCTGCAGAACGGATACCGCAGTGTGATGAAAAAGATTCTGCCGAAAAAGAAGACGGTTATGGCAGTTTCGGTAGGACTTCTGGTCCTGTCCTTCTTTCTGGACACGCAGCTGGATACGGAGCTGATGGCGTCGGATGATAACGGAGAGGTCAGTATCACCGTAGAGACCCGCCCCGGACTGAAAACAGAAGAGATAGATAAAGTACTTCTGCAGGTGGAAGAAATCATCACCAGGCATGAGGATCTGGATTCCTACATGACGACCAGCGGAGGCGGGGGAATCGCGGGAGGCGACAGTGCGTCCATTACCGCTTATCTGAAGGACAGCCGGAAGATGGAAACCACGGAAGTGGCCCGGCAGTGGGAAGAGGAGCTGGCAGACATCGCAAACTGTACGATCACTGTGGATGTAAGCGGATCGATGAGCATGATGTC